>JAJTED010000004.1 GCA_021300535.1 Planctomycetaceae bacterium | reverse complement strand
GGGCGTAACTCGCAAATCGCTATGCCGCAGCCTTGCCATATAGCCGAGTTTGCTCAGTTTCGGCGTGGCGCTCGATGAACTCGTCCCATCGGCCGTTGAGGTAGACGGCCCGCAGGTGAAGCATCGCCTGCGCCCCGGGCACGGTCCACCGCATGCCGGTGCCTTCCATGCGGTCTTTCACCAGATGGCGGCAGGCGCCTTCGGCGACCCCGCTGCCGATCGGGTAGCCGGCCGCGAGGTACTCGTCGTACTTCATGTGCTCCCGATTGTTGTCGTAGTACGCGATCGCCGCATTGATCCGCCTGAGTTTCTCGCCTTTGAGGGAATGGCGATCTCGGAGTCGTCGCAGGCCGCCGATGACATGCCCAACCTTACCCTCCAACAGCATCGTCAGCCGGTGCGACACGAACGCCGCCGCCTCGGGACTGCCCTCCGAGTGGAAGCAGTGGGCCGCAGTCCAGAGTCGCTCGAGCACATGGAACAGATCGAGCACGCCCACGGCATTCGGCAACCACTCGCCTGCCATCTGCCAGAGGGCCCGCTCGCCGTCGAGCAGGCAGACGAGCGTTTTCGTGCGGTCGGGATCCCGGTCTTTGCAGGCTATCGCCATCTCCAGGAACACACGCTCTCGGCCGGTCGCGCCGTTGTCATCCAGGCACCGCGTCATCTCGGCCCACATCTGTTTGTTCTGCGGCTCCGGCCGATCCTCTGCCCGTCGCTTGCGGCATACCTCGTCCACGACGTCCGCTGCGGACCGCGGGAAGGGATTGATGCTGTAAACAGCACCCACGTAAGCCATCTGCTTCTTGTTGGCCTTCTCGCCTTTGCCGCGCCTGGGGCGGGATCGATGCGTCCGCTCTTCCAGCGGCCGCCGCATCGGCACACCCTTGCCGTCGGCCGTCGCGACGAGGATTTCGCCCTCGGTGTCCGGTTCGGGCGGCGACTGATGAGCCTGAAAAATCTCGGCATCCTGAGCCATGTGCTGATTCATCTGCTCGGCGGCCCGCTCGCTCGGCGCAAGGTTCAGAAGTGCCCGCAGATCGGTCACGGCCTCGCGAAACGACTCCTTGACGCATAGCCGCTGCAGCCAGTCCATCAGCACGTATGAAAACTCTCCCTCCGGCAGGCCCAGCCGGGCATCCAGCGGGACATGCTCGATCCGTTGCCCCTCCCGCGTGCCGTACACCCGCCGCTTGATCGCAAGCTCACCGAAGACCGAAAGGTACCGCCGTTCCCTGGGGCGGCTGAGGCGGCGGAGCTCCGCGCCATCGATCTCGATGCTCCGCCCCGCGTCTCCGTCTCCCTGCCCGTCTACGAACGCCCGCAAGAGCGTCCGGCCAAGCTCCAAAAGCTGTCCAAAAAGCTCCCGCTCCACTCGGTCAATCCGCTCCCCGGAATTCGTCGCCTGCTCCACGTAGCGGCGGATTTTTTCGAGCCGAGCCTGGGCGTTGAGAAAAGCTCGTTCCTGTGACACGATCATGGCGTTGGGCCTCCGTGAGGATGGGGTGTTTTCCACACACCAACACTTTTTTCATCTGCTAGCAAAGCATGCTTGCGCCGGCTTGTGCCCGGGAAAACACGGCGAAAACGACCGTTCCTCTGGCCGGGGCAAGCGAGATTTGCGAGTTACGCCCTATTCATTAACTACTGGGTTCCAGCAAGCCGCCAGAGTCGAATTTTGTCGACTTTTCTGCTGGGCATACCACTGAGTTCGATGATTGGGGGACCTCTCTCCGGCGCGATCATGTCGTTCACGCATCAGATCATGGGGCTCAACGGATGGCAGTGGATGCTGTTGATCGAGGCAATCCCTGCGGTGGTGCTTGGCATTGTTCTGTTTTTCTGGCTTCAGGACAGGCCTGCGGCTTCAACGTGGCTGACATCTCAGGAAGCCGATTTGATCCGGCAGGACCTCGAGCGCGAGGCCGTCACCAAGGTACATTCCTATTCAGGCGCCGTTAAAGACAAACGCTTCTGGATACTCGCAGTTATCGCGCTTTTCTTTGCAGCCGGAAACTATGGCCTGCTGTTTTGGATGCCGTCGTTGATTATGAGTGGTGGAATTACGGATCCATTCCACAACGGCCTCCTGGTCGGTTTGGCCTACGCCTTCGGCGCTGTAGCCATGGTTCTGAACAGTTGGCATTCAGCTCGAAAGAACGAGCGGAACCTGCACGCTGCCATCCCTGCTGCGCTGGCAGGCGTCGGTCTGATCCTCAGTGGAGTCTTTTCCAGTTACTTCCCAGTGGCCTTCATCTGCCTGGTCATTGGAGTTTCGGGAATCATGGCGATGATTCCAATCTTCTGGATGTTCCCAGGCACACTCCTAACCGGATCGGTTGCTGCGGCAGGGATCGCTCTCCTCAACTCGTGCACCAGCCTTTCCGGCATTGTCGGATCGTTCATCACCTCGTGGGCGAAAGACGCGACCGGCACTCTGGAGAGCGGAAATTACGTGCTGGGGATCCTATTAATTTTGGCGGGTCTTCTCTACCTCACACTTTCCGGTGGGCCCGAACCGTCCTACCGGAGCTACAAAAGCGTCGAGGCCTAAGTCGCAGTGGACCGCGATGACCGGTGGCAGGTGAATGGTCACATGAGTCATTTGCGCGCTTCTACGCCATGCTGCTCCGAGCCACTGGAAAAATGGGGCCGGCTACACGGACTAGGGCGGCCGCTGCCTTGTTAGACTCTTCGGCGGAGAATGAACCGGCTAAGCCGATTGCTCATTCGGCAAGAGATACACGCCCAAGGAGTCAGCCATGAGCCGCCCTGCCCTTCGCCCGATTGTTTTCTGCTGGCTGGCATTGGTGAGCTTTGGCTTGGGCGACCAGAGTTCTGCCAAAGAAACTCAAACTGAAGCGGCGGCGGCCACTCCGGAGGCACCTGCACCAGGACCTGGCAGTTCGATGCTTGAGACGGAAGAGGCTACGCGACGTGAAGAGGAGTTTCGGAAACTCGTCACAAACAGGAAACTCATCGGGCACTTCACGATGGATGGCCAAGAAGACGCCGCCAAACTCGAAAAAGAAGAGTACGTGATCACGGGGGCGATGAAACTTGGCAACGGCGAGCTTTGGGCCCTGACTTCCCGAATCAAGTACGGCAAGGTGGACCTCACGGTGCCGGTGCCAGTCCAAGTGAAATGGGCCGGGGACACGCCGGTCATCACGCTTGACAAAGTCGGTATCCCGGGGCTGGGAACGTTCTCGGCCCGCGTGGTGCTCGACCAGGACAGATACGCCGGAACCTGGAGCCACGACCAAGTGGGCGGGCACCTGTTCGGCAAGATCACACCGGCAAAAAAAGAGCGTGCCGAACAAGCACCCGCCAAGAACCCTGCACAGTCACACCCAGAACCTGCTGCAAAGCCCGGAATAGAGCCACAGGAACAGACCGGGCCGAGTGCCGAGCCCAAGACTTCCAGCGGTTCTGGGAGTACAGGAGTCCCGAGTGGGCCGTGAAGTTCCTCGATGCCTGGTGTACCCGCACCATGCGCAGCCGGATCGGCCCGATGAAGAAGATCGCCCGGAGCCTGCGGCGGCATCGGCATCTGATCATCAACTGGTTCCGGGCTCGGGGCACCATCTCGTCGGGGGCCGTCGAGGGATTCAACGGCAAAGCGAAACTGTCCACCAGAAAAGAATTCGGCTTCCGGACCGCAAAAGGCATCGAAATCCCGCTCTTTCATGTGCTCGGGCGGTTACCCGAGCCTGCGTTCACCCACAGATTCTGCTGAGGAGGCTATCAATAAGTCAGGGCGACCCGCGACCTGCGTTCCCTGACGAGGCAGCAACTTCGCAAAACGCCCGAGAAATCCACCGGTCTCTGCCCGTACCCCTTCCCGTTCCAGATCTGGTTCGACGGGGATGCAGTGTGGGCGAGATCGGCGCCTCGGCGTAAACGCAGAGGCAGCTGAAGGGGGCGGACCCAAGCCCGCCCTCCTGCTCCACCCCGGAGGCAATTCAATCGCCTCCGAGGTTTCTCCCATGCTTCGTTTCAATGACGACGCCGGCCCCGCCGGCAGTGTTTCTTCCTCCTTCCCTGCCCCGCAGTCCTCCGCCGCCAGCAGCGCCCCGGCCCCCAGCCGCCGCGGGCAGATCCGAAGCGCCGACTTCGGCATGCCTGAGCGGCAGGGGCTTCTCGACCTGGCTCGCACCTACCTCGAGGTTCAGGCCCGGGCTCTGGCCCGACCTCGCCGGAACGGCCGCCGTGCCAGCAGCTGACCCCTCCACGATCGCGGCGATGGCCGACGACTTCGAACGGCGGTTCCGGCAACAGCACGCCGAAGCGTTCCGGCTAGGCGATACCCCGCTCGCCTGGATTGCTCTGGCGGTCGCCTACCTGCGGTTCAGCGATGAGAACTCCAACCCGCGGTCGCTCGACCAGCAGCTTCTCAACGTCCTGAATCGCGCTCGGCGGGATAGTGTCTTTGTGCCGTGGCAATACGTCATGGCCGACGCCGCCGTGAGCGGCACGCTCGCTTGCCGCACCGGCTACACGCTCGCCAAGTCCCTGGTCGAACGACGCGAAGCGTCAGGGGTGGCGTGGTTCCTGATCGACGACCTTTCCCGGATGAGCCGCAACACGATCGAGTCGCTGCGGCTCGGGGAACTCGCCGACGAGACCGGAGTGCGTGTCATAGGTGCCAGCGACGGATTCGACAGCGCCAACCCGCAGTCGTCCCTGCTCCTGCCCGTGCTCGGCTCGATGAACGAGGCGTTCATCACACAGTTGCGATCCAAGGTGAATCGGGGCATGGACGATGCCTTCCGACGCGGCGACAACATTTCGCCGCCCGGCGTGGGCTATCGGCTGGTGGATCTGAAAGACGCCCACGGCAACCTCGTGATCACCCACAAGAACACGATCGAGAAGGTCGTCGAGATCGCCCCGGAGGCAGCCGACTGGACGCGACGGGGTGCCGAGATGATCGCCTATGAAGGCAAGAGCGCCATCGACGTGGCAAGGCTCTTCAACGAGCACAAGGTGGGCGGCAAGCAGACGTGGTCCGACAGCCGGGTCCGTCAGCACTACGCCCGCGAGCGGCTCGTCGGCAAGGACGTGATGCACAAGAGCAGGCAGGCCACCGACCGCCAGACCGGTAAGAAGAAGGTGATCTACCTGCCGAAGTCGGAGTGGATCTGGCGGGACGTGCCCCACCTGCGAATCTTCTCCGATGAGCTCGCGAACGCGGTGCTCGAGAAGCTGGGGCGGGGTGCGGAGTCCTTCGGCCGCAAGGCGAAGAATCGCAAGAAGAAGGCCCACCGCGTGGACCTGTACCCGAAGGTGCTCGTCCGGCCGACCTGCGGTGGCTGCGGCAACCCGATGATCCTCGGGCGATCCGACGACAAGTACCAGAGCTTCTTCTGCTTCAACGCGAACAACGGGATTCACGGCTGCACGAACCGGGGCTACAAGTCGGCTCGGATCATCGACGAGGCGGTGCTGCGGACCATCATGGCGACGCTCTTCACCGACGCTTTCATTGCCGACCTGACGGCCGAGGTGAACAAGCGGCTCGCCTGGATCGCCCGACAGCCGATTCCGTCCACCAAGAAGCTCGAGCAGGAAATCGCGAATGAGGACCGGCAACTGAAGCGGCTCACCGACCGGCTCGCCAAGCTCGACGACACGCACCTCGACGCCGTGCTCGCCAAGGCCGAGGAGATGGGTCGGCAACTGGCGGCCAAGCGGGAGCAACTCAAGGAACTCCAGCGAGCCGGCCGACGGCCGACCGTGCGGAGCGTCACGGAGAAGGACATCGTCGCCGCGCTCGGAAAGCTTCGAGACCTGCTGCAGGGTGACGTGGGCGTGGCGGCTCAGGTGCTCAAGGCCCTCGTGGGCGAGGTCGTCATCCAAAAGCAACACGTCGATGGATACGAAAACCCGCAGATGGTCGCCCGGTTCACGATCAACGCCGTTCCGGCCCTGGCGGTGCTCGAGCGGGGGAAGCCGACGGATCGCGATAGTGCACCCGTCCCGGTCTGGGACTCGATCCACGCAAGCCAGGGCGGTAAGCCAGCAACGGCGGCTGGCCCCGTCGAGGCGATCGTTCCCCTCATCTACGACCGCAGGGCGGCCGCACGCGACGCTGCGAAAAAGCGCGATGGGGCCGCATGACTGATGCCGGTAAAGTCGGGTGCTCGGGAGGCCATAGCCATCTCAGCCGTGGCACTTCCGGGCACCCGACGCTGCGGCGGCTAGAAGGCACCAGAGCAGAGACGATAGAACAAGGACTGTTGAACGACAGGACCGTCCGATGGCAACCGCCGACACATACCCCCACGTCATCATCGACGCCGACGGCGAAGCCTTCATCGAAGGCACCCGCTACACCGTCAAGCACATCGCTGCGGAGCAGTATTTCTATGGGTGGTCGGCAGAAGAGATTCTGCGACAGCACCCGGATCTGCGGCCTGCGGAGGTCTACGCAGCACTTGCCTACTTCCATGACCACCACGACACCATCGTGGCTGCGATCGAAGCCGAAAAAACACAGGCTGAACGGGCCCGTGGCGCCGAGCCTTTCTCACGCGATGAGTTGCTGCGGCGTCGAGCCGTGACCAATGACCGCCGAGCGTAATCCGTCCCATGTCACTGGCCGTTTCCATGGATGTGCATGGTGCCGGCCGCCGTCACCGAGGGTCTCCGGCGCAAGTTGCTCGATGTCCGAACGGCCCAAGCCGATGCGGCCGGGCGGCTATCCGACGAAGAGTTACTGGCGCGAGCGACCGCCGTTGGCTGTGTCCTGCTGACCCAGGACGCTGATTTCCTGGAGATCGCGGCACGGTGGCAGCAGCACGGCATTCCCTTCAGCGGGGTGCTGTTCGCGCCGCAGGGCACACCGATTGGCCGGATGTCCGAAGATGGTCGCCCGTTTCACGATCAACGCCGTCCCGGCCTTGGCAGTGCTCGATCGCGGGGGGCCGACGGATCGCGACGGCGTTCCCGTCCCGGTCTGGAATTCGATTCACGCGCGTCCGGGCTATGAGCCGGCAACGGCGGATGGCCCCGTCGAAGTCTTCGTTCCACTCGTCTACGACCGCAGGGCGGCCGCACGAAAGCCTCGGAAAACCAAAAGCACCAGTTGAATCCGTAAGAAAGGCGCCCGCCCGGATCATATTGGGAAATCACCGCCATGCGTTGCTTTTCCTATATGGTTCGGGCGTCACGCCCTCGTGGATGCACTCGAAGTTTCGCGATCTCGCAGCCGCGCAGAAATGAAAGTCTTTTCCCTTCGATCAGCTCTGGCGAAGGATGTCGTCGATCAATGCCGGTGACGCACGAAAGTTCGTTTCGAGAAGGCGGCCAATACTGGCCTCAAGGTCTACGAGCTTTGACTCGGCCGCCAAGGCAAGTACGCCCAGCGTGCCCGTGACCAAAAGCCCTCGTTGGCGCGCCACCACCGTCGCCTTGCGTTCATCGATCAGAACTGTGTCGGCGGCAATCTGCGTCGCAATCGCGATGGCTTCCGCCTCTCCACGGCCGAGACCAACATCTCCAACCGGGCCCTCTGGCGAAATCACGCGGACCCAAGGTGGCAACTCGCGAGCCCATGAGGCAACCCGCGGCGGGGTTCTTGGGTGCTGCAGCTCAGCCAACACACCCGCCGGCAGCACCACCGTCGTGAAAAGCTGCGGCAGCAGATCAACCTCGTCGATCAGGACGAGATAGTTCACGGGCGATGTGTCGCAAACGACGATCATCGTCGAAGGCGATTACGAATCGCGTCCAACTGCTCGCGAAACTCGGTAACCGTTGGCAGATCCTCGGCAACGCCGTGTCGCTCCAGAAGCGCGTCAACCTCTGTGCGTGAAAGACCCAGGCATTCGGCCAGGGCGCCATGGGATAACTGCCCCTGCCGATAAAGCTCGACGACCGCAGCTTCCTTGGCCGCCGCGTCCACGTTGTCGGACAACGTGGCAAGATGACGCTCGACGCTGTCTGGGAGATCAAAACTGATCGTGGCCATCTGAAATACGCTCCGTGATGAAAACGGCGCCTCCGCTCGTCGTGGAGGTCGCACCTTCCGCTACTAAAACCGATGGTCGCTTTATGCCGCCCTCAACATCAACCGCCTCGGGCTTTCTTGCGGAATTGTAGTGGCGAACAACCGTACTTGCCACGCGACAAGGCAGCGGGCCACACCCCACGGCCTCGTCGAGCCATCCCGCCGACGATGATCCAACCGTCACCATGCGGGAGTTCCTCCATGGTGACCGTTGGATCATCACGAGAAGAGTGGCCGCCGCACTGCCCGAAGACTCTTCTCCGCCAGAGGCGTCACCTGGCAGCAGATACCGCGGTCACCACCCGGCTTCGAGGCCGAGGTTGAGGCCGTAGAGGAACACCGAGTCGCGGGCCCGGATGCCGCTGACGATCTCGTCGGCGTAGAGGTTGTTGGCGGAAAGCTGGTCCGCCGCGGCCGCCACGTTGCCCAGCCAGAACATCGTGAAGCCGGTGCGGGCCACCCAGTGGTCCGAAAGCCGCAGGCAGCCGGTGAAGCCGAGTTCGCCGAAGAAGCTCGTGAGATCGGCCGTGGCCGCCGTGCTGCGGACGATCTGGTCGGTGCTCACGCTGTCGACGAAGCTCCGTTGCACGGCCCGGTCGTAGTAGATGCCGGCCTTGCCGATGCCCTCGAGCCAGGCCTGACCCCAGCGGCTGCCGAGCAGCACCATGTCCAGGCCGATCTGGGCGCCGTACAGGCTGCTGATCGTGTCGGTGGTGAACAGGTCGGAGCCCGTGGTGAGCCCGGTCACCGTGGTGTCGGTGATCCGCAGGCCGTCGTGCCACTCGACCCACCGAAAGCCGTAGAGAAAGTCCCCCTCGAACATGCCCAACTGCCGGCGGCGGTTGAGTTCGAACGACTGGATGCCCGAGGACGACGCGGCCGTCGCCGCCGTGACGTCGGGATAGAGGAAACCGATGATGTTGTCCTGCTCCAGGCCGGCCGAGGGCGAGGCCACGCTCCGGGAGCCACTGAAAGACTGGACGTTGAAGTAGTTGAACTCGAAGGCCCCCACGCCGTCGGGACTCCAGTCGATCCGGTAGCGGGGCCCGGCGGCCATGCCCGTGGCGATCCCGCCCGCATCGAGCGGCACGATCTCGGGATTGGCACTTTCGAAATAGAGCGGCCGGTCGGGCAGCCCATCCCGCCACAGCAGCAGCGCCTCCACACCACCGGAGAACGTGGGGCGGCGATCGCCGCCGGCCGGCGACCAGTCGGCGGCCCGGGCCGGCAGGAGCGTCATCGCCACGAGCCAGCAGACCAGGCAACGCACGGCCCCTGACAGGCGGGAGGCGACCGCGACCGAGCCGCGGGGCTTCCGGCGGCGCTGCTGACGAGCGTCCATGCGTTGCATCCGAAGCAAATCACCTAAAAGGGGGGAAGCGACCGACCGCCTTCCTTGACGACCCGCCCCCGCCACTGACCGTCATCGGCCCCGCGGCACGGCCGACTCCCCCCCTGCCCACGGCACGCGGCAGGACCGCTAACACCGGCCGCCGAGAGGCTAGGGGGGCCAGGAAAACCGGGAGAGCAGGGAAAGCAGTGGGTTAAAAGCCGGCCGCACCGCTGCGTCCGCTGGAGAACCCTGGCCCCGGCCGACTAGTTCTGGGGGTTTTTGACCGAAAAAGTGACGCCGCCGGGCCGCCGATTTATATACAAGAGCGTGCAACTTGTCCCGGGGCGACATTCGCACGGGTTTGCCGCTTCTGCCGTATATCGGCGAACGCCTGCCAACGGCATGCGAACCACGCGCTCGTCCAGCCCTTTCCCTACCCAGCACCTGGATTTCCGCATGCCTTTGATGCCTCCGTTCCGGCGAACCCGACGACTCGTTCGCAGATTTTGGCGTCGCATCCGTGGCGTACCGCCATCCAGGCCGCGGCTGCTGCCGAGCGGCCTGTGGGCCACGCCGTTGGCGGACATTTTCGCCTCGATGCAGACGGTGGCGGAACCGCCGCGGCGGTCTGGCTGGTGGACCTGGCTCGCGTTCTGGCGGAGAGACAGCCGCGGCACGTCGACGCGTAGGGCCGCCCGCCGGAGGGCGGGCCGCCCCGTGCCGAAGCGGTTGACCTCGACCACGCGGCTCGCGGCGACCGAGCAGTTGGAGGTGCGGCTCGCGCTGGCTGGTGACCTCGATCGCCTGACTCCCGTTATCGACGTCTCGGCCGCCACGACCGGCGCCGAGGAGGCGGTCGTTACGGCGCTCGCGGAGCCGTCCTCGCCGCAGCTGGAAGTAGTCGCGCCCACGGTCGCCGAGGCCCCGCCCGCCTCCCTGCCGCAGATCGCCTTCGTCGATCGCTCGGTGCCGGAGCTCGACTCGGTACTCGCCACGGCCGATGCGATGGGTGCGCAGACTTTCCTGCTCGACGCGGATCGCGACGGCCTCCGCCAGATCGCCGCGGCCCTCGCCGGCCGTGAGGGCATCGGTGCGATCCACATCTACAGCCACGGCGGTTCGGGACGGCTGACGCTCGGCTCCACGAACGTCACCGAGGCGTCGCTCGCGGCCGAGAACGAAACACTCGCGGCGATCGGCGCCGCGCTCGCCCCCGGCGGCGACATCCTGCTCTACGGCTGCGGCGTGGCCGAAGGCTTCGTGGGACAGAGCTTCGTGACGGCCTTCGCGGCCGCCACCCGCGCCGACATCGCCGCCAGCGATGACGCCACGGGCGCGGTCCTGTTCGGCGGCGACTGGGACCTCGAGGCCATGACGGGCCCCATCGAGGCGAGCCCGCTCCAGGTCGATCTCGGCGGCAACACGCTCACCAACTACGTCATCAACGTGGGCCGCGATGCGCCCCGGCTGCACTGGCAGGGCCGGGCCCTGCAGCAGTTTTCCGGCGGAGAGTTCACGAAATACGCCGAGCCCTTCACGGCCGACAAGGTCACGGCGCACTACGTCCAGACCTGGGTGGAGAAGACCTACACCTGGAAAGAGCCAGTCGCCTTCAACATCTTCGGCATCCCGACCCGCTGGGAAACCCGCTCCCGCACGTCGCGGACGCAGGAGCCACGGTGGACGGCCCACAACAACGGGTCCGGCACCCGTTACGGTACGGCGTCGATCACGCTGCCGGTGAACTCGACGTTTCAGTTCGACACGGTCGCCTCGGACCAGTACCGGGTTATCCGGGGCGAGGATAAGCCCTGGTACACGAATGAATGGGGTTCTGTTTATACCGTTTCCATCTATCGAGGCTCGTTCGATCCCGGCCGCCCACTCCAAAACCTCGTGGCGGGCGGCCAGGGGAGCACCTACGGCGGTAGTTCGGGGGGCGGCTTCGCGACCACGCTCGCGGCGGGCAGCTACGTCGCCGTCACGTCCTTCAACTCATCGCTGCGGGTCCGAAACGACGACGGCTATTTCGCCCAGAACAATCACAACGCCGAGTGGATGTACGGCAGGTTCACGCTGACGGTGACGAACCTCAACCGCGCGCCTGTCTGGACGTCGGTGAGCGACCAGTTGGTCTCCGGTTCCGGCACCAGGACCTTCAGCGTGCCGTGGTCTGCGGTCTCCGACGCCGACGGCGACGCGATCACGGTCTCGGCGTCGCTTGACGGCGGGCAGCCCTTGCCGTCGTGGCTGAGTTTCAACCCCAACAGCCTTACGTTCACCGGCAACCCGCCCGCCAACGCGGGCACGCTCGCGATCCGCCTCACGGCCTCCGACGGCCAGGCGACCGCCACGCGGGATTTCAACGCCGTCTTCTCGAGTGACAACGACCGCCCCGTCGTCGCGGCGGCGATCCCCACCCAGAGCTGGTTTGGCTCCGGCGGCTTCACCTTCACCCCGCCGGCGGGCACGTTCACCGACGCCGACCCGTCCGGCACCGTCTTCAGCTACTCGGCCACGCTCAGCGACGGCTCGCCGCTGCCCCCGTGGCTCACCGTCGATCCGACGTCCGGCACCTTCACCGGTAACCCACCCGCGAACGCCACCGACCTCGTGATCCGGCTGACGGCCAACGACGGCTCGGGCCAGCCCACCGCCACGGCCTCCACCGACTTTACGCTCCGCCTGCTCAACAACAACGACGTTCCGACCGTGGCCGGCACCACGCTCACGGTCAACGAGGACGCAACGCTGAGCTTCATCGCGGCCAACTTTGGTTTCAGCGACGGCGACAGCCACGACTCCTCCAACGGCACCACCGGCACCGGCAAGGGACTGGCCGCGATCCGGATCGTGACGCTGCCCGGCAACGGCACGCTCTGGCTCGACACCAACTCCAGCGGCAGCCTCGACGCCGGCGAGACCGTGGCCGTGAATCAGGTGATCGTCGCGGCCAACCTCGGCTCGCTGCGGTACACGCCGCGGGCCGACTGGGCCGGCGGCGCGTCGGCCAACCTGAGCACCACGCCCGACAGCTTCACCTGGACCGCCACCGACGGCGTCACCGAGGCTGTGAACCCGGCCACGACCACGATCGAGGTCGTGCTCGTGAACGACCCGCCCCGGCTCGTCACCTCGACCGGCCGGACACTCGTCGTGCGGCCCAACACGGGCAACACGCTCTCCGCCGTCGCGGTCGATCCGGGCATCTCGCTCATCGACGTCGACGCCCCGCTGACGACGAACGCCACCGACTTCGACGCGGTGCTCGGGGCCACGATCACCGTCGTCGATAGCGTGTCGGGCAACTTCCAGTCGGGCGACCTGCTGGCCGTCACGGTCGTGGGGTCGATCACCGCCTCGTGGAACGCGACCAGCGGCGCACTCACGCTCGGCGGCACGGGCACCGCGACCCAGTACCAGCAGGTACTCCGGTCGCTGCAGTTCAGCTCGTCGGATACGTCCAACGACAACCTCCGGACCGTGAGCATCACGCTCCGCACCCGGAACGTCGGCAGCGTGAGCGCCGCGGTCTTCGACGGCACCGACGACTACATCGAGACGATGCGGGCCGCCATCCCGATGGGAGGCGACTGGACGGTCTCGGTCTGGGCGCTCGCCGATAGTTCCATCCTCGGCAACAGCGGCAAACACACCATTCTTGCCCAGGGCACGAGCGCCGAGAACTTCTTCATTCAGCGGACAGACGCGGGCAACAACCTCAGACTCGGCGATCTCTGGACCGTGACCGGCGGCATGCCGACCGACGGTCAGTGGCACCAGTTCACGGTCGTCAAGAGCGGCACGAGCTCGACCAACGGCACGCTTTACATCGACGGCATCAAGATCGCCACCGGCCAGTTGCCAAACGCGGTTCCCGGCATGGGCATGCGAATCGGACGGCAATACAAGCGCAACAACACCCAGGATTGGGAGGAGTATTGGAAGGGCTCGATCAGCGATCTCCGCGTCTACAACCGGGCACTCAACGGCCTCGAGGTCACCTCCTCGCTCGACACCAACACCACGCTCACCGGCTACGAGTCGAACCTCGTGTCGTGGTATCCGCTCGACGGCACCGCCGACAACAGGGCGGCCAACTCCTGGAACCTCGGCCGCGACTTCGACCTCCGCTCGCCGCAGTGGCAGCAGGGGCCATGGGACCTCGGCTTCATCGACATCGGCGCGAACACCAATGATTGGACGAGCAACCCGTCGGGCGACATCTTCCGCTCGTTCAGCCGCGCCGGGGCGACGCCGCAACTCCACGTCATGAACAACGGCGCTCGTGTCCGGGCGCAGCAGCAGAGCGCAAGCGTCGGCGACTTCGACTTTCTGCCGAACACGGCCGAGAACTTCTCCGCCGATGGCTTCACCCAGCGGCCGGGCGAGGTGACGACGCTGCCGCGCGACTATCCGACGGCGGCCCAGTACACGGCGCCCATCAGTGGCATCTTCGGCGTCGACGCCCGGTTCTGGCGGACGCACTCATCGAACGGCGACTCGAAGTTCCGCGTCTTCAAACTCTCGGGCACAACCCTGACCGAGGTGGATGCCGGGGCCCAGGTGACCGGCACCAATCCCAGCGGCGGCACGGTCTCCTCGCTCAGGCAGATCGCGCTGGCTCAGGGCGACAAGCTCATCTTTGCCGTGCATCGCAACGGTTCACTGGCCTGGGACGAAACCTCGCTCTCCCTCCAGGTCGATCTGCTGGCGACGATGGTGGCCAGCGGCAGCGACACGTATTACTACAGCCACTCCAACGGCCACTACTACGGCCTGCCGAGCGGCACGGCGAACTGGGATACCGCCAAGAGCAACGCCGAGGCACTGACGGTCGCCGGCCAGCCCGGCTACCTCGCGACGCCTACCGACAACGCCAGCATGCAGATCGTACGGGCAATCCTCGCCAACTCAGGTGTGGGGAATGCCTGGGCCGGGGCCCGACAAATCAACTCGAACAATGAGCCAACCGGCAACTTCTACTGGGCGACAGGCCCCAAGGCCGGCCAGCCCTTCAACGGCTCGTGGAACGGTGGCGAGCCAAACAACTGGGATCATGGCGGCGGGGTGCGGGAGAACCACGTCGACATCACGCAGTACAACTACAACGACAACAACGGCGCCTCCGCGCTTCGCTACGTCGTCGAGTTCGGCGACGAGCGGCTGCCGCTCCCGGTCGAACTGACCGGCACGATCTCGGCCACCCGCGATCCCGGCAACGCGATGCTCTTCAAGGATGCGGGATACGCCTACAGCGCCCGCAGCCGCCACTACTACCGCGTCGATGCCACCGGCCGCACCTGGCAGGGAGCGGCCTCGAACGCCGCGGGCACCTCCTACGAGGGCCAGACCGGTTACCTCGCCCGCGTGACGGACCTCAACGAGCTGCGGATCGCCGGCTGGTTCAACCGGCTGCGAAACCAGTCCGACCAGTGGGTCGGTCTCCAGCAGACCAACACGAGTGTCGAGCCCGCCGGCGGCTGGCAGTGGGTGACCGGCGACCAGGCCGGCATGACGACCGATGCCAACTTCACCACGTCCACGTTCTGGAGCCCCGGTGAGCCGAATAACGACAATGGCGGCACCGAACATTACGGCGGCCTGAACAACTACGGCTTCGCGCTCAACGACTACAAGAACGACCAGTCGAACATTGGCTCGCTGATCGAGTACGGCATCGACGGCACGTCGCTCGCGATCCCGCTCTTCGCCCCCCCGGCGACGCTCCCCGACAGGACCGTTTCGGGGTCGCGGAACATCGCCGTCCGCGTCGGCAATACCGCCCCGTCGGTGACGAGCTGGTCTGCCTCTATCTCGGAAGACACCACGCTGGCCTTCGCCACCACCGATTTCACGAGCCGGTTCGCCGATCCGGAGCTCGACTCGCTCGCCTCGATCACGCTCACCGCGATTCCGTCGGCCACGGCGGGCATCCTGCGGCTCGACGGTGCCACGCTTGCCGTGAATGCCGTCGTCACGGCGGGCGACCTGGCCCGGCTCGAATTCACCCCGGTCGGAAATTACACCGGCTCGGCGACCTTCTCTTACATCGCCACTGACGGCAACCTCACGAGCGGCTCGGCCGCCACGGTCACGATCACCGTGGTCGCGATCAACGACCCACCGGTGCTCGACATCTCGGGAGCGCCCGTCGTCGCCGCCATCGCCGAGGACATGACCTATGCGGCCAACACGGCGGTGGTCAGCATCAACCTCGCCTCGTACGGCAGCCTCGGGAACCCAAACGGCGGCGGGTCCGCGGGCAGCGTCACCGACGTCGCGAACTTCCCCGTGAGTGGTCCGAGCCTGCGGGTCTACAACGCCTTCACGAGCGGCTCTGCGAGCCCCAACGTCTGGGGACTCGCGGGCTCTCCGTCCTCGGGCAGCTCGGAGCTTCAGTTCGCGGTGACCGGGTCCCTTGCGGGTATCCGGAACTTCGCCGCTGGCGATTCGATCTCCAGCAGCGCGACGTTTCAGTGGCAGTTTGAGTCAACGACGTTCCAGTACTTCGGCAACGTCGCGGCAAACTTTGGTCCGGGGAGCTACGTCGGGTTCCGCTTCACGAATGACAACGGGAGCACGTTCAACTACGGCTACCTTGAGGTGACGTGGGACTCCTCCGCGAAGACCTTTCAAATCCTCTCCGGCGCGTACGAGACCACTCCCGGTCTGGCGATCTCGGTGCCGCTGCCGTCCGACACGACGGTGTCCTCGCTTGTCATCGACGGGAGCATCACCGATCCAGACGTGCTCTCGCCCGCGACGGCCCCACAGGCGATCGCGGTCACGACCGTCGACAATACCTACGGCGAGTGGCAGTACAAGGTCGGCTCCGGCAGCTGGACGGCGTTCACCGTCAGCCGCGGCGTCGTCACGCTCGGTGCCTCGTCGCGGCTGCTCGACGGCACCGACTCGGTGCGGTTCGTGCCCGACGCGAATTTCAACGGCACGGCGACCTTCAGCTACCGGGCCTGGGACAAGAGCACGGGCTCGGCCGGCGGCACTACCAACCCGCTCGCCGCCGGCGGCAACACGACCGTCAGCGCCGCCCAGGAAACCGCCACGATCAGCGTCACGGCCGTCAACGACCCGCCCACGACGGCCGGCAAGACGATCAGCCTCGCCGAGGACACGACCTACACGTTCACGGCAACCGATTTCGCGTTCGCCGACGTCGATGCGGGCAACACGCTGCAGTCGATCACGATCACGACGCTGCCCACGGCGGGCAGCCTCACGCTCGCGAACGTCGCGGTCTCGCTGAACCAGCAGATCTTGCTTGCCGACATCACGGCGGGAAGCCTGAAGTTCACGCCGGTCGCCGACGCCTTCGGCACCGGCTACGCGACGCTCGGCTTCACGGTGAGCGACGGCTCGGCCTCGTCGAGCCCCGCCACGATCACGTTCAACGTCGCCGACACCAACGACGCCCCGACGGCGATCGCCTGGGCCACCGGCGGCAGCGTGGCGGAGAACTCCGCCACCGGCACCGTGGTGGGCACGCTCACCGCGACCGATCCCAACTCGAACGAGACGGTCCGCTTCCGGATCACCGGCAACCCGAGCTTCATCATCACGCCCGACGGCACCGTGAAGGTGTCCGACACCGCGACGCTCGACTACG
The DNA here is from genome assembly GCA_021300535.1 of Planctomycetaceae bacterium. GTDB lineage: Bacteria > Planctomycetota > Planctomycetia > Pirellulales > UBA1268 > QWPN01. Next base: position 21,620 of record JAJTED010000004.1, on the reverse strand, counting down.
AGCGGGCGCCGACCCAGTCGATCACCGTCGAGGTCACCGATTCCGGTGGACTGACGTACTCGACGACGCTCACCGTGACGCTCACCGACGTGGTCGAGACCGACCCATCGGTCTATGCCACGCCGCTCTACGTGGCCCTGGGCGGCACGACGACGATCACCACCGCGAACCTGCGGGCCGCCGACGCCCAGCAGACCGCCGCGCAGCTCGTCTTCACGCTGCTCGAGGAGCCCTCCGGCGGCACGTTCTGGATCGACGCCGACTCGAGCGGCACGCTCAACGGCGCTGAGCAGCCGCTCGCCTTCCGCTCCGACTCGAATCCCAACGCCGTCGATACCTTCACGCAAGCCGACATCGCGGCCGGGCGGCTCAAGTTCACGAAGGACTCGACCCAGACAAGCGGCCGGCTGCGGGTGAACGTGACCGACGGCGTGAGCGTCAACCGGCCCGAGGCGACGCTGCTCGCGATCCCGTCGAACCCGCCGGTGGCCGCCGCGATCGACAACCAGCAGTGGAGCACCACCGGGGCCCAGAGCTTCCGGCTCCCGGGGGCCACGTTTACCGATCCGGATCAGGACGTGCTGACGGTCTCGGCCGCCCTCGCCAATGGCTCGCCGCTGCCCGGCTGGCTGACCTTCAACCCGACGACGTGGACGTTCAGCGGCACGCCGACCGGTCAGGCCGACGGCTCCTTGCTCGCGATCCGGGTCTCTGCCACGGACGGCCGCACGCCGGCCGTCACGCGCGACTTCACGATCAGTTTCGCCGCCACCGTCACCGCCCCGAGCGTGGCCAACCCCATCGCCAACCAGGTCTTCAACGGGCCCGGCCAGAAGTCGTTCACCGTGCCCGCGGACACGTTCGCCGATCCCAACAGTGCCCCGCTGACCTACGCCGCCACGCAGGCCGACGGCACGGCGCTCCCCGGCTGGCTCAGTTTCGACGCCGCCACCCACACGTTCAGCGGCAATCCGCCCGCGGCGGCCGTGCCCGGGCCGCTCTGGCTCAAGGTCACCGCCACGTCCAGCGGCGGCGCGGCCAGCAGCGTCTTCCGGCTCGACATCTTCAATGCCAACGACGTGCCGGCGGAGTCTCCGGCCGGCGCGGTGCCGGACGTCACGCTCAGCGGGAGCGGCTCGCAGGTGTTCACGGTCGATCGCACGGCGTTCGCCGATGCCGACGGCGGCACGCTCAGCCTGTCGGCGAGCCCTGCGGCCGGCGGTGACCTGCCGAGTTGGCTCGCCTTCAGCTATGACCCCACCACCGGCATCGGCACGTTCAACGCCGACCTGCCGAGCAGTTCGGGCTCGCTCGTGGTGCGGGTCTTCGCCACCGACGGCTTCGGCGGCACGGGCTTCGCCGACTTCACGCTCACGTATTCCGGTGGCGCGAACGCGTCGCCGCAGGTCCGCACGAGCGCCGGCACGCTGGCGACGGTCTCCAGCACGGATCTCGGCCGCAACGTGCTCTCGACCGCCCCGTTCGATGCCCTCGCCGCCTTCGTGGTGGGCCAAGGGGCGACGAAGACGATCACGGCCGACTACCTGCTCGAGGCCGACCCGGACGACGACGGCGCCGACGTCACGTTCACCGTCACGACCGCCCCCACCCGCGGCGATCTCTGGCTCGACACCGATGGCAGCAGCACGATCAACGGTTCTGAGTCCGCGCTCGCGTCGGGCGGCACGTTCACGCAGGCCGACATCGACGCGGGCCGGCTGAAGTATCGCCACACTGCCGCCAACACCACCGCCGACTCGTTCCTCTTCAGCGTCAGTGACGGCGGGGAGGACGGGTCAGTGCCCGTCGGCGGCACCGATGCCGCGGGGACTGCCGGCGTGCGGTTCACGATCGGTGTGGCGGCAGTGGCGGGCGGCGGGGCCCCGACCATCCAGTCGGTCTCGCGGGCCGCCGGAGCCGATCCGGTGACCAGCGACGACACGGTCGTCTTCCGCGTGGTGTTCAGCGAGGCCGTCACCGGCGTGGGCATCCCCGACTTCGCCCTCACCGGCACGGCCGCGGCCTCCGGCACGATCACCGCCGTCGCGTCGGTCAACGCCTCCACCTACGACGTGACCGTCGGTGGCGCGAGCCTCGCGAATGCCAACGGCACGCTGGGCCTGGCGCTCGCCGCCTCGCCCACGATCACCGACCTGGGCGGCACCGCGATCGCCACCGGCGTCGCCGCGGCGCTCAACGAGATCTACACGCTGGACAACGTCGCCCCCACGGTCACGGCTACGGCGACGGTGACGGTAACGAGCGCCGTCGCCTCGTTCACTGTGACCTTCGCCTTCAGCGAGGCCGTCAGCGATTTCACCCTCGCCGACCTGTCGGCGACGAACGCCACGCTCTCGAACCTCGTGCAGCTCGCCGACGCCGGCAACCCGTCCCTCCCGAGCAACAACTACCGGGTCACGGTGACGCCCACCGGGCTCGGCCTGATCACGGTCACCCTGGCGGCCGGGGCGGTCACCGACGGGGCCGGCTTCACGAACGCCGCCCTCAGCATTTCGCCGAACACGCTGCGCGGCCTCGAGGATTCGTCCGGTATCCAGCTCTTCGGAGCCGGTACCGTGACGGAGCCCGAGAGCGGCACCATGGAGGCGATCGTCGAGCTGACGTCCGGCAGCGGCACGCTCTCGACCGGCGTCGTGAGCGGCACGCCGCTGGCTCAGCAGGGCAACCGGGCGAGCGTCAACAGCTTCCTCGACAACCTCGTCTTCGTGCCCACGGCAGGCTGGTCGGGAACGGCCACGATCCGCGTTCGGATCGAGACCGACTACACGCTCGTGGGCGGCGTGGACGACAACTCCGACGTCGCGGAGTTCACGCTCACCGTGATCGTCGCGCCCGTCAACGACGCTCCGGCCGGCACGAACGCGACGATCACGATCAACGAGGACACCCCGCGGACACTCACCGCCGCCGACTTCGGCTTCAGCGACCCGAACGACACCCCCGCCAACGCCCTCGCCGCGGTGAGGGTCGTCACGCTGCCCGCCGCCGGCAGCCTCACGCTCTCGGGCGTGGCCGTGACCGCCGGCGCCGAGATCGCCGCCACGGACCTCGCCGCCGGCAACCTCGTCTTCACGCCGGCCGCCAACGCCAGGGGCAACGCCTACGCCAGCTTCACCTTCCGCGTGAAGGACGACGGCGGCACGACCGACGGCGGCGTGGACCTCGACCCGACGGCCAATACGCTCACCTTCAACGTCACACCCGTCAACGATGCACCGGTCACCGTCGATGCCACGCGGACCATCGCCAAGAACGGCACGCTCACCTTCAGCCTCACCTCCACCGACGCCGACGGCGGCACGAGCTCCACGACTGATGCGGCGGTGAACCGCTACCGGATCGTGAGCCTGCCCGCCTCCGGCACGCTCCGCGACAAGGATGGCCTCGTGTTGTCGGCAAGTGACGTCATCACCGTCGCCAAGGCGACGAACATGACGTTCACGCCGGCGGCCAACTTCGTCGGTGACGTCACCTTCCAGTTCCAGGCCCTCGACGCGGCCAACGCGGAGAGCACGGCCAGCACCGTCACGATCACCGTCACGCCGTTCAACTTCGCCCCCACGATCACGGTGCCGGGCGTCCAGACGGTCGCGGAGGATTCGAGCCTCGGCATCACCGGCATCGCGGTGGCCGACACCGACGCCGACACGGCCCGCGTGCGGCTCACGCTCGCGGTCACCCAAGGCACGCTGGCGCTCGCCACGGCCGCCGACCTCTTCGACGCGGCCACCGGCGGCAACCCGATCACCGCCGGCGCGAGCGGCTCGCTCACCGTCTACGGCACCGTCGCGGCGATCAATGCCGCCCTGGCGACGGTCACCTACACGCCCACCGCCGACTATTTCGGGGCCGACACGCTCACCGTCACGATCAACGACCTCGGCAACGCCGACGGCGATGCCGATGCCTCGAACGACGTCGCCAAGAGCGACACCAAGACCGTGGCGATCACGGTCACGAACGTCGCCGATGCTCCGGTGACGGGATCGGCTTCGCTCGCGGCGATCCCCGAGGACTTCCCGAATCCGGCCGGCGGCTCGGTGGCCGGCCTCCTCGCGAACTACTCCGACGCCGATGGCAACGTCCTTGCCGGAATCGCGATCAGCGCCGATGCCTCGACCGGCGGCGAGGGCGTCTGGCAATACTCGCTCAACGCCGGCTCGACCTGGTCGGCGGTCGGCTCGGTGAGCCCCACCGCGGCACTGCTCCTGCCTGCCACGGCCCGGCTGCGGTTCATGCCGGTGGCCGACTACTTCGGCACTCCCGGCAGCCTCACCGTCCACGCCCTCGACTCGAGCGGCAGCCGCACCTTCACGTCCGACCCGGCCAGCCGGCGGACGGCCGACGTCACCGCCGGCGGCACCGACATCGATGTGACCGGCATCGCGGTTGCCACCAGCGTGACGGCGGTGAACGACCCGTTTGTCGTTGTGGCAGAACATCCGCTCGTGTTGGGTGAGGGAACCACGGCGCCGTTGACCGCCGCGGTCCTCAGCATCACCGACGTCGAGGCCACCGCGGCCCAGATCGTCTACACGCTCGTCCAGAGCGGCAGCATTCTCGGCGACGGCGTGTTCCAAAAGTCGGACGGCTCGACCTGGTCGCCGCTCACCTGGGGCGACAGCTTCACGCAGGCCGACATCAACGCTGGCCTCGTCCGCTACGTCCACGGCGGCGCCGAGCCGCTCGGCACGGAGGTGCTTGCCTACACCGTCACCGACCTGGTGGCGGGTGCCGGCGGCACGACGGCCAGCCGCACGCTGCGGCTCAACGTCACGCCGATCAACGACCCGCCGCTGCTCTACGTGCCCGGCCAGACGGTGCCCGGTGATTCGACACCCCTCGCCGCGACGCCCCCGGTCGGCGGTGTGTTCACCTTCAGCACGGCGGCCATCCGGGTCGTGGATCCCGACAACACGGCCCAGCAGCTCGTCTTCCGGATCGAGTCGGTGCCCACGCAGGGCTATCTGGCGTTCGGCGGCGTCGTGATCGGCGTCGGCTCGTCGTTCAACTACGCCACCCTCGGCAGCCTCACCTACCACCACACCGGCAACACGGCCGGCAGCGACTCCTTCAGCGTGACGCTCCGCGACGGCGCCGGCGGTGTGGTGTCGAGCACGGCGATTCCGCTCACGGTGGGCGGGGCGAACCGGGCCCCGACCGGCATCCGCAACCTCTCGGGTGAGATCTTCGAGGATCCGACGAGCTATGGGTTGCTCGCCAACAACAACGGCCTGACGCTCGCCCAATACGACCACTACCTGTTCACCGATCCCGATGCCGGCCAGACCGTGGGCGGCTACGCGCTCGTGGGCAACACGGCCAATGCCTCGACCGAGGGCCGTTGGCAGTATTCGAGCGATGCGGGGGCAACCTGGGCCGACGTCGGCGTTGTGAACGACTCGACGGCGGCCCTCGTGATCGGCGCGGCCGCGAGGGTGCGGTTCGCGCCAGCGCTCAATTACAACGGGACGCCCCCGGTCCTCCAGATCCGCGTGCTCGACAGCACCTATGCCGGCGGCCTCTCCGACTCGAGCGCCGGTGAGACCAGGGTCACGCTCGACGTCACCACCAACGGCGGCAGTTCCTCGATCTCGGCCACGGTCAACACGCTCTCGATCCGCGTCCGCGCGGTCAACGACGACCCCGTTCTGGCCCGCAATCACGGCCTGACGCTCGCCAGCGGCGGGGCCAGCACCGCCACGATCACCAGCTCCCTGCTCCAGGCCACCGACGTCGACACGAGCGACGTCGAGAGCAACGTGGTCACCTTCCGGCTGGAGTCGGTGCCGGCCCACGGCGTGCTCCGGCTCGCCGGTGACGCGCTCGGCGCGGGGGCCACCTTCACCCAGGCCGACATCGACGCCGGCCGGCTCGCCTACGCGTTCAATCAGGGCTCGGCCACGGCCGACGCCTTCACGTTCACCGTGCGGGACGGCGGCAATCACGCCCTCTACAACCGGGCGGGCGGCATCTACGCCGGCGATAACGTCACGCTCGCGGTGCAGACCTTCGCGATCACGATCGGCACGGGTCTCTCCGGCAGCTATACGCCGCCGACCAGTTTCGTCACCGACCCGGGCCCGACGATCGCGGTGAACCTTCCGCTCCAGTCGGCCGAGGGTGCGGTCGGCGCGATCGACGCCACGCTGCTCTCGATCACCGACGCCAACAACGACCCCGCCACGCTGGCGACGCCCCCGGCGGCGATCACGATCACGCTCAACTCCCTCCCGACCGGCGGCACACTTTATTTCCATCCGGCCAGCGGCCCGGCCATCCCGCTCCGGGCCCGCGACACGTTCACGCAGGCCGACGTGATCGCCGGCCGGATCCGCTTCCATCACCACGGCGGCGAGGACTTCCTCACCTCGTTCAGCTTCACCGCCCGCGACGGCGCCGGCAACGCGACGACGGCCACGTTCCATCTCGACATCACGCCGGTCAACGACGCCCCGGGCTTTGAGGCCACCGGGTTCACCCTCGCCGAGGGCGCGGTGTTCAACCTGGGCGCCGTGCTCTCGCCCAGTCAGTCGACCGGCGTGTACGACGCGGACGGCGGCGGCGACAAGGCGGGCCAGACGCCGCCGGTGCCGTTCGCCGATACGAACTCGCTCACCTTCCGGATCGCCACGCTGCCGGCCAATGGCGAGGTGCGGATCGTGAACGACGGCCAGACCTACGACGCCGCCGCTCCGGCCACCTATACGGTCGCCACGACGGCCACGATCATCCCCCGGGCCACGGTCACGGCGGGCCGGCTACGGTATCAGCACGACGGCGGCGAGACCCGCTCCGACTCGCTCGTGCTCGAGCTCGACGACAACCAGGGCCAGGTCAACTCGACACTCCAGCGGACGATCGCGATCACGGTCACGCCGCTCAACGACGACCCGGTTCTCGCCGTCAACGCCGGCGGCACGGTCTACGAGTCGGCCACGCTGGTCATCGGCAACACGCTCCTCCAGGGCACCGACTCCGACAACACGGCGGCCCAGCTGCAGTTCCGGATCACGGCCAACGTGCAGCACGGCCGGCTGGAGCTCGTGGACGGTTCGACGATCACCGTGCTCGGCGTGGGCAGCCGCGTCACCCAGGCCGACATCGACGCCGGCAACTTCCGCTATGTCCACGACGGCAGCGAGACGACCTCCGACTCTTTCGCCTTCACACTCTCCGACAGCGGCGGCGGCAACGAGCCGACCGGCACGTTCTCGATCACGATCACCCCCGTCAACGACCCGCCGACGATCATGGTGCCCGGGCCGCAGACCGTGCCCGAGGATCAGAACCTCGCGATCACGGGCATCTCCGTGGCCGAGACCGACGCCCTGGTCGGCGACCCGCTCACACTCACGCTCGCCGCCACACAGGGCACCGTCTCGCTCGGCACGACGACGGGGCTGACGCTCGTGACGGGCAGCAGCGGATCGGCGACGGTCTCCTACAGCGGCACGCTCGCGAGCATCAACGCCGCCCTCGCCACGCTCGTCTACCGCGGTGCGGCGAACTACTCCGGCGCCGACACCCTCACGATCACCGTGAACGACGGCGGCAACCGCGGCACCGACCCGAGCGTGGCAGGCCTGACCGACACCGGAACGTCGACATCCGAGGAGTCGACCGCCACGGTGGCGATTACCGTGGCAAGCGTCAACGACGCCCCCACCGTCACGCTGCCCGCGGGCCAGTCGCTGAATGAAGACACGACGCTCGTCCTCTCCGCGGCCAACGGCAACGCGATCGCAATCGGCGACGTGGACGCCGGCTCGCAGACCATCCAGGTCGCCCTTGCGGTCGCGCAGGGCACGCTCACCCTCGCGAGCCTCACCGGCCTCACCGTCACCGCGGGAGCCAACGGCACGGCCGCAGTCACCGTCCGAGGCAGTGTCGCGGCCCTGACGGCCGCCCTCGACGCCGGCGTCAGCTACACCCCGGTGGCGCACTTCAACGGCTCCGACTCGCTCGTCGTCACGGTCAACGACCTCGGCAACTCAGGCGATCTCGGGGGCGCCGAGTCGGCCACGGCCAGCCTCGCCCTCACCGTCACTCCGGTCAACGACGCGCCGACAGTGACCGCCCGCAGCCTGCCCGGCACCGAGGACACGCTGCTGACGTTCTCGCTGACCTCGAGCGACGTCGATGCCGGCACCGACGCGACGACCGACGCGGTCGTGAATCGCTACCGGATCGTGTCGCTGCCCGCCAACGGCACGCTGACCACGAGCGACAACGTCGCCATCTCCGCCGGCGACCTGATCACCGTGGCCCAGGCCACGAGCATGAAGTTCACGCCGGCCGCGAACTTCAACGGCCAGTCCACCTTCGCCTACACGGCCCTCGACGCGGCGGGCGCCGAGAGCAGCCAGCAGACGGTCACGATCACGCTCGCGGCGGTCAACGACGCACCGAGCGTCACCGGCGGCGGCGACTCCGTCGCCTACACCGAGGGCGTCGGCGCGGCCGCGACCGGCACGCCCGTGATCCTCGACGCGAACGGCAACCTCGACCTCGACGACGTCGAACTCATCCAGCGGAGCGAAGACACGTTCAACTCCGCGACGCTCACGGTGCGGCGCGACTCGGCGGCCGTGAGCACCGACCGGTTCTGGTTCAACACATCCGGCACGGTGACGGTCTCCGGCACCGCCACCAACTCGACGATCTCGGTGTCCGGCACGGTGATCGGCACGATCACGAACAACGGCTCGTCCGGCACCCTTGTCGTCACGTTCAACGGCACGGCGACGAAGGCCGACGTCGAGGCCGTGATGAAGGCCGTCACGTTCACCAGCACCGACGACGACTTCGCCGGCGCCGCGACCGTCGCGATGATCTTCAACGACGGCAACGCGGGCAGTCCGGCGGCCCAGGGCTCGGGCGGCGCCAAGACGGCCTCGGTCGCCTTCACCGTCACCGTCACGAACACCAACGACGCCCCGACCCTCACGGGCAACGGCTCCGTGACGTCAGCCGAGGACGCCACAAGCCCCACCGGCGCGACGGTGGCGACGATCTTCAGCGGCAAGTTCAGCGACCTGGACGGCAGCCTTGCCGGCTCGTCGTTCGCCGGTGTGGCGATCGTGGCCGACGCCAGCGACCAGGCGACCGAAGGGCGGTGGCAGTATTCGACCGACTCTGGCGTCACCTGGTTCGACGTCAGCCCGTCGGGCACCGCGCCCACGACCGCGACGGCGCTGATTCTCGCCGCCACCACGGAACTGCGATTCGTCCCCGTCACGAACTTCAACAGCCGCTTCAACCGGGCCACGGCGAACCCTGGCGGCCTGACGGTCACGGCGATCGACGACAGCAACGGCAGCCGGACGTTCACAGCCGGTGGCACCCGGGCGACGGTCGACACGACCGGCCTCACGGCCGCGTCCGACATCGGCTCCGCCACGCGGCAGATCATCGCCACGGTCACCCAGGTCAATGACGCCGGCGAGATCCGCTATCTCGCGAGCACCGCGTCCTCGACGCTGCAGTTCACGGAGGCCGTGGGCGTGAACGTGGCCGGCACGGCCGTCCTGCTCGACACGCTCACCGAAGACGGCGGTCCCGCCGGCGCCACGCCCGCCGAGATCTTCGACGTCGACCTCGTCCTCCGGAACGAGACCACGTTCAACGGGGCCCGACTGGTCGTGGGCGACAAGACCGCCCTCGACACCGACGACCTGTTCGTCGTCCAGACGGGCTCTGGTCTCTCAATCCAGGGCGGCTTCACCCAACCAGGCTCGGGCATCACGCTGTTCAACAGCGGCTCGGCGATCCTCTACAACCCCGGCTCCGGCGACGTCGTGGTCGCCACGCTGACGGACAACAGTGCCACGAGCGGACAACTCGTGGTGACGTTCAACGCGAACGCCACGCCCGCCGCGGTGAACACCGTTCTGCGGAACCTCGCCTACTCAAATACCAACGCGACACTCCAGACGGGCAACAAGACGATCGAAGTCGCGTTCTTCGACGGCAACGGCACCACGAACAACGCCCAGGGCACCGGCGGCGAGCGCTCGGCCACGGCCGACATCGTCGTGTCCTTGGTCGCCGTCAACGACTCCCCGACGCTCTCGGACGGCGTGACCATCGCCACCGTCGAGGACGTGACGACCACGGCCACCACGTTCGCGGCCCTTGTGGCGGCGAACCTCGCCGACCCCGACCAGGTGAGCGGCACCACGCTCGAAGGCGTGGCGATCTCGGCCTTCGACACGAAGTCGCTCGGGGCCTGGGAGGTGAACCTCGGCACGAGCGGCTCGCCGACCTGGGTGAGCCTCGAGACGCTGGCCGGCAACGTCTCCGGTGGCATCTCGACCACGCAGGCCCTGCTCTTCTCGGCCTCCACCGAAGTGCGGTTCGTGCCTGCGGCGCACGCCAACACCGGCACGGCCGGCCTGGCGAGCCTGCGGCCGTCCCTCACGGTGTTCGGCATCGAGAACCAAGTACCGCGCGGGGCAGCTGACATCGGCCCCTCGGCCTACACGAGCGACGCCGCCACGCCGCTCACCTGGAACACCACGACGTCGGTCGGTGAATCCCGGGTGACCGCGGCTGCGGTCACGATCGACCTCACGATCGCCGCCCGCAACGACGCCCCGACCGTGACCACGACGGGCGGCGGCACCGGCTTCACCGGCGGCGTCTTCACCGGCACGATCGCCGAATCGCCGACCGACGGCGTCGGCACGCCGACGCAGCAACTGCTCGCGGGCGTGACCGTGGCCGATGTCGACCTCGCCACGACCAATCGCCTCACGTCGACGGTGTTCGGCGGCGGCACGATCCGCGTGTCGCTCGCCAGCCCGCAGGCGGGCGACCGATTCTCGCTCGCCGGGAGCCTGGGATCGTCCGCGGGCGTGGCCTTCACCTCGGGCGGCCCGGCCGATCTCGGCGACTTCCTGATCACGCTCACCCCGGCCGCGACGATCGCCCAGGTGCAAACGATCCTCGAGGCCATCCGCTTCGAGCACACGGGCGACCAGCCGCCGAGCACGCCGCGGAACTTCACGATCGTCCTCGAGGACGGCAACAACCTCGACGCCGACGGCGACGACGCCGGCGGCAGCCCCCCCTCGGCCGCGGCCACGACGATCACCGGCTCCGTGACGATCACGGCCCCGAACGACCCGCCCTCGCTGACGGCGACGCCGTCGAACCCGACCTTCACCGAGAACGGCACGGCCGTCACGCTCTTCAGCGACGCCGCGACCAGCACGATCGAGGCCGGCCAGCGGATCGTGCGGCTGGTGATCACGGTGGCAGGTGTCGCGGACGGCGCCGCCGAAAAGGTGACCATCGACGGCACGGTGATCGACCTCGTGAACGGGACGACGTCGCCCACGGCCACGAACGCCGGCAACGTGACCGTCAGCGTGAGCGGCGGCACCGCCACGCTCACGTACACGCACACCGGCCTTACCGAGGCCCAGACCACGACGCTCGTGAACGGCCTCGCCTACCGGCACACGAGTGACGACCCGACCGCGGGCAACCGCGTGGTCACGGCCACCACGATTCAGGACGACGGCGGCACGTCGCTCTCCGGCGTGGACACCCGGTCGATCTCGGTCAGCTCGACGGTCAACGTCGTCTCGGTCAACGACGCCCCGGCCGTCACGGCCACCGTCTCGGGGACGTTCACCGAAGGCGACGGCGTGCCGCTGCAGTTCCTCTCGGGCATCAGCGTCTCCGATATCGACGCCGAGCACTTCAATGGCGGTTACGTCGAGATCGCCCAGTCGGCCTACGTGGCGGGCGACCGGCTCCAGGTTGTCGAAGGCACCATTCACGGCTTGTCTTGCACGCTGAGCGGCTCGCAGGTGCTGCTGGGCGGCTCCGCGATCGGCACGATCGACGCGACGAACGACGGCCAGGCGAAGCCGCTGCGGATCACCTTCACGAGCACGAGCGTCACCGACGCCGTCGTGGAGGGCCTGCTCGGCCGGATCGGCTTCTCGTCATCCAGCCAGAATCCCACCGTTGCGGGAACGATGCCGACGCGATCGCTCACCGTCACGCTCAACGACGGGGGCAACGAGGGCACGACAGGCGGCGCCAAGTCGGCCACGACGACCGCCGCCACCATCAACGTGGTCGGTATCAACGATGGCCCCTTGCTCACAGGCCTCGACGCCACCGGCGCCACGACCTATATCCAGGCCGGTTCGCCCGTGGTCATCGACGCCAACGCGGTGCTCTCCGACGTCGACCTCGAGGCCCTCACGGGCATTTCGCCGGCAGGCGACTGGAACGGCAGCACGCTCACGATCCGCCGCAGCGGCGGCGCTAGCGCCGACGACGTCTTCGGCAGCTCAGGCAGCCTGTCGCTGACCTCCGGCAACGTCGTCGTCTCCGGCGTGACGATCGGCACCTTCACGAACTCCGGTGGCACCCTCACGATCACGTTCAACGCGAGCGCTACGACCGCCCGGGTCAACACCGCCCTCAACAGCATCACCTACTCCAACGCCATCACGACGCCCGGGTCGCTGGCGTACGACTCGGTGACGCTCGACGTCACGTTCAACGACCAGAACTCCAACACCACCGGCGGCGGCACCGCCGGCAGCGGCCAGGACCAAGGCAACGGCGGCCAGGCCACGGTCTCGGGCAGCATCACGCTCACGATCAACCGGTTGCCGGTCGTCACGGCGAACACCAACAGCCTGAACGAGGGCCTGTTGACGAGCAGCACCTCGACCGTCTCGGGCAACGTCCTCACCGACGGCACGCCCGACAGCGACCAGGACGCGGCCGACGTGCTCTCCGTCGTGGGCGTTAAGGCCGGAGCGGCCACAACCAATGCCGACGACTACCGCGTCGCGTCTTCCATGGGCACCCTGGCCGCCGGCGGGACTGCCACGGGGAGCGACCGGCACTACGGCAACATCAGCCGCTGGGCCCAGCAGTTCACCGCGGCCTCGAGCGGCCTGGTTTCGAGCGTGAGCCTGAATCTTTACCGCGACCAAGCCTTCTACGGAGATTTCCGGAACTACAACGTCGAGATCTGGAGCGGCAGCGGCACGACGCCGACCGCGAGCCTCGGCGTTCTCGCAACCGGCGACTGGGCCACCACCTCGGTCCGTTCCGGCACGCACAACACGCCCGCCCCCTCCGTGGAGTTTTCCTCCCTCACCGGCAGCGTCAGCCTGGTGGCGGGCACCAAGTACTGGCTTGTGGTCACCCAGGCCGGAAACGGTCCAGCCTCGAAGCGTTGGGTCGTCTCGGGCAGCGGTGAGCAGACGGCGTCCTACAACTCCAACACCAGCTCGTGGACCGATCAGGGCACGGCCACGAACCTGGGCTACCGCATCTCGGTCCTGAACACGATTCCCGCCGGCACGACGAGCACTTCCGGTGCGTCCACGGTCGTCGGCAGTTACGGTTCGCTGGCCATCGGTGCCAACGGCTCCTACATCTACTCGCTCGACAACACCAAGACCGCCGTCCAGGCGCTGGCGACCGGCGAGACACTGACCGACACCTTCGCCTACCGCGTCGGTGACGGCCGCGGCGGCTTCTCCCAAGCATCGCTCGTGTTCACGATCGTCGGCACCAACGACGGTCCCGTCGTGACCAACGGCCCCGATGCGGCCTCGCTCACCGAGACCAATGCCGGCCTGGCCACCTCCGGCACGCTCACCGTCACCGACGTCGACGTCACCGACGTCGTGACCGCCACGCGGACGCTCGTCGTCTCCGGCACGTCGAACCGCGCCGACCCTGCCGCCCCGAGCGATGCCGACCTACTGGCGATGCTCACCCTCAGCCCGACGACGGTTCTGACGAGTTCGCAGACGACGAACACGCTGAACTGGAACTTCAACTCCGGCAGCACGACGTTCGACTACCTGGCCGCCGGCGAGACACTCATCCTGACCTACACGGTCACCGCGACCGACGACGACGGCACACCGCTGTCGGGCAGCTCGACGGTGACGATCACGATCACGGGCACCAACGACGCCCCGACGATCACTGGCGGCCCCGACACGGCCAGCCTGACCGAGACGGACGGGGTCCTGACGGCATCCGGCACCCTCACCGCCATCGACAAGGACACCAGTGACTCGGTCGCCGCGACGGTTCACTCGGTGGCGATCACGGGCGGCACGTTCAACGCGGCGAGCGTGCCGCTCACCAACGCCGAACTTGCGGCGATGCTGCAGCTGCAGCTGCTCACGAGCAGCGGCAGCGTCGGCTCGAGCAGCAGCACGGGGATCACCCTCCTCGATAACCAGCAGGGCGGGCTGAACGTGAACACCGTGCCCACGGGCATGACCGGCGTGGTCGGCCAGTGGAAGCTCTACAAGCCAACACCGCCGGCCGGCGACGCCCGCTACAACAGCAGTTGGGTCACGCCGGTGATTCTCGAGAAAGTCGGCTCGAACTTCGTGCTTCGCGGCGTTGGCCGCTCACGGCTGACGACGACGGCCGGCGAGTACACGTTCGATTTTGACCTGGTGAGCGGCAGCGATCGGTTGCTCAACGGCAACTACACGCATGGGCACATCGACCGCAACCTCAACAACTCGGATGCCACGATCGGCACGCAAAGCGTCGGTTCGATCGGGTGGAAGGGCTCGGGCGGCAACTGGGGCTGGCTCCAGTCGTCGTTGTCGAGCACCAGCATCGGCACGACGTACACGGCGATCGGGGATGCCGGTCGGATGTACGCGTCGGAACTGATTCTCGGCAGTGTCTCGGCGCTGCCGGCTGACTCACCCACGGGCTCTGAGTTTGGTTGGAACTTCACGTCGGGCTCGAGCGGTGCGGCGGCCTTCAACTTCCTCGCCGCCGGCGAGACGTTGGAGCTCACCTACACCGTGCGGGTCACCGACTCGGCCTCGCCCGCGGGCACCGCGGACGAGACGGTGACGATCACGATCACCGGCACGAACGACACGCCGGTGATCACCAACGGTGCGGACGTCGCCGCCGTCACGGAGACCAACGCCTCGATCACGGCCACAGGGTCGATGACCGTCACCGACATCGACTATTCCGACACCATCGCGCTGAGCGTCGACTCGGTCGCCATCACCGGTGGCACGTTCCCCGCGGGCCAGGTGCCGCTCACGAACGCCACCCTGCAGTCGATGCTCCAGTTTGCTCCCACGGGAGGGGTCGAGAATGCGATCGCCTTCGCCGGCACGGGCGGATATCTGGAGGCGAACTCGACGGCCCTGAGCAACGTGTCGGCGTTCACGATCAGCTTCTGGCTCCGGCCGTCGAGCCTGACCGGCGGTCAGGATCTCGTGGGGCAGAACAACTCCGTCGAGTTGTGGATGACCAACGGGAACATCTCGATCTGGACCAATGCGACCGGGAGGACGGACTTCACCACGGCGTCCACGCTGACGGTCAACACGTGGACGCACATTGCAATCACCGGAAATGCCGCCGCCGGCACGATCAGCCTCTATGCCAACGGCTCCCTCCATTCCACGTGGCACCACGGTGCGGTCGCGAATTACGGCACCTACGCGTCTGACAAGATCCGGGCCGGAAACCACGTCGGTGACGCCACCGCGCAGCAGCCACTCAACGGGAGCCTCGACAACATCAGCATCTGGACGACGTCGAAGACGGCATCCGAAATCGCCGCGCTCTCCACAACGTCGCCGACCGGAACGGAATCCGGCCTCGTCGGCTTCTGGTCGCTGTCGGAGGGCAGCGGGACGACGGCCGCCAACGCGAAGCCGGGCGGGCCGGCCTTCGTCATCAATGGCGCGGGGGTCACGTGGAGCACTCGGACGGCGAACACGAGCGTCGCGGCGCTCACCGCGAACCCTCCCTCCGGCAGCGACTTTGACTGGACCTTCACCTCCGGCCCCGGCACCGGCGGCGGCAACAACGCCTTCGAGTTCCTCGCTGCCGGCGAGACCCTCGAACTGACCTACACGGTCAAGGCCACCGACAATTCCTCGGCCGTGTCGGGGGCGGCCAAGTGGACCACGTCCACGGTGCGGATCACCGTCACGGGCACGAATGACTCCCCCGACATCACCATCGTCGATGTCACCGGCGCCGTGACGGAAGACACGAACACTGCAACAGCCGGCTCCGCCGCCGCCCAGGTCGACACCGTCACGCTCTCCGGCGCTTACCAGGTGGGCGATTCCGTCACCGCGACGATCAACGGCGTGGCGGTGAGCTACACCGTCGGCGCCGGCGACATCACCGGCGGCGACGACGACGCCACCCGGGCGACCGTGGCCGCCCGACTCGCGGCGGCCATCAACGCTCATGCCAGCCTCCGCGATTTCCTCACGGCGGGCGCCGTGGGGTCGGTCGTGACGGTCACGGCCAGTGCAGCGGGCGTGCCGTTCACCCTCACCACCTTCGCGGCCAACGCCGCTGGCGGCGCCGACAACACCCAGGCCAGCACCGCCGCCCCGCAGACGCTCGTGGCGTCGGGCTCCCAGCTCCGCGACTCCGGCTCGGTCACGTTCCAAGACCTCGATCTCTCCAACACCTGCACGGTCACACGGTCGTTCGTCTCCGCCACGGCCTCCACTGGCGCGAGCGTCTCGGCGGCGCTCGACGCGGCGCTCCGCGACCTCGCCGGCAGTTTCACGATCTCCGGCGATGGCGTCTCGGCTCCCAGCCTGGCGAGTGGCACCGGCACGCCCGTCACCAACACCGTCAACTGGGCGTTCGCCATCGACAACGCGCTGGCCCAGTACCTGGCCGCCGGCCAGACGGTCACCGTGACGTACGCCATCACGGTCACCGACAGTTCGGGCTTTACCTCGGCTTCCGGGAACGACGAGCAGCGGTCGTCCACGCAGAACGTCACGATCACGATCGCGGGCTCCAACGACCCGCCCACGATCACGGCCCAGACCGGCAACCTCGATTCCGCATCGCTCACCGAGACCAATGCCGCCCTGACGGCCAGCGGCACGCTCACCGTCCGCGACGTCGATCTCACGAACACCGTGAGCGTGACGAGTACGGTGGCCGCCAGCGGCGTCACCAACGGCTTGATCCCGAACAACGTGGCGCTGGTCGCGATGCTCACCTTCTCGCCGGCCAGCACCGTCCTGACCAATGCGCAGGTCGTCAACCAGCTCGGCTGGAACTTCAACTCCGGCGCCGAGGCCTTCAACTACCTGGCCACTGGCGAGGTGCTCACGCTCACCTACACCGTCACGGTCACCGACTCCAGTTCGGCCACCGCCACCAAGACCGTCGTGATCACCATCACGGGCACCAATGACGCCCCGGTGATCACCAACGGCCCCGATACCGCCTCGCTCACCGAGACCAACGCCGGCCTGTCCGCGTCCGGCACGCTGACGGTCACGGACGTCGACGTCACCGACGTCGTCACGGCGACGCGGACGCTCGCCGTCTCCGGCACCTCCGATCGCAACGACCCAGCCGCCCCGAGCGACGCCGCGCTTCTGGCGATGCTCACGCTCAGTC
The DNA here is from genome assembly GCA_021300535.1 of Planctomycetaceae bacterium. Lineage (GTDB taxonomy): Bacteria > Planctomycetota > Planctomycetia > Pirellulales > UBA1268 > QWPN01. The sequence continues at coordinate 4,163 of JAJTED010000004.1, read as the reverse complement.
CGACGACAATCCTCACAGGCTCGCAGACGACGAACACGCTGAACTGGGCGTTCGCCTCCGGCAGCACGAACTTCAACTACCTCGCCGCCGGCCAGACGCTCATCCTGACCTACACGGTCACCGCAACCGACGACGACGGCACACCGCTGTCGGGCAGTTCGACGGTGACGGTCACGATCACGGGCAGCAATGACGCCCCCACCATCTCGATCGGCTCTGGCGACGCCGCCGCGGCGACGCTCGCCGAGACCAACGCCGGCCTGTCCACCAGCGGCACGCTCTCGGTCGAGGATCTCGATACCTCCAACACGGTCACCGTCAGCGTGCCTGCGGTTTCCAAGGGGGGCACCACCACGGGTCTCGGCTCCACCGATGCCGCCCTGCTCGCGATGCTCACGGTCAACAGCCCGAACACCGTGATCGCGAGCACCGCCACGACGGGCACCATCGCCTGGGCGTTCAACTCCGCCAGCGAGGCGTTCGACTACCTCGCCGCCGGCGAGACGCTCACGCTCACGTACACGATCCGCGCGACCGATTCGAGCTCGCCCGCAGCCACGCGTGACCAGGCGGTCACGATCACTATCACGGGCACGAACGACGGCCCGACGATCACGCTCAACGCCGGCGACTCGGCATCGGCGTCGCTGACGGAGACCGACACCACGCTCACCGCCAGCAACACGCTCTCGATCGGCGACGTGGACCTGACGAACACGGTGACTGCGGCCGTGCAGAGCGTCACCGTGACCGGCGATGACAACGGCATCACCAATGCCGCGGTCAAGGCGATGCTCGCCGTCAGCCCCACGCCCGTGATCGGCTCGGCCGCCACGACTGGCACTCTCACCTGGACCTTCAACTCGGCCGGGCAGGCCTTCGATTACCTGGAGCAGTGGGAGACGCTCACGCTCGAATACGTCGTCCGCGTCACCGACACGGCCGGCGCCACGGCCGACCAGACCGTGACGATCACGATCGAGGGCACCAACGACGTGCCGGTGCTCACGATCGCGGCGGCTGGTGTGAACGAGGCGGCCGACGCCTCGGCACAGGATCTCTCGCTCACCGGCACGCTGCAGATCGCCGACAAGGACGTGGGCAACAGCGTGTCGGCCACCCAGGGCACGCCGACCGTGGGCTGGAGCGGTGGCACAGTGCCGGGCGCGTACGACCTCGCGCCGCTTACGGCCAGCGGCGTGCTCACGCTCGGCCCGGCCACCACCACGACCGGCGGCACGGTCACGATCGCGTGGACGTACGACCCGGCGGCGGTGAACCTCGACTGGCTGGCCGCCGGCGAGACGCTCACGATCACCTATCCCGTCACGGTCACCGACTCGTTCGGCGGGACCGACACCGAGAACCTCGTGATCACGATCACGGGCACGCAGGATCTGCCGCTCATCACGGTGGGCGGCGGCGACAGTGCGTCCGCGGGTCTGACCGAGACCGACGCCGGCCTTTCCACGAGTGGCACGCTCTCGGTGACGGATCTCGACCTCACCAACACCGTCTCCGTCGCCGTCCACTCGGTCGTCGCCTCTGGCACGACGACCGGCCTCGGCTCGACCGACGCCGCCCTCCAGGCGATGCTCACGGTCAACAGCCCGGCCACCGTGATCACGAACTCGACCACGGGTGGCACGATCACCTGGGCCTTCGCCTCCGGCTCCGAGGCCTTCAACCACCTGGCCGCCGGCGAGACCCTCACGCTCACCTACACTATCCGGGTCACCGACTCGAGCACGACCGCCGGCACCGCCGACCAAGTGGTCTTGATCACGATCACCGGCACCAATGACGCCCCGGTGATCACGGCCGGGCCCGACACGGCGGGCCTAAGCGAGACGAACGCCGGACTCTCCACCTCCGGCACGCTCACCGTCACCGACGCTGACCGCACCGACGTGGTGGCCGCGGCGCGGACGCTCGTCGTCTCCGGCACCTCCGACCGCACCGACCCGGCCGCACCGAGCGACGCCGCGCTTCTGGCGATGCTCACGCTCAGCCCGTCGCCGATCCTCAGCGGCTTGCAGACGACGAACACGCTCACCTGGACCTTCAGCTCCGGCAGCACGACGTTCGACTACCTCGCCGCCGGCGAGACGCTCGTGCTCACCTACACCGTCACCGTCACCGATGACGACGGCACGGCACTGTCGGACACCGAGACCGTGACCATCACGATCACGGGCACCAACGATACGCCCGACATCACGGCGACGGACGTGGCCGGGGCGGTGACGGAGGACGCGACGAGCGGTTCACCCGCGATGTTGCGTGACTCGGGGTCGATCACGTTTACCGATCTCGACACCACCGACACCTCCACGGCGACGGTCGCCCACGTCAGCAATGCCACGACCGGCCCGGCGATCCCTGCGTCGCTGGCGACGGCCCTGCAATCGGCGGTGACGCTCTCGGGAGCCACCAGCGGCAGCAACGCCGGGACCGTGACCTGGAGCTTCGAGCTCGCCGATGCCGAGGTCCAGTACCTGGCGGCCGGCCAGACCGTGACCGTCACCTACCGGATCACGGTCACCGACGACGCCGGCTATGCATCCGCGAGCGGCGGCAACGAGGCCTCCGCCCGCACGCAGACCGTGACGGTCGTGATCACGGGCACCAACGACTCGCCCGACATCACGGTCGTGGACGTGTCGGGCGCGGTGACCGAGGACACAGGCACCGGCTCCCCGGTGATGCTGCGTGACTCGGGCTCGATCACCTTCTCCGATCTCGACACGTCCGACGTCTCCACGGTGACCCGCTCGTTCGTGACAGCCACCGCATCGACCGGGTCTTCGGTTTCTGCAGCCCTCGAACTCGCCCTGCAAGACATTGCCAACAGTTTCACGCTCTCCGGCGACGCCGTCGCAGCCCTCACGCCTGCGGGCGTCAGCTGGACCACGCGAAGCTCCTCGGCCGACAACCTCTGGCAGTCGGTCGCGTGGGGTGGTCCGGCCGGCCAGGAGACATTCGTCGCGGTCGCCAGTTCGGGCACCGGCAATCGGGTGATGACCTCACCGGATGGGATCACCTGGACGACGCGAAGCTCCTCGGCCGACAACCTCTGGGAGTCGGTCGCGTGGGGCGGTCCGGCTGGTCAGAAGACATTCGTCGCGGTCGCCAGCTCGGGCACCGGCAATCGGGTGATGACCTCACCGGATGGAATCACCTGGACCACGCGAAGCTCCTCGGCCGACAACCTCTGGAAGTCGGTCGTGTGGGGCGGTTCGACCGGTCAAGAGAAATTCGTCGCGGTCGCCAGTTCGGGCACCGGCAATCGGGTGATGACCTCACCGGATGGGATCACGTGGACCTCGCGAAGCTCCTCGGCCAACAACTCATGGCAGTCGGTCGCGTGGGGTGGTCCGGCAGGTCAGGAGAAATTCGTCGCAGTCGCCGAGACGGGCACCGGCAATCGGGTGATGACCTCCACGGACGGGATCACGTGGACCTCGCGAAGCTCCTCGGCCAACAACTCATGGCAGTCGGTCGCGTGGGGCGGGCCGGTCGGTCAGGAGAAATTCGTCGCAGTCGCCAGTGCGGGCGATGGCAATCGGGTGATGACCTCACCGGATGGAATCACTTGGACTTCGGCCGCTGCCGCGGGCCTCTGGCAGTCGGTCGTGTGGGGTGGTCCGGCAGGTCAGGAGAAATTCGTCGCGGTCGCCAGCGCAGGCACCGGTGGCCGGGTGATGACCTCACCGGATGGCATCAGCTGGACGTCGCAATCCTCGGCCGGCAACACCTGGAATTCAGTTGGTTGGGGTGGCCCTTCCGGTCAACAGAGATTCGTTGCAGTCGCCAGCTCAGGCACCGGCAATCGGGTGATGACGAGTGAATCCCTCGGGGGACCTGCCAACTCAGGCACGGTCACGTGGAGCTTCGCCGTTGATAACGAACTCACCCAGTATCTCGCTGCCGGGGAGACGGTAACGGTCACCTACCGGATCACCGTGACCGATGACGCAGGCTACGCATCGGCCAGCGCCGGCAACGAGATCTCGCCCCGAACGCAAGACGTGACGATCACGATCACCGGCACCAACGACGTGCCCGTGGTGACGAACCTGACCGCCGCCCTGGCCGGTGCGGTCACCGAAGCCGGCAATCTCGACGACGGCACCGTCGTCGCCGGCACGAGCACCGCCTCA
>JAJTED010000196.1 GCA_021300535.1 Planctomycetaceae bacterium | reverse complement strand
GCTCGTGCGGGTGCTCGAGTATCACGACGTGAAGAGCGGCATCATCTTCTGCAACACGCAGCGGATGGTGGACGAGCTCGTCGAATCCCTGGCCGCGCGGGGCCACACGGCGGAACGGCTGCATGGCGGCCTGGCCCAGGCGCAGCGGACGCGGGTCATGGAAGGCTTCAAGCGGGCGGCCTTCCGGCTGCTCGTGGCCACCGACGTGGCCGCGCGGGGCATCGACGTCAACGACCTCGAGCTCGTCGTCAACTATGACCTCCCGGGCGACGCCGAAGACTACGTGCATCGCATCGGCCGCACGGGCCGGGCCGGCCGCAAGGGGCGGGCGGTGACGCTCGTGTCGGGCGGCGGCGACTACAAGCTGCGGATGATCGAGCGGTTCACGAAAACGCGAATCCGCCGCGAGCCGGTGCCCTCGGCGGCGGCGGTAGAGGCGCGCCGCAGCACCGCCCTCTTCGAGACGCTGCGGGCGGCGGTGGCGGACGGGGCGTTCGCGGGCCGGCGGCCGCTCGTGGAGAAACTGATCGGCCTGGGCCACGACCCGGCCGACGTGGCCGCGGCGATCCTCCAGCACTTTGCGCCGGCGCAGGCCGTCGAGGCGGAGGCTCCTCCCCCGCGACCGCAGCACCAGCACCAGCAGCCGCCGCGACACGCCCCGCCGCATGCCGCGATGGAAGACCGGCCGCCGCCGCGTGGCAAGCGGAAGTTCGCCCCGGTGCGTGGAGATCATGGTCCCGCACGCCCGCCGTTTCCCGGTGGCGGCAAGGGCAAGCCGCAGGGGCGGTTCAAGAAGGGCCCGCCTCGCGGCAAGCCCCCGCACAAACCCCGCGGCAAGCCGCAGCCCTGATCAGCGCATGGCACGCGGCACCGAGCGCGTGCGCCTGATCGCATGTTGCCCGCGCGGGTCTCCGGCCCCAGTCTCCCGGTCTCGCCGCGGCCCAAGAAGCCCCGGGTGGAAACCCGGGGACTCCGGGCATGAAAACCACCCCGCCATCCATGCCGGATCACGGCACGCAAGTTCCCAGTTCAAACCCGCGCAGCATGGCACCGGCGACGGCAGACAACCCGGTGTCCCCCGGCTTCCGCCGGGGGCTTTTTGTGGGACGCGGCCCAAGAAGCCCCGGGTGGAAACCCGGGGACTCCGGGCATGAAAACCACCCCGCCGCCCATGCCGCATGACGGCACGCAAGTTCTCAGTTCAAACCCGCGATTTGGGAACGGGCGGCCGCAGGCCGGGTGAGGGTCAAGCGGCGCCCGTCAGGGCTTCGCCTGCGACACGGGCCTTCGCAGTTCGCCCATCTGGGAGCGGAGTTGGCGGAGCCGCTCTTCGAGGCCGCTGATCTCGGCCATCAGCGCCTTGGCCTCGGGGTTCTCGGTGATCACCGTCCCAAACTTCTCGCGCCAGGCGGAGCGGGCGGCCTCGCGGGCCTGGCGCTCCGCGGCAGTCCGCTCCTCGACCGTCTTTCGCACGCGGTCCCGCGCCGCGACGACGGCCTTGCCGGCCTCCGTCACCCGCGGATCCTTGGCGGCCACTTCGACCGCGGCCTCGCGAACTTTCTTCTCGAGGTCTGCGATCGTCTTGCGATGCGCGTCCTGCGCCTCGGCAGCCGCCTTCACCTTGGCAGTCTGCGCGGCCACCTGCTGATCAGCCGCGACCTTCTCGTCGAGGTTCCGGCGGGCGGCCTCGGCATTCTTCGCCAGCGGGCTGGCCGCGAGGGCCGCGTCAAGCGCCTTGCGGGCCTGCTCGCGGGCCTTGTATTCGGGCATCTCCTTCATCTTCGCCTGCATCACGGCGTTGGCGTCGTCGAGGGCCTTGCGAGCGGCGGCGAGCTTGGGATCGGCGGCGAGGGCTTCCTTCCCTTGCATGGGCACCTGGGCCCGGCTCCGCAGGTCACGGTGTTCCGGCTTTTGGACGGCCTCGCGTCGCAGGTGCTCAGCCTTGATCTCCTCCATGCGGCGCTGCAGTTCGAGCTCCGCGGCCCGGGCCTGTGCAGAGGCGAGGGCGCGGCGGTGTTCCTGCACCCGCGGATGGGCCTCGGCGGCGGCCTGCTCGGCCTTGGCGACCGCGTCGCGTGCGGCCAGTTCCGCCTTCGTCGCTTCGGTGATGGCCGAATCGCGGCCGATCTTTTCGGCGATCGCCTTCTCCGCCCGCTCGACGGCCGCCTTGGCCTCCTTCACGCGCGGATCCTCGGCGAGCCGAGCCCGGAGATCGGTGAGCTTCCGGCTCAGTTCCGTCTGCTCCGTGCGGCGGGCCGGTTCACGGGCCCGCACCGCGGCCTCATCGGCGACGGCGACACTGGCAAACAACACCATGGCGGCGACAACATGAATCTTGAGCATGGCCGAACCTCCAGAAGAATGAGACTCTCTCGGACACCAAACCCCCGATGCCACGCATAGTCTGCCGGAGTTCACCGCCCCAGGCAACATCCAGCCTGGCACGTTAGAATCGTGCGGTCGGCGCCGCTGCTGTCCCGCCCCCGTAGCTCAGTGGATAGACCGACGGTTTCCCAAAACGTTCCGATTGAACGCGAACCCCCGGGAAGTCTCGGCGTTTTTTGGGACTCCCCAAACCCTTCTCGCCATCCCCTCCCGCTCTACGGCTGGGAGTGTGGCGGCACGCTTTCGACCCGAAGAGCCGGTGGCTCTCTCCTTTCCGCAGCGAGGCGTCCCATGCGACTTTTTCCCTTTATTGCGGCTCTGGGTTTCTCGCTTTCACTCGCTTGGGCGGAGCCGGCCTCGCAGCCGCGTCCGCCGGGGATCCTGGGCGTGGTGCTGACCGACACGACGATTGCCCGCGTGGCGCCGGGGTCTCCGGCGGAGAAAGCCGGGCTGCGGAGCGGCGACAGAATCCTTCAGATGGGCGATCGCCAGATGCGCCGGCGGCCGCGTCGACCACGCCGACCACGCGCGTGGCGGGACCGGCGTGGGTGCGCGGGCGCGGCGCCGAACCAGAGCAGCAACCACTCGTCACGCTCATCCAGCTTCCCCAGGCAGCCAGGAGCGGCGGCATCCGTGGCGTCAGTTTCATCGACGCCCTCAACGGCTGGATCGTCGGCGACAAGGGCCTGTGCCTGCGCACGAGCGACGGCGGCGCGAACTGGACGAGGCTCGATCTCGGCTCCGGCGCCACGCTCCGCGCGGTTCGCTTCAACAGCGACGGCGAGGGCTGGATCTGCGGCGACAGCGACCCCGACGCCCCACCGGCGCGCGGACATGTGCTCACGGACAGGCCGGTGAACGCGGCCCAGCTCCTGCACACGCGAGATGGCGGGGCGAACTGGGAGAGCGTCTGGATGCCGACGAACTTCAACGTTCCCGCGATGGCCGCGACGGCTCAGGGTGCGGTGCTCGGCAGTTTCGGCGGCGACGCGCACTCCGACGGCTCGACGTTCGTCTACGGGGCCGATCTGAACCTGCAAAAAAGACAGCGGGCGTTTCGGGGACTTCTCGGGATGGCGATGCAGGGCGAGCGCGTGATCGGGGTGGGCTCGGCGGTTTCGGTGGGATTCTTCCCGCCGCCACAAACGCCGCTGTTTGCGCAGAAGAACTGCCGTGCAATCTGGAGCGCCGATGGCGGGCAGACGTGGGAACCGTCCGCGGCAAGCGGCGGCCGGGGCAAACTCCGCGCCGTGATCTTCATATCGCAGAAGGTCGCGGTGGCGGTTGGCGACAACGGCGAGGTTTGCCGCAGCGCGGATTCCGGCGAGACGTGGGAGCAGGTTCGATCGCCGACGCAGGAGAATCTGCTGGCGCTGGCGAGCGGCGACTCCGGACTGCTGGCCGTCGGCGGCAAGGGCGTGGCGGTCCGCAGTCGGGACGCCGGGAAAACGTGGGAGGCGATCGCTCCGGAGACGAAGGACAATCTGATTTCGGCGAGCGGCGGCGGGAAGTTCTTCTACGTGACCAGCGCGCAAGGCACCCTGCTGCGGCTCCGGGTGCCGGGCAACCCGTAGGACATCAAACCGGGGAGTTGGCGTGGAGCACTCTGGGTGTGCGCCAGCGTGGCCCCGAGGAATCGCTGGGTGCCGGGTTTGGGGAGCATTTGGGGAATCCTTGTTGGTCGCCTCCCCCTCCCGTAAGATGCCGATGCGAATTCCCTTGTTTTCCAGGGCGAATCGCATCCCGCCCCCGTAGCTCAGTGGATAGAGCGACGGTTTCCTAAACCGTAGGTCGCAGGTTCGATCCCTGCCGGGGGTATCAGATTTGAAGTCACCCACGAATGCTACGGGTTTATCGCCGACTTCTGGTTCGGTTGAAGGCCCGTGATTGCGTGAGACGGCTGGTGAGTGCACCGGATTCTGCACCGCTTTTCCGAGGGCCACCGCCCAGTCCTCTGGCCGCACCGAGTGGTAGTGCCTGCTTCGTAGTCGGGCGGTGTTTCCGATCCAGGCGTTGATCGCCTTTTCGGCTACGCCCCTGTCGGGATGGATAGGGCAGCCGCCCAGTCGGCCTTCTCGGACTACCTCTCTGACCGAAGCGTCACGCCCCAACAGATGCGGTTTGTCGAGATGGTCATCGACCAGTTGACCGCCCGCGGGGTGATGGAAGCCGCCGCCCTGTACGAGCCGCCTTTCAGCAACCTCCACGCAGGGGGCCCGGACGAACTGTTTGCGGGTCACGAGTCAGTGATCGAGGGAATATTCGATAAACTCCGCCGGTTCAGGGACAGCGTGCTGGCGATGGCGGGGAGAGGCACCCTTTGGATGCCTGGCAGTACTTCGCTTTTTGAGGATGCCCGGGCAGATTCGTTGAGTTCCGAGTCGGCTGGTCGGGGTGTTGGTGGGTTGGGTTGTGGTCCGGCTCGTGGGTTGCTGGCCAGTGTCGTGAGATGTGGTGGTTGCGGTGGACATGAATGGTTCCTAAATGGGAAATGCGGTAC
>JAJTED010000089.1 GCA_021300535.1 Planctomycetaceae bacterium | reverse complement strand
GCCGCTGGCCGATCTCCCGCGGCTCACGCAGCCGCTGGCCGCGGCGATGCCGTCGCGGTGGGCGTTCGAGGGGATGGTGGTGCCCGAGGCGGCCGCACGGCCGCGGCTGAAGATCCCGTCCCACGCGACCACGGCGGCCGCGCCTGCGGCCGCACCGGCGCCGAGTGCCGCCCCGCCTCCGACCGACACCACGACCGACGCGCCTCACCCGTCGCGGCCCCGCGTGCCGATCGTGCTCACGGCGGGCGGCCGCCGCTTCATCCTGCCCGGGCGGCAGAAGATCGCCGACGCCCTCGAAGACGCCGCCGCCAAGGCGGAGCGGGAGATGCAGCAGGCGAAGGCGGAGGCGGAGCGCAAGGCCGCCGACATGCAACGCGCGATGCAGGCCGAAGCGGAGCAGAAGGCCGCGACCCTGCAGCGGCAGATGCAGGTCGAAGCCGAACGCAAAGCCGCCGAAATGCGGCAACAGATGGAACAAAAACTCCGGGAGTCGCAGGCCGAGTTCGAGCGGAAGAGTGCCGCCATGAACGCCACGATCGAGAGCCGGATCAAGGAGGCGAATGCGTCGGTCGAGGAGAAACTGCGGGACATCCAGCGCGGCATGGAGGCGGAGCGGGCGCGGATGAACGACACGCTCGACAAGCTCGGCGGCCTGGGCCACAGGACCGTCGTGCCGGCCGCCGCTCCGGTGGCTGCGGGCGAGGTCGACATGGCCGAGCGGTTCTTCTCCCGCGATGGCTGGCGAGCCCCGCCGCGGCTCCCGCTCCAGGTGCTCCTGGGCATGTTCGCGGCGGGCGTGGTGACTGCCGGCCTCGCCCTCCGCCGCCGCGACGCCACCGGCCGATAACAGACTGTGGACCAAGTCTGCCCGAGCAGGATGCGAGGTATGCCGACCGGGTAAACCCTCGGCGCTGCCTCGGCTGCGCCGAGGTCTGCGAATCCACCGGTCGGCCGAGTGGGCAAAGGCCATGGAGGGCTTTGTCCACCGACGGATAGACTTTCGCCTCGTCATCGCCCCCGGGATCACCCCATGTCGGAAGAACGCACGGAACCCTCCGCCTCGTCGGCGCCCGCCGGAGACATCGACGTGCCGCCGACGGTCGTGGCCACGACCACCATCGCGGTCAACCGCCGGCTCGGCCGGGGTGGGATCGGCGACGTCTACACCGCCAGCGACCGGGCGACCGGCCGGAGCCTGGCCGTGAAGTTCCTCAACGACTGGGCGCTCGAGCAGGAGTCGTGCCGCGAGGCCTTCGCCTTCGAGGCCACGGTCACCAGCCAGCTCGAGCATCCCAACATCGTGCCGGTCTACGTGACCGGCGCCACCCCCGACGGCAAGCCGTTCTACGCGATGCGGCTCATCCCCGGCCGCACGCTGGCCGGGGCGATCGCCGAGTTTCACGACCGGCGCCGGGCGGGCGATTCGGCCGAGCGCCGCAGCGGCCACTACAACGAGCTGCTCGCCCAGTTCGCCCTGGCCTGCAAGGCGATCGCCTACGCACACGACCGCGGCGTGATCCACCGCGACATCAAGCCGGCCAACATCATGCTCGGCAAGTTTGGTGAGGTCGTCGTGCTCGACTGGGGCCTCGCGGCCCGGGTGGACCGCGACGACACCGCCCGGGCCAGCGGCGAGCAGAGCATCGTCATGCCGACGATGGCCGTCGACTCGGCCCCGGCCGCGAAGCGCGGCATCTCCGGCACGCCGGCGTACATGAGCCCGGAGCAGCACGACGGCGGCCGGCACGTCGGCCCGGCGAGCGACGTCTACGGCCTGGGGGCCACGCTCTACCACGTGCTCACCGGCCAGCCGCCCTTCGAAGGCGACGTGGCGGCGATCCGCGAGAAGGCGCTGGCCGGCGACGTGCAGCCGCCGTCGCGGGTGAAACGCGGCGTGTCGCGGGCCATCGAGTCGGTGTGCCTGAAGGCGATGGCCCGCGACCCGGTGGACCGCTACGAGACGCCGCTGGAGCTGGCCCGCGACGTCGAGCACTATCTCGCCGACCTGCCGGTGTCGTCCTACCGCGAGCCGCTGCCGCGCCGGCTCGCCCGCTGGGCCCGCCGCCACCGCACCGTGGCCCAGCTCGCCACCGCCGCGCTCCTGCTGCTGCTGCTCACCGCCGGGACGGCCGCGGTGCTCCTCAACCGCATGGCGGGGCAGGAGTATCGGGCGCGGCAGACCGCGCTCTTGATGGCCGCCCGGCTGGCCGCCAGCACGGCGGCGCTGCAGATCGACTCCCGGTGGCGGATCCTGGAGAACGAGGCCCGCAATCCCGACCTCGTGGCCGCGCTGCAGGCCCCGGCCCCGGCCGGCACGGGCCGCGTTGCCTGGGCGGCGATCCAGTCGGCCCTCGACGGCATCGCCGCCGCCAACCGCGACTCGGTCAACGCGGAGAGCTGGTTCGTATGCGATCCGCGCGGCGTGCAACTGGCCCGCTCACCGGTGGCCGACACGATCGGCCAGACATTCGCCCATCGCGACTACTTTCATGGCGGCGAAGCCGATCTGCCCCCCGGCACGGCGGCCCAGCCGCTCAAGGAAGTGCATCGCTCGAGCGTCTACAAGAGCACGACCACCGGCAAGCTGAAGGTGGCCTTCTCCGCGCCAATCTGGAACGGGCCTCCCGGCAAGGAGGGCCGCGCCTGTCTGGGGGTGCTCGTGATGGCTTTCGACGTGGGCGGATTGTTTCGCTCGATCGACGCCATCGGCGGCTGGAACGCGTCGCGAAAGTCGTTCGCGGTGGCCGTCATCGACCTCCGCGACGATCGCATCGAGGGCGTGCCGAAGTCGGGCCTGATGCTCGAGAACCCCGACCTCGCCGCGGCCGACATGGCCACCGCCCCGGCAGTCCAAGACGCCCGCGCCCCCGCCGCGGTCGTGGCCCGCCTGCAGGACGCGGCCAAGCGCCGCCGCACCTTTCCGGCCCCGCAGGACCCGGCCGAACTGGCCTTCGACGTCGAGGTGCCGACCATCGCGGCCGCGGAGCCGATCGTGATCCTCGGCCGCCCCGCGCATCTCGCCGACATCGGCTGGGCCGTGATCGTCCACGAGCGGTGATGTTGTTGGTGTGCGACCGCAGACGCCGTGGCGCAAGCCTCCAGGCTTGCGAATCCGGGCCGTGGAACCACAGGCCCCGTGGCCGCGGCTTGACCCGCCGCGGTCCGATCACCGTTCCGAGAAGCCCCGGGTGGAAACCCGGGGACTCCGGGTGTGCACACCATCCCGTCATCCATGCCGCACGACGGCACGCAATGCACCGGTGCAAACCTGCGGCGCGTGGTGAACGGGGAGGCATGCCACCCGGTGTCTCCCGGCTTCCGCCGGGGGCTTTTTGTGGAAGCGGTAGGTTCGGATGGCCGCGGCTTGACCCGCCACGCTCGGCAATATACAAAAGGTCAGTATCCGCCACCTCCCGAGAGCCTCGATCGTGGCTTCGATCCTCGTCGACGAGCAGTGCCTGATCCCCGACGGCATCGCGTCGCTGGCCGACTTTCGCCGCTGGGCCTTGTCGCCTGCTTTTCCTGAGCGGGGCCGGATTGACTGGATCGGCTCCCGCATCGAGGTCGACATGTCACCGGAAGACATCTTCATGCACGGCACGCTGAAGACGGAAATCGTCCGCGTGCTCGGAACGCTCGCCAAGGACCGGGCCATGCACCTGTTCACCGGTGAGACCCGGGTGTCGTCCGTCGTAGGCGACGTCTCGGCCGAGCCCGACGTGGTCGCCGTCTTCGACGCCGCGTTCGATGCGGGCCACGTGCGGCTCGTGCCTTCGGCCGCCGGCAAGCCCGACCGATTCATTGAACTGGAGGGGGGGCCCGACCTGATCGTCGAGATCGTGAGCGACTCGTCGGTGGCCAAGGACACCCGGCGACTGCCCGCCGCCTACCATGCCGCCGGCGTCCGCGAGTTCTGGCTCGTGGATGCCCGCGGTGCCGACGTGCTGTTCACGATCCACCGCCACGAGGCTGCCGGCTTCGTCGCCACGGCGCCGGTCGATGGCTTCGCCCGCTCGGACGTCTTCAACTGCGGGTTCGCGATCCGCCGCTCCCGCAATCCGCACGGCCGGTTGATCTACGATCTGCTCGTTCGGTCCGGGCACTGACGCCGCATGCGTTCCTCCCGGCTGCGGCCCGCATGAACGCATCCGATGTGATCGTGCTCGGCACCGGTGGCATGGGAGCCGCGGCTGCTTGCCACCTCGCCCGCCGCGGCCTGCGGGTGCTCGGGCTCGACCGCTTCTCCCCCGCGCATGATCGCGGCAGTTCGCACGGCCAAACGCGGCTCATCCGCACGGCGTACTACGAACACCCCGACTACGTGCCGCTCCTGCTGCGGGCCCGCACGCTGTGGCGGGATCTCGAGGCCGACGCCGGCCGCCCGCTGCTGATCGACGCGGGGGTCGTGATGGCCGGGCCGGCCGACTGCGATCTGGTGCGCGGCGCGGCCACCGCCGCGCGAATCCATGCGCTGGCCGTCGAGCGGCTCACCGCAGCGGAGGCCTTCGGCCGCTGGCCGGCCCTCCGCCTTCCGGAGTCGTGGGACGTGCTCTTCGAGGCTGCGGCCGGCTATCTGTTCGTCGAGGAGTGCGTGCGCGGCCATCTCGACGCGGCCACGCGGGCGGGGGCGGATCTGCGCTGGGGCGTGACGGTGCACCGCTGGCGAGCCACTGGAGACGGGGTCGTCGTCGAGACCGACGCCGGCGTGTTCACCGCCGCCCGCCTCGTGCTCTGTCCAGGCCCGTGGGCCGCCGGCCTGCTGCAGCTGCCCCACGTGTCGCTCACCGTGCTCCGCAAGTCGCTCTTCTGGTATGCGCCGCCGTCCGACTGGTCTTGCCACGTTCCCCACGCCCTGCCCTGCTTCGCCTGCGACACGCCGGCCGGGTTCTTCTACGGCTTTCCGTCGCTCGACGACCGGGGCCTGAAGGTGGCCAATCATTCCGGCGGCACAGTCGTCGCCGACCCGCTCACGGTGGACCGGGCGATCGACGCCGGCCAGCGGCGCGACGTCGAAACCTTCCTCGACGCCCACCTGCCGCATCTGGGCCGCCGCCTCACGGCCCACGCCACCTGTCTCTACACGATGTCACCCGACCATCACTTCCTGCTCGGGCTGCACCCGGAGCATCCGCAGGTCGCCCTGGCCGCCGGCTTCTCGGGCCACGGCTTCAAGTTCGCCAGCGTCGTCGGCGAGATCCTCGCCGACCTGGCGACGACGGGCCGCACGCCGCACCCGATCGCCTTCCTTTCCCCGGGCCGGTTCGCCGGGTAACGGCTCTCGTACGGATCATGTGCTACCGGGAGCATGATGTTGTTGGCGGTCATCGAGTCCTGTCGTTCACTTATGGGCGTGGGCCGTCCTTCAGAGAGCAGGTCGGAGGCCCATTGATTCTCTCCCTCTCCCTCCGGGAGAGGGCCGGGGTGAGGGTGCTTGCGATGCGTCGGCGAAGGCACCCTCACCCGGCCTTCGGCCGGCCTCTCACCAGGGGGAGAGGCGAAGTGAGCCATGAGACCGTTCGCCTCCTGTCAACGATTGGATGTTCTCCGTAGTAACGTGCGGCGCTTCGCATTCGGCGGGACTGCCCCGCCGCCCCGCAGCCGCATGGCAACACCGGCGGGCGGCAGGTATTCTCCGCTCGTCCTCGAGTCCACCACACGCGGAGTTCACCCATGTCCCTGCCCCGTCTTTCCTTCGGCATGCCGACGGCGTCGTCGTCGCCCCGGTGTGGAACAAGTCGAACCGCGAACACGGGTTCATCGGCAGCGAGCCCCCGAGCGTGCGGGCAGCCGCCGCAGCCGCCGTGGCCGCCCGTGGCTGGCCCCACCCCTGGTTCGTGGACGCCGATCACATCCGCCTGGAGACGGTGGACCGGTTTCTCGACTCGAGCGACTTCTTCACGATCGACGTCGCCGAGAGCATCGGCACCGCCCCCGCCGCGGCCGACCTCGACGCCTTCCTGGCGCGGCACGGCGAGCTCATCGGCAGGATCGCGATCCCCGGCGTGGCCGAGCCGATCACGCTCGACCGCGACGGACTGACGGCCATCGCCCGCCACTATCTCGCCGCCTGCCGCGAGGCCGGCCGCATCTGGCGGCACATCCGCGACCGCCGCGGCGGCGCGTTCGTGACGGAAGTCAGCATGGACGAGACCGACCTCCCGCAGACGCCACCGCAGCTGCTGGTGATCCTCGCCATGCTGGCCGACGAGGGCATTCCGGTGGACACGATCGCGCCCAAGTTCACCGGCCGGTTCAACAAGGGCGTCGACTACGTCGGCGACCTGACCCGCTTCGCGGGTGAGTTCGCCGCCGACGTGGCCGTGCTCGGCTATGCGGCGGCCCGCTACGGCCTGCCGGCGGGCATCAAGCTTTCGGTGCACAGCGGCAGCGACAAGTTCTCGCTCTACCCCGTGATCCGCCGGACGCTCGCCGCGACCGGGGCGGGCGTGCACCTGAAGACCGCCGGCACGACCTGGCTCGAGGAGCTGATCGGCCTGGCCGAAGCGGGGGGCGACGGCCTCGACCTCGTCCGCGAGATCTATGCGACGGCGGTGGAACACGTGGACGAATTGTGCGGCCCCTACGCCACCGTGATCGACATCGATCGGGCTCGGCTGCCCGCGGCGGCCGAGCTGGCCTGCTGGCCCGGGCCGCGGCTGGCGGCCACGATCCGCCACGTGCCGACGCATCCCGACTTCAACCCGCACGTTCGGCAGCTGCTGCACGTGTCGTTCAAGTTGGCGGCCAAGCAGGGCCGGCGGTACACCGACCTGCTCGACGCCCAGCGGGAGATCGTGGGCCGCCAGGTGACGGAGAATCTCTACGCCCGCCACCTCCGGCCGCTGTTCGTGGGCTGACCGCGGCGCTCAATGACGGCGTGCCAGCCGCCGGCGCGTGATCCAGGCCCGGTAGCCGAACATGAACCACAGGCTCGGCCTGGAGAACAGCACCCGGGTCACGAGGCCCCAGGGGCCGGGCTTGTGCTCGTATTCGATGTGCTCGCGGATCTGCGTCGTCTCGGGCGTGAGCGGCACGAAGGTGTGCGTGTGCTCCCACTTCGCAGCCGGCCCGACGGCCTGCACGTCGGTGAAGCCGCGATCCGACACGTTGCGGTGCACGGCCTTCCAGCGCAGCGGCAACGGCCCGACCCAGAGCGTGAACGTGGACACCGAGCCCTCGCCGAGCGGCTCGATCGCGTGCAACTGCACGATGGTCGGCGGCGGCGTGAGGATCTTCAGGGCCGACGTATCGCGGTGGAACTCGGCCACGGCGGCCAGCGGGGCGGCGACGGTGAAGGCGTAGTCGAAGACCGGCATCTATCCTGCCGCCGCGGTGGCGGCGGTCCTCCGAGATCAGTCACGACGGTCCCGCGACACCTGGGCAGCGTATCGCCATGCCTCCGTGGTGTCGAACCGGGAAGTCGCGATCCAGGCATGCGCTTCCTTGCGCGGCGATCTCCGACCGTCGTGTTCCCCGGTTGTAGCGGCGGTCTCTGACCGTCGTGCCCGGCTGCCGTAAAGCCCGAAGCCAACGGAGGGAATCCGCATCGCTTCACGTGCGGCCATCCGCATTCCCTCGGCTCACGCCTCGGGCTTCCAGGGCAAGGAGCCAAAACAACGCACCAACGCCGACAGACTTCCCCTGTGGCGCACACCTCCAGGTGTGCGAATCCGGCCCGGGGGTACGCCCTACCGCCTTCGCAACCCTGGAGGCTGGCGGCAAGGGAACTTCCGTGGCCACCCAATCGAGTACCAACGGCCCCCGGCCCCGTCAGCCGGGCCGCGACCGCCGCCAGCACTCGCCGAGCACCACACCGCACGCGACCGACACGTTGAGGCTTTCGACCGTTCCCGTGCCGGGAATCTGCACCCGCAGGTCGGCCAGCGCATCGACCGCCCGCGACACACCCTCCGCCTCGCTGCCCAGCACGACCACCGCCCGGGGCGGCAGCGCCGCGGCGTACAGCGACTCACCACCGTGGCTCGAGGTCACCACCACCCGCCAGCCCGCGCGCTTCAGCCGGCCGAGGTCGGCCGCCGGATCGGCGAGGTCGGCCACCGGCACCGTTTCCGCGGCTCCCTCCGCCACCCGCACCGCCGCGGGCGAGAGCGGCGGCAGGTCGCCCGCGCGGCCCACGATCGCCGCCACGCCGAAGTGGGCGGCCGTGCGCATGATCGAGCCGAGATTGTGCGGATTCTGCACGCCGTCGAGATACACGATCGGCCCCGTCAGGTCGGCACCCCGGCCCAGCAGGTCGGCGAGCGACCGGCGCGGCAGGTGCCTGGCGAGGATCGCCACGCCCTCGTGGTGGATCGAGCCGGTGAGCCGCTGGAGATTCTCGTCCGCGACGACCTGAAACCCCTTGCGGTTCCGGGCACACCAGTCGATGAGCGTCGCGAACTGCCGGCGCCGCGCCTCGGCGAGATACACCCGCACGATCGCCTCGGGCCGGCGGGCGAACAGCGCCGCGCAGGCCCGCGCACCGTGAAACATCTCCTCTGTCTTGGCCTGGTGTCGCGGCCGACCGGCGGGCGGCGGCTGCGGCCCGGCGCGGCGTGACACCGGCTTAACACGGTGGTTGGGGGGCGATTCTCGGCCGCGGGAACGCTTCATGCCCGCAAGTGTACCTTCCGATGGTGTGCCGCTCGCGAAATGCCTGCCCCCCTCGGCCACCACCGCCCCCGTGGCGCAAGCCTCCAGGCTTGCGAATCCGGTAGGGCGTACCCCCGGGCCGGATTCGCACACCTGGAGGTGTGCGCCACAGGGGGAGTCAGTCGTCGTTGCGCCGTGGTTCCGCCTCCTCGCCCTGGAAGCCCGAGGCATAAGCCGATGGCATGAGGGTGGCTTGGTGTGAATCACCGCGTAGTCGCTCAGTTCACGCTTCGGGCGTGCGTCGTGCACGGTGTGTTTTATCCCGTGGGTGCAAGCCCCACACCCGGAGATGGTTGTTCGCCGGGAAGCAATCGAAGTCGATAGGGAGGTGACGAACCGTCGAGAGCCTTCGATGTCAACGGGCCGCCGTGGGTGGGTCAGCGAGTCAGCGGGCCATAACGTGAGTGAACGCCGAGCAAGCCTCGAAAATGTGAGTCGTGGGAGCCGACCCGCTCTCCGAACGGGGAAGGCCGCTGTCGCTGGAGACGCACAACCTGTGCTCCAGTGGCTCCACCGGGGTAATGGCGATGGCACGCGACAAGGAGAAGAGCACGCAATCACGAGCGATCCGCCTCGAGCGACGTGTCGCAGCCCGCCGCGTTGCGGCACCAGTGGCCCGGCGACGACCTCGTGTACTGGGACTTGTGCGCGGGCGGCCTGGGCGATCTCGGACTCGGGGTTCCCGACCTGGCCGAGACCATCAGCACCCTCGTGGTCATGCGGTTTCCGCACGCCGTCACCGGCCTGACGCGACGAGTCATACGGCTCCCGCATGATCCTCGCGCTGACGCGATCACCTCGTCTCGTGGCCCAGTCGCCTCGCGACTGGAATCCGGTCCGGGGATCGCCAGGGAACTCCGGTTGCGCGGCAACCGGACCACGGGTTGACCGGCGACCACGTTTGCGGCGAGCCCCGACCCACGGCACCAGCCCGCGGCGGACCGGTGTTTTTGACCCCGGCGAGGGCTGCTACCCTATGGGCGTCGTGCCGGGCGGGCATTTGTTCCGCCAGCCGCCGATGCGGCGACTGTCGCCGCGGTGCAGGAGGCGATGTCGTGCGTTGCGTGGCCGGATTGGCTCTTGTCGTGGTCTTGGGCCTCGCAGCCGACGCCGAGCCGCCGCCCCGGCCACCCGTGTTCGGTGAATCACTCTGGCAGTCCCTGCCGCCCACCGTGGCAGGGGTGTGCGTCGGGCCGGACGGGCGGGTGTGGCGGATGTCGCGCCCCGCGGATCCGCTGGCAACGGCCGCGGATCTGCAGAAGGCGGTCGAGAGGGAGTTCCGTGAGCCGTCGCCCGAGGTGCGCGGCGCCGCGCCGATTCTCTTCGAGCCCGGCGGCCGTGTCTGGTTCGTCGGCTGGGGCTTCGAGTCGCACGTCATGTCCGGGTACGACGGCACGACGTGGATTCATCGGCCGCTGCAGGATCAGCACGTGCTGATCGGCCGGCCGCCGAATCACGGCCGCAGCGGCAGCGAGACGTTCAACGCCCAGCTCGGCGACCAGCGATTCTTCGTCGACACGACCGGCATCGACCGCTTCGACGGCCGGACGTGGACCTATCATCGCCTGACCGCCCTGGGCCCGGCCGAACTGACGTGGGCGGAACGGCCCATGGTGCAGCTCGAGCCCGACGGCAAGGGGCTTCTGGCCCTGATGCGCACCGGCACGACCTCCGCGCTGTGGCGGTGGCGCGGCGAGTGGACCGAACTGCCCTCCCCCGGCAACCTCGGGCTTCATCCGCTGCGCTTCGCGCCGGCCCGGGATGGCATCTGGCTGTTCGACCCCATCCAGGGGCTCTTCTTCCAGTCGTTCGATCCGGCCGCCACCGCGCCCGCGCTGCTCAAACGCGCCGCTGCGGCCGACGGCGCGTCCGCGGACGGGGCGGCGGCGGCCCTGGCGGGTCGCTGGCGGTCGATCCTCCCCGATGTCCAGGCGGTGATCGCCACGGCAAGCGACAGGGCGGTGATCGAGCGGTTCCAGCGGGTCGCCGCCGAACTCGCCAAGGGCAACACCCGCGAGGTTCGCGTCGGTGGTCATGCCGTCCGGGACTGCACGAACCTCGTGTCCCTCGCCGACGGCACCATCCTGATCGCGGCCCGTCACGTGACCTCCGGTGACGGCGCCGCCGGCGGCGGCGGCGACGGTGCCGCCCGTCGGCCCGGCGTCCTCCTGGCGCGGCCCGATGGCCGGGTCGATCTCCTCGACGATCCCGCCGTCGCGAACGCCCTGGACGTGCAAGCGGGCGGGGCGATCCCGCTCGCGCAGGCCGACGGCAAGATCTGGCTGCCGGGCGACGCCTCCAAGGCTGCCTGTCTGCTCGATGTGGCCGCCGGCCGCATCGTGGCGACCATGCCCGAGCGCGCCCCCGTGCGCCTGCAGGCGGTCACGCCGCAGGGCACGGTGTTCGCGTCGCCGGACGCGAGCCAGGCCGTGGTGTGGGCCTTCACGCCCGGCAAGCCCGACACGCGACCGATGCTCCTCGCCGACGAGACCACCGTGCGGCGAGGCGCCATCGAGATCAACGGTGTGGTGGTCGCTTCCGATGGGGCGATCTTCGGCGTGCGGCGCGGGCAGGGGCTGTGCCGTTTCGAAGGGCAGGACTGGAAGCCTGTCGGAGGTGCGGTGCCGGAGGCCCTCGGCATCGCCTGGGCCGCCCAGGGCAGCGACGGAGCGCTCCTGATCCAGCTCGATCGGGGCTTCGCCCTGCGAACCGCCGGCGACTGGGCCTTCGCACCCGACCTGCAGACGCTCGTCAAGCGGCATCGCGACGCGGTCGCCCGCTGCTTCCGCCGCTCCTCCGGCGCGTCCGGGCCGGTTGCCGACTCGGGAGGCAACATCTGGATGCTCGTCGACGGTCGGTTGACGGTGCTCATCGGCGACCGCTGGGAAGATGTGACCCTCGCGCTCCAGGCCACGGGCAGGGCGGCCAACCGTGGATTCAGGTTTCTCGGTGGCATCGGGGACGGCAGCAAGGTCTACGTCTCGGGTCTCGTGGGCGAGGTGGCCGCGGACACGGTGCGGTTCGCGCCGGGCCCGCTCCAGCGTGATCGCGACTTCATGGCGCGGGTCGTGCGGGAGCCGGGCGGCGCCCTCTGGGTGCCGGTCCAGCACGACCAGGGGTCGGAGCGGTTGACCGAAGCCGGCGCGAAAGCGGTGCCGGACGTGCCGGGCTCGCCGCTGCTGGTGGACGACGACGGCAACGTCTGGATCGCGTCCAGCCCGACGTGGAATGGGTTGATCAACGAGCTCGTCGTCTGGCGCGACGGTGCCATCAGGGCCCGCGTGCCGTTCCCGGTCCACGAGCGGGACGTGTGCCTGCTGGCGGCGGGACCCGGCCGTGTACTCGCCTGGACCTCGCGGGGACTGCAGGTGATCACGGCCCGGAAGCCCGCCGACACCGGCAGCCATGAAGTCGGTCCCGTGATGGCGGTGCGGAGCCGCGCAGAGCCGCGGCACACCGTGGAACCGTCGCGGTCCCGGCCGATCGCCGTTGTCGGCGACCGGCTCCTTATCGTGGCGAATCCCGAGCTCCGCAGCGACGACTGCCGGCTGTTCCTGGCTGATCTCCCGGCACGGTGATCGAACCTACGGGGACCGCCCGGACGGCGGCCTGCCCTGTGGCGATGGTCGCGGCCGCGGTACGGTTCGCTTCCCGCGATTCCGCGGCCGGCGACCAGCGACCTGCCCGCTGTTTGAACCCGTCCGACCTTCCCGTCCTCGAGCAGGCGTTCGCGGCGGTTCAGGGCAGGTTGGACCGTGGCTACACGGAGGCCGTCGACGCGGCTGAAGCTCACGGTGAACGAGCGGAAACGCGGCACTGTTCGCTCCCGGTGGATGCGTCGGAAGCACCGTGGGAACCGGAGGTACCAGAACCTTCCGGACTCCAGTTCGCGGAGGAGGATGTGGAGCCACGGCCCATTCGCACCGGTTGACCGGGCCCGTATGATTGGCCGACTTCCGGCATGGCCGCCTCACCTCGCGGAGCCGTGCCATGCCTCACAAGCGGATCCTGTTCCGCGCCGACGCCCGCGAGCGGATCCTTCGCGGCGCCACGACGCTCGCCGACGCCGTCCGCGTCACGCTCGGCCCCAAGAGCAAGTGCGTGCTCATCGAAAAGAAGTGGGGCCCGCCGCTGGTCTGCAACGACGGCGTCACGATCGTCAAGGAGATCGAGCTGGAGGATCCCGAGGAGAATCTCGGCGCCCACATGCTCCGCGAGGCGGCCGAGCGCACGGCCGACGTCGTGGGCGACGGCACGACCACGGCCACGCTCCTCGCCCAGGCCATCCTCGCCGCCGGCCTGCGGAACCTCGCCGCGGGCGCCAGCGCCGTGGACATCAAGCGCGGCCTCGATCGCGGCCTGACGGCCGCCGTCGCCGCCCTCCGGGCCCTGTCACGTCCCGTGGCCAGCCGCTTGGAGAAGGCCCAGGTGGCGACGATCTCCGCCCACAACGACGCGGCCCTGGGCGCGTTCGTGGCCGACGCCATGGAGCGGGTGGGCAGCGAGGGCGTGGTCACGGTCGAGGAGGCCAAGGGCATGGAGACCTCGATCGAGATCGTGGACGGCATGCAGTTCGACCGCGGCCTCCTCTCCCCGTACTTCATCACCGACGCCGAGCGGCAGCAGGCCGTGCTGGACCGGCCGTTGATCCTGTTTCACGAGGGACGGATCGCGAGCCTGAAAGAGTTTCTGCCGTTCCTCGAAACGCTGGTCCCGCAGCGGCGGCCGTTGGTCGTGATCGCGGAGAGCGTGGAAGCCGAGGCCCTGGCCACGCTGGTGGTCAACCGGCTCCGCGGGGTCCTGGAGTGCGTGGCCGCCAAGGCGCCCGGCTACGGCGACCGCCGCAAGGAGATGATGCAGGACATGGCGATCCTCACCGGTGGCCGCTTCATCTCCGCGGACCTCGGCGTGACGCTCGATGCGGTGCAGATCGCCGACCTCGGCACGGCCGAGAAGGTCACGGTGGACCGCGAAACCACGACGATCATCGGCGGTCAGGGGGACAAGGCCGCGATCCAGGCCCGCTGCACCGAGATCCGCCGGCAGATCACGGAGGCCAAGAGCGACTACGACCGCGAGCAGTTCGAGCAGCGGCTGGCCAAGCTCTCCGGAGGCGTGGCCATCATCCGCGTGGGTGCCCCCACGGAGGCCGAACTGAAGAGCCGCAAGGAGGCCCTCGCCGACGCCATCAGCGCCACGCGGGCGGCGATCGCGGAGGGCATCGTCCCCGGCGGCGGGCTGGCGCTGCTGCGGGCGATTCCGGCGGTGGAGCGGGAGGAGGCGGCCTGCGACGGGGACGAACGCACGGGCGTGCGAATCCTGCGTCAGGTCCTCGAGGTGCCCGCCCGCACGATCGCGGAAAACTCCGCCGCCGACGGCGGCGTCGTGGTCGGCGAACTGCGGCGTGGCAGCGGGGATTACGGCTTTGACGCGGCCCGCGGCGTCTATGGCGACCTCGTGGCGGCGGGCATCGTGGACCCCACGAAGGTCGTGCGGATCGCGCTGGAGAACGCGGTCAGCGTCGCCGGCACGCTCCTGCTCACGGAGGCCACGCTCACGGAGGTCAAGGACGAGAAGACGACGAGCCTCCACCCGGAAATCGCCGCCGGCCTGGAGGGGTAGCCCAGGCGTCGTTCTGCAGCGCCGCTCGCTGCAATTGTGGCGTACGCCTCCAAGCGTGCGGCTCCGACCCATGGCTCCAGAACCCGCATTCGCAAGCCTGGAGGCTTGCGCCACGGGAGCGGCGGTCTCCGTGTGTTGGCAAAACATCGCATCGTGCGATTTTTGCCTGGCGGTCCTCCGCCCGCTGGTGTCAACCCGGCCCTCCGGGCCTGGCGCTCTCGCAAAAAGCCCCCGGCGGAAGCCGGGGGACTCCGGGCGGCGTGCCTTCCCAGGTGCCATGCTGCGCGGGTTCGAACCGGGGAATCACGTGCCGTCGTGCGGCATGGATGGCGGGATGGTTTTCACGCCCAGTGTCCCCGGGTTTCCACCCGGGGCTTCTTGGAACGGTGGCGACATCGCTTCCCTGTTCAACGGGTCTTCGAAAGCGATTCGCACCTGGATTCCTGCAGCGGCGACACTCGGTTCACGCCTCGGACTGCACATCAGCGCCAGTTGCGGAACGGCTCGTAGAGCCGCAGCCCGAAGAGGAGTTCGCTCGCCGTGTACTGCTGTGGCATGAGCATCGACGGCAGCGGCGTGCCGCCGAGCGACAGATCGTACGTCGTGTTTGCCTGGTCGATGGAGAAGAACCGATAGCCGACGTCGAAGGCCAGCCGATCGCTCACGTTCCAGACGGCGCCGCCGCCGAGCTGCCAGGCGAAGGCGGCCACCTGTGCCCGCGAGGCGGCCGTGATGAGCGGCACGCCGAACAATGAGATGTCCGCGTCCAGGGCGTAGCGGTAGCCGCCGCCGCCCACGCCGCCGCCGAGGTACAGATCGACCTGGTCGGTGACGGTGAAGTCCCGCCACACATTGACCAACGCCGACCAGCCGTCGTTGGCGGCCCAACGAAAATCCGCGCCCCCGAACGGGCCGAGTGATTCCGACAACGCCGCCGTCACGTCGTCACGCCCGCGTCCCTCCACCTCGAGTCGAAGGAGACCGTTCCACCGCTCGACGGCCACGCCCGCCGCGCCGCCGGACGTGAGCACGGAGCGGTTGATGCGCCGCTCGAAGATCGACTCGTACACAGGGTCGTCCAGGGTCACGAACGATTGGCCGAGCAGGCCCGTGACGTAGAACCGTGGCTCAGGCCGGCGATGTGCGGCCACCGGTTGCATCGGCACGGCATCCCACACCGCGGATGCCGACGGCGCCGGGACCTCGTCGAGCGACGCCAAGTCGATCGGCTCCGGCAAGGCCGCCCGCACGATCCCGGCCGCGAGCGTCAGCGCCGCGACCGCGGCGCCCCGCATCGATCCTTTGCACAACGGCCGCATGCTGTTGCCTCCTTCGCTCCCGTCCACCGGCATCGGATGCCGCGGCCGGGCACGGTGAGCGGCCTGCGGCGGCCTCGACCGGCCTTCGCCAGCCGCGCATCTCGCCGCGGATGGCAGCCGGCCCGCGGCACCGGCAGGTCCGCTACACTTTGGCGGCACGGTCGCCGCAGGCCGCACATTCCTTCCGGAGTCCGTCATGCACGCCCCATTGGTCGCCCTGGCCGTCGTCCTCGTCGCCGCCGTCGGCCAGGCCGCCCCCACGCCCGCCGAGCGGATCATCCGCGGCGGCCCCATCGTCACGGTCAATCCCGCGCAGCCCGCGGCCGAGGCGGTGGCGATCGCGGGTGGGAAGATCGTGGCCGTCGGCTCCGCGGCCGACGTCATGGCGCTCAAGGGCCCCGGCACCGTGGTCACCGATCTCGCCGGCAAGACGCTCGTGCCCGGATTCGTCGACGGCCACAGCCACTTCTGGTCGCTCGTCGACGTGCAAACCCAGGCCCTGTGCGGCTCGCCACCGGCCGGCCCGTGCCGCAGCGTGGCCGACGTGATCGCGAGCCTGAAGAAGGTCCAGGAACGGCGCCAGCTCGGGCCGGGAAAGTTCGTGATGGGGTTCGGCTACGACCCCGAGTTGCTGGCGGAGAAGCGGGCCCCCACGCGGCAGGAGCTCGATGCCGCCTTCCCCGAGAACCCCGTGATCGTGGTCCACGTGTCGGGCCACGGCGCGATGCTCAACTCCCGCGCCCTGGCGGCCTACGGCATCACCGCCGCCACGCCCACGCCGGCCGGCGGCGTGATCGGCCGCGAGCCCGGATCCCAGGAGCCGAACGGCCTCCTCTTCGAGACCGCCTTCCTGCCGATCTTCGCCAAGGTGCCGGGGCCGAACGACGACGAGGCGCTCGAACTGCTGAAGTCGGGCCAGGAGCTCTACCTGCGGGAGGGCATCACCACGGCCCAGGAAGGGGCGACCATGAAGCACCAGCTCGACCTGCTGCGGATCGCGGCCGACCGTGGAATGCTCAAACTCGACGTCGTGGCGCTCCCCTTCATCACGGAGCTCGACGCGGTCTTCGCCGGCGGGCCGCCGCGGAACGAGCCTGCCTACAAGAACCGGCTGCGGATCGGCGGCGTGAAGATCGTGGCCGACGGCTCGCCGCAGGGCCGCACGGCGTTCTTCACGCAGCCCTATCGCACCGCCGGCCCCGCGGGCCAGCAGAACTGGCGGGGCGAGCCGACATTTCCCCAGCCGGTGCTCAACGAGATGGTGAAGAAGGTCTATGACGGCGGGGCGACGCTGTTCGTGCACTGCAACGGCGACGCGGCGATCGATGCCCTGCTGGAGGCCCATCGCGCGGCCTCGGGCGACGATCCGACCAAGCCGCGCGGCACGGTGGGCGTGCACTCCCAGTTCATCCGCCGCGACCAACTGGAGAAGTATGCGGCCTGGGGCATCACGCCCTCGTTCTTCACGCTCCACTGC
The DNA here is from genome assembly GCA_021300535.1 of Planctomycetaceae bacterium. Classification (GTDB taxonomy): domain Bacteria; phylum Planctomycetota; class Planctomycetia; order Pirellulales; family UBA1268; genus QWPN01. The sequence goes on along the minus strand of JAJTED010000089.1, from coordinate 1,801 downwards.
TTCTATTTCGGCGACACGCACGTGGCCAACCGCGGTCTCGAGCAGGCCGCCTTCATCAGCCCGATGAAGGCGGCCCGCAGCCTGGGCATCCGGCCCACGAACCACACCGACTTCAACGTCTCCCCGCTCGACCAGATCTTCACGATCCACACGGCGGTCAACCGCACCACGCGGTCCGGCGTCACGCTCGGGCCGGACGAGCGAATCAGCCCGCTGGAGGCCCTGGAGGCGATCACGATCGACGGCGCGCGGATGTACGGCGAGCAGGCGACCAAAGGCTCGATCGAACCGGGCAAGCTCGCCGACCTCGTCGTGCTCTCGGCCAATCCGCTCACGGTGCCGCCGGCGACGATCAAAGACATCCGCGTCGAGGAGACGATCAAGGAGGGCCGGACGGTCTGGCTGCGGACGCCCGAAGACGGCCCGCGATGAAGGTCTCCGCAGGCCCTCGCTCCAACCGTCGGGCCCCCTGGAGCGGCGGTCTCTGACTGTTGGCAAAACATCGCATCGTGCGATTTTTGCCTGGCGGGCCTCCGCCCGCTGGAGTCGACCCGGCCCTCCCGGCCTGATGCGGCCGCTGCTTCTGCCTCCCCATGGAGCGGCGGTCTCTGCCGTCGCATCCGGCCTGCGGCTCCATATCCCGCATTCGCAAGCCTGGAGGCTTGCGCCACGAGAGCATTCGTGCCCGCATGATCGCGACAGCCGTCACGACCCCAACGCGTCTGCCGCTGGAGCCGCGGTTGGCGGGTTTTCCGCCATTGCGGCCGCCGCGACCCCAACTAGCGTCGGCAGCGGGCCGCAACGGCTGCGGCTTGATTCTCTTCATTTCACGAAGGACCCCGAAGATGCTTCGCAAGATTTCCGTGTTCGCTGTGTGTGCCGCCACGTTGCTGGCGACCGTGGCGCCCTGCTCCGCCCAGTGGAGCCTGCCGCAGGCCGGTCGTTCCGCCTTCGCGGCCCCGGCCCGTCCCGCCGCCGCCGGCGGCGGCCTCCTGGCCCGGCTCAACCGGCCACTCGTTCCCACCCTGCCTGGCACCCCCACCGCCAGCCCGCTGGGCCTGATCGCGCCCCGCTTGAGCATGCTCGCCCAGATCAACCAACTCGGCGGCCTGAAGACACCGGCCGGACGACTGGCGGGCCTCGGTGTGCTCGCGCCGCGGATCAGCCCACTGGTGGCGATGGTGCGGAAGCCGCCGGTGACGCGGCAGGCCCGGATGCTCTACGGCCTCACGATCCTGGCGCCGCGGGCGACGGCCCTCGTCGGCATGCTGCAATCGTTCAGCAAGATGGCCGCGGTCGTCCGCTGACCGGCTCCCGACGCGTCGGACGGCCAGGCCCTCCGGCCCGGCCGTCCGGCGGCGTCGGCTGGACCCACAGGCCGCATGCGACGGTCGGCATGAGGCCATCGGAACGGAGGGCACGGACCATCACACCCCGCGCTTCCGGGTGAGCATGAACTCGTTGCCCTCCGGATCGACGCACATCGCCAGGTGCGGCGGCTCGCCATTCTCGGGCTCCGGCTCCTTCACGAGCAGCCCGCCCGCCGCCGCGACCTCCCGGCCACCGGCGATCACGTCGGCCACCTGGAGGCTCAAGCCCGTCCAGGTGCGGTTGCCTTCGCCGCCGGAGTGGATGCCGATCACGGCCCCCTCGATCTCGACTTCGGCGATGACGGGATTGTGCTTGAGGAGGCGGCCCCCGAACGTGTCGCGCCAAAACCGCACGGCCCGCTCCATGTCGGCCGCCCAGATCACGTACTTCACGCGCTCGACTTGCATGCGTCGCTCCTCGGGATGCGGTC
>JAJTED010000088.1 GCA_021300535.1 Planctomycetaceae bacterium | reverse complement strand
CGCCGGCCGGACCGGCCGCGAAACCCTAGCGAGAGCCACGGCGGCCGTGCAGTTCTTCCTCCAGCAATGCCTGATCGGCCTGACCAACGGCGCCCTCGTGGCGCTGGTGGCCCTCGGCTACACGATGGTCTACGGGATCATCCGGCTCATCAATTTCGCCCACGGCGACCTGATCATGCTGGGGGCCTGCCTGGCCCTGTCGCTGGTCGGCGGCCTGGGCCTCGGCGCCGGGGCCGCGACGACCACCTGGGGAGGGATCGTGCTCCTGGTCGCCGGATGCGGCCTGTTCTGCGGGCTCGTCAACGTGGCCGTCGATCGGATCGTCTACCGGCCGCTGCGGAACGCCCCCAAGCTCGCGCCGCTGGTCTCCGCGATCGGCGTATCGTTCATCTTCATGAACATCGGCCTGTTTTGGATCGGCCCGGCGGATCGCGCGTTTCCCGAACTGCTGCCGGCCACGAACCTGCTCGCCGGAGAGGGGCTGCAGTTCACGGCCAAGGACCTGCTCGTGCTGCTGGTGGTGGTGCCGCTGATGCTCGGGCTCACGGTGCTCGTGAAGGCGACGCGGCTCGGCAAGGCGATGCGGGCGGTGTCGCAGGATCCGGTCGCGGCGGCGCTGGTGGGGATCGACGTCGACTGGGTGATCGCCGCGACCTTCTTCGTGGGCGGCTTCCTGGGCGGCGCCGCCAGCGTGATCTACGGTCTGTACATCAACACCATCGGCTTCCAGATGGGCTTTCAGAACGGGCTCTACGCCTTCACGGCCGCGGTGCTCGGGGGGATCGGCAGCATTCCCGGCGCCGTGGTCGGCGGCCTGGTGATCGGCCTGGTGCGGTCGCTGTCGAGCGCCTATGTGGGCGAGCGGTGGACCGGGGCGATCGTGTTCGCGATCCTGATCGTGATCCTCGTCTTTCGCCCCGAGGGCCTGCTCGGGAAGGCGACGAAGGAGAAGGTATGAGCCACCTGTCGGCCCTGACGCCGCGCGACCGGGCCCTGGCCTTTCTCCGCGAGCGGTGGGATCTCGTCGCCCTCGTGGTGCTGGCGGTGGCGCCGCTGTGCATCCCCGCGCTCGGCGGCGCGCTCGGCGGGCAGGTGACGACGCTCTTCATCTACTGCATCCTGGCACTGGGTCTGAACGTGATGGTCGGCTACACCGGCCTCGTCCACCTCGGGATCGCGGCCTTCTTCGGGATCGGCGCCTACTGCTACGCGATCCTCACCGTGCCCATGTATCCGTTCCAGATGCGGTTCGCCCTGGCGGCGGCGATCAGCGGCCTGGCGGCGGCGGCGGTGGGCCTGGCCCTCGGCGCGCCCACGCTGCGGCTGCGGGGCGACTACCTGGCGATCGTGACGCTCGGGTTCGGCGAGGTGGTGAAGGTCACGCTGCGGAACCTGGAGCAGATCACCGGCGGCATGAAGGGGCTCAATCCGGTGCCTCCTCCGGGCGCCGGGGTGCGGCTCGGGGACATGGACCTCGGCCTGGCCTTCGCGGTCGATCCGCGGTGGTTCTACTATCTGGCGCTGCTCGTGCTGGCGGGGGTCGTGGTCGCGATGCGGCGGCTGGAGAACTCGCGGCTGGGGCGGGCCTGGGTGGCCGTCCGCGAGGACGAACTGGCCGCGGCGGCGATGGGGATCTCGGCCACGAAGGTCAAGCTCTCGGCCTTCGCGATGTCGTCGGCGGTCGCCGGCCTGGCCGGCTGCCTGTACGCGGCCAGCCTGTCGACGACGGCCGACCCGAACGCTTACGACTTCAACCGCTCGATCATGGTGCTGTGTGCCGTGATCCTCGGCGGCCTGGGGAGCATTCCCGGCACGCTGCTCGGCGTGGCCCTCCTGGTGGGCTTCGACACCGTGCTCGCCCCGTGGGCCGACGCCTGGATCCAGCAGATGAACATCAATCCCACGGGCTCGAGCCTGCTGTCGTTCAGCGGCTGGCGGCTGGCCGTGTTCGGCCTGGCGTTGATCCTGGTGATGCGGTTCCGGCCCGCGGGCCTCGTGCCCTCGCGGCGGCTCGCGGCCGAACTGCACGAGGTGCACGGATGACCCCCCGCGCCGCCGATCCGCCGGCCCTCGTGGGCTCGGTCCCGCTGCTCTCCCTGGAGGGAGTGACGATCCGCTTCGGCGGTCTGGTGGCGGTGTCGGATCTCGATCTCGACGTGCCCGAGGGGAGCATCGTGGTGTCGGATCTCGATCTCGACGTGCCCGAGGGGAGCATCGTCTCGCTGATCGGCCCCAACGGCGCCGGCAAGACCACCGCCTTCAACTGCATCAGCGGCGTCTACGCCCCCAGTGGTGGCACCGTCCGCTTCCAGGGACGGCGGTTGGAGCGGGCGTTCACTCCGAGCACCGTCTGGTCGGCGCTGGCCGTCGGGCTGCTCACCGGCCTGCTGTTCGCGGCGGCGGCCGTCGACGTCGACCGGCTGTGGCAGGCCGTCGTCAAGCGGGGCATGATCACCGACGAGCCGTTCACGCTCGCCGGCGCCGCCGACCGGCTCCACGGCTACTTCCGGGCCGAGCTCGCCATCGATCAGATGGCGGGCAAGTGGCGGATCGTGAGCGCCGACGGGAGCGACGTGCTCGCGATCCGTCGCGATCTCGCCGAGGCCCGGGCCGTCCGCAACGAACTGCAGGCGGCGGTCACCGCCCGCCGCGCGGGTCCGGGCACCGTGCCCGACGCCACCGACACCGAGCAGCCGGGGGCGGCCGCGGGGGCGCGGGTCCCGCTGCTCCACGAAGAGCTGCTCGACCGGCTCGCCGCCGGCAAGAGCCGGGACGTGGTCGCCCGGGCGGGCATCTCGCGGACGTTCCAGAACATCCGCCTGTTCTCCAACATGACGGTGCTTGAGAACGTGCTCGTGGGCCTCGATCGCACGATTCCCGGCGGGGCATGGGCGATGCTGTTTCGCACCCCGGCGAATCGTGCCGCGGAGGCGGCGGCGGCGGCGCGGGCCTTCGAGGCCCTGGCGTTCGTGGGCCTCCAGGGCGATGCCAACCGGATTGCCGGCCAGCTGCCCTACGGCGACCAGCGGCGGCTGGAAATCGCCCGGGCGCTGGCCACGGGCGCCACGCTGCTGCTGCTCGACGAGCCGGCCGCGGGCATGAATCCCGCCGAGACGTCGGCCCTGGCGCAGCTCGTCGAGCGGATTCGCGACCGCGGCCTCACGGTGCTGCTCATCGAGCACCACATGAACGTCGTGATGCGGATCAGCGACAAGGTCGCCGTGCTCGACCACGGCGTGAAGATCGCGGAGGGCCGTCCCGAAGACGTGCGCCGCGACGCGAAGGTGATCGAAGCCTATCTGGGCGGGGAAGGGTGAGGCCGATGCCGCTGCTGGAAGTCACCGACCTCGTGGCGGGCTACGGTCCGATCCGGGCGCTCGACGGCGTGTCGCTCGAGGTCGAGCCGGGCGAGCTGGTGGCCATCATCGGCGCCAACGGCGCCGGCAAGACCACGCTCCTGATGGCGATCTCCGGCGTGGTGCCGCCGCGGGCGGGCGGGATCCGCTTCGCGGGCCGGTCGCTGGCTGGTCTGCCGCCGCACGAGATCATGCGGGCCGGGATCGGCCATGCGCCGGAGGGCCGCCGGATCTTTCCCCGGCTCACGGTGCGGGAGAACCTGGAGCTCGGCGGCTTCGCGCGGGACGACCGCGGTCAGGTGGCCCGCGACATCGACGAGGCCTGCGGGCTGTTTCCCGTGCTCGGACAGCGGATGGCGCAGCTCGGCGGCACGCTGTCCGGCGGCGAGCAGCAGATGCTGGCGATCGCCCGGGCGCTGGTGGGCCGGCCGCAGCTGCTCCTCCTCGACGAGCCGTCGCTGGGCCTGGCGCCGCTGGTCGTGGCCAAGGTGTTCGAGGTGATCAAGGCGCTTTCCGCACGCGGCATCGGCGTGCTCTTGGTGGAGCAGAATGCCCGCGCCGCGCTCAAGCTCGCTGCCCGCGGCTGGGTGCTGGAGACCGGCCGCGTCACGCTCACGGGCTCGGGCGCGGAGCTCGCCGCCGACCGCCGCGTCCGCGACGCCTACCTCGGCGAGGCGTGAGTTTTGACGGTCCGCCGCATGGTGGGCGGGAAGGCCTGCCACCCGGAGTCCCCCGGCTTCCGCCGGGGGCTTTTTGTGTGCTCGTGGCGTGTGAGTCATCCCACGAAGCCCCGGGCGGGAGCCCGGGGACACCGGGCATGAAAACCACCCCGCCATCCATGTCGCACGACGACGTTTCACCGCCGTGATCAGGTCGCCGTGGCCTGCCTCGCCTTCGCGGGGATCACGCCGAGCAGCTCGTCCCAACTCTTGACGAAGGCGGCGGCGCCCTGGGCTTGCAGGTCGGCGCCAAGGGCGGCCACGTCGATGCCGGCGGCCGTGATCTCGGCGAGCACCCGGCCACGGTCGCCGCCGTCGGCCGACAGCGGCGGCCCGAGCGTGCCGTGGTCGGCAAAGGCCAGGAGCGTCGCCTCCGGCATCGTGTTCACGGTGAGCGGTGCCGCAAGTTCGCGGACGTAGAGATGATCCGAAAGGGTCGGATCCTTCGTGCCCGTGCTCGCCATCAGGAGCCGCTGCGGCGGCACGCCGAAGTTTGCCAGTCGCTGCCAGCGGTCACCCGCCAGCAGCCGGCGGTATACCGCGTAGGCGTCCGCCCCGATCGCGATCCCGAGTCGGTTGGCGAGATGCGTCGGCAGCTGACTCGCCGTGGCCGCGTCCCAGCGGCTGATGAACAGCGACGCCACCGAGCAGACGCGGGGATCGAGGCCGGCCGCGATCCGCCGCTCCACGCCCCGCATCCAGGCCTCGGCCGCGGCCTGGTATTGCGCGGCTGTGAAGAGCAGCGTGACGTTCACCGGCACCCCGGCCGCCGTCGCCTCCTCGATCGCCGCCAGGCCGGCACTGGTGCCGGGGATCTTGATGAACAGGTTCGGCCGAGCGGCCCGGGCATGGAGGTCGCGGGCGGCGGAGAGCGTGCTGGCGGTGTCGTAGGCCAGCCGCGGCGAGACTTCGAGCGACACCCAGCCGTCGAGGCCGCCGGTCCGGTCGTGGACCGGCCGGAAGAGGTCGGCCGCCCGGGTCAGATCCTCGAGCGCCAGCGTGAAGAAGATTTCCTCGGGCGTGCGGCCGCGCCGGGCCTGGTCGGCGATCGTGGCGTCGTAGGCGGCCGAGGTCTTTACCGCCAGGTTGAAGATCGTGGGGTTGCTCGTCAGCCCGGTGACGGACAGGTTGCGGATGTAACGGGCGAGCGTGCCGTCGTCGAGCAGCGTGCGGGTGATGTTGTCGAGCCACAGGCTCGTGCCGAGGTCGTGGAGGTCCGCGGTGGGGGTCGGCATCGGGAGGTGATCTCCGGAGGAGTGGCTGGCTCAGGGGGTGGAACGGATGTGGTACGGCATGACGTCGAACATCATGGTTCCGCCTCCTTGCCGACGACGAGGTCGAGGATCGCGGTGCCGAAGTCGGCGAGCCGCTTCTCGCCGATTCCCTTGCAGCGGAGCAGAGCCGCCGGTGAGGCCGGTTTCTGGCGGGCGATCGCCCGCAGGGCCTTGTCGTCGAGGATCGTCCAGGCCGGCTTGCCGCGGGCCTCGGCCACCCGCCGCCGCCACTTCCGCAGCCGCTCGAAGAGATCGCGATCCACGCCCTCCCAGTCGTCGGCATCGGCCTGCGTCGTCCGGGCCTTGCCCGCCCGGGGCTCGAGGAGCACGACCTCGCGGGTGCCGCGGAGCACCTCCCACGACTTGTCGTTGAGCGTGACGACGGGCCGGTCGCCGGGGGTGCGGGCCAGCAGCCCCTGGTCGAGCAGCTGGTGCACAAGGTTCTCGGCCGTCCGCTGCTCCAGGTTCACCAGCAGGCCGAACGTCGACAGCCGGTCGTGGCCGTGCCGCAGCACGCCTTCGGTCTTCGCGCCGCGGAGCACCTCGCACACGTGCCGGACGCCGAACCGCTCGCCCACACGGGCCACGCAGGAGAGGATCTTCTGGGCGGTCACCGTCGCGTCCGGCAGGCTGTTGGTCTCACCGAGGCAGACGTCGCAGGCGCCGCAGGAGGCGGCCGGGTAGGCCTGGCCGAAATACTCCGACAGGGCGGCGTGGCGGCAGCGGGCGGCCTGGGCGTAGCGCCGCATGGCGTGCAGGTGCTCGGCCTGCGCGGCGCAGAGCTTTTCCTGCTCGGCGGCGTCGAGCTCCGACTCCGCGGCGCTCTTGCGGACCAGCGATTCCCAGCTGAAGACGTCGGCCGACGAATAGAGCAGCACGCACTCGGCCGCCAGGCCGTCGCGGCCCGCCCGCCCGGTCTCCTGTTGGTAGGCCTCCAGGCTCTTGGGCAGCGAGGTGTGGAGCACGAGGCGGACGTCGGAACGGTCGATGCCCATGCCGAAGGCCACCGTCGCCACGACGACGTCGATCGTCTCGCTGGCGAAGGCCTCCTGGGTCGCGTGCCGCTCGCGGGCGTCGAGGCCGGCATGGTAGGGCCGGGCGAGCAGGCCCTCGGCGGCGAGCCGGGCAGCGAGCCGCTCGGTCTCTTTCCGCGAGATGCAGTACACGATCGAAGCCTCGCCCCGATGGCGGCCGAGGATCTTCAGCACCTGGGCCACCCGGTCGGCGCGGGGCACGACCCGATACACGAGGTTCGGGCGATCGAAGGTGCCGATCAGCGTCGCCGGCGAGCGGAGGGCGAGCTGGCGGGCGATGTCGTCGCGAACCCGCGGCGTGGCGGTGGCCGTGAAGGCGTGGATGCTGGCGGCCGGAAACCGGTCGCGGAGCAGGGCCAGTTGCCGGTATTCCGGGCGGAAGTCGTGACCCCACTGGCTGATGCAGTGGGCCTCGTCGATCGCGAACCGCTTCACGCCGACCCGGGCCAGCAGGTCGAGCAGGCCGGTGTTCACCAGCCGCTCCGGCGCCGTGAACAGGAGCCGCAGTTCGCCCGCGGCGAGCCGGTCGCGGACCGCCGCCCGCTCCTCCGGCGACATCCCGCCGTGCAGCGCGGCCGCCGGATAGCCGATCGCCTCCAGGGCATCGACCTGATCCTTCATCAGGGCGACCAGTGGCGAGACCACGACGTCGGTCGTCTCGCCGACCAGCGGCGGCACCTGGTAGCAGAGGCTCTTGCCGCCGCCCGTCGGCATCACGACGAGCGAGTCGCGGCCGGCGAGCGCCGCGGCGATCGCGTCGGCCTGGAGGGGGCGGAGCGTGTCGAAGCCCCACCAGCGGGAGAGCACTTCCGCGATCCGCGGGTCGGCGTGCGGACCGGGGTCCTCGGCGGCGTCGCGGGTGGCTGTCGGCGAGGACACGGGGCAATGGCTCCGGCGGCGGCAAAAACCCGGCTGTCCGTGGACAAAGCCCGCCATGGCCCTCGCCCACCGGATCGACCGGAGGAGACGCCGAGGGGCCTCTGGGCGACGGTCGCCGCACCCTGCGGCGGCAGACTTGGTCCACCGTTGGCCCAGCACCTTACCAGAGGCCGCCGCCGCGCGTGTAGACTCGGCGGCGATGCTGTGGATCGCGTGGAAAATGCTGATCGGCAACCGGGTGAAGTACCTCGGCATCGTGTTCGGGGTCGTGTTCGCCGCGCTGCTCATCGCCCAGCAGTCGTCGATCTTCTGCGGGCTGATGTCGCTCACCGTCAGCCAGATCCGCGACGTCCAGGGCCCCGACATCTGGGTCATGGACGCCAAGGTCCAGTACGTCGACGACATCAAGCCGCTCGCCGACACCGAGCTCTTTCGGGTCAAGGGGGTGCCGGGCGTGGCCTGGGCGGTGCGGTTCTACAAGGGCACGGCCCGCGCCCGGCTCGCGGAGGGCAGCTACGAGCAGATGATGCTCCTCGGGCTCGACGACGCCACGCTCATCGGCGCGCCGGAGCAGGTGGTGCTCGGCTCGATCGCCGACCTTCGCAAGCCTGATGCCGTGATCATGGACGACGCCGGCTACAAACGGATCTGGCCGGGCGAGCCGTACCAACTCGGCAGGGTGTTCGAGATGAACGACCGGCGGGCCGTGCTGGTGGGCGTGACGAAGGCGAGCCGGAGCTTCACCAGCTTCCCCATCGTCTACACGCGGTACAGCCAGGCCGTGGCGTTCGCGCCCCCGGAGCGGAAGGTGCTCTCGTTCGTGCTCGCGGACGCCGAGCCGGGGGTCGCCCCGGAGGAGGTCTGCCGGCGGATCGAGGCCCAGACCGGCCTGCAGGCGCTGACGCGGGCCCAGTTCTTCCGCAAGACGATCCGCTACTACCTGGCCAAGACCGGCATCCCCGTGAACTTCGCGGTCACGGTGCTGCTCGGGTTCCTGGTGGGCACGGCGATCGCCGGCCAGACGTTCTACCTGTTCACCGTGGAGAACATCCGTCAGTTCGGGGCGCTCAAGGCGATGGGCACGAGCAACTGGACGATCCTGGGGATGGTGCTGGCCCAGGCCCTGCAGGTGGGCCTGATCGGCTACGGCGTGGGTGTCGGGCTGGCCGCGATCTTCGGGCAGGTCGTCAAGGGGGCCTCGCGGCTCTCGTTCTTCATGCCGTGGCAGGTGCTGGCGATCACCGGCGTGGCGGTGTTCGTGATCGTGCTGCTGGCGAGCCTGCTGTCGATCCGCAAGGTGCTGATCGTCGATCCCGCCATCGTGTTCCGCGGTTGACCGGAGGGGGCGATGGCGACGACGGTTCCCGCGCACGCCCCCGCCACGGCCGACCTGGCGATCCGCGTCCGCGGCGTCACCAAGGAGTTCGGCAGCGGCGGGGCCGTGGCCCGGGCCCTGCGCGGTGTCGATCTCGACGTCGCCTACGGCGAGATGCTGATGCTCGTCGGCCCCAGCGGCTGCGGCAAGACGACGCTCGTGTCGATCATCGCCGGCACGCTCGCGCCCACGGCAGGCGACGTCGTCGTGCTCGGGCATGATCTGGTTGCCATGACGAACGGGGCCAAGGTCCGCTTCCGCCGGGAGCACGTCGGCTTCGTCTTCCAGGCCTACAACCTGCTGCCCGCCCTGACGGCCGCCGAGAACGCGGCGGTGCCGCTGTTGATCGCCGGCTGGCGGCGGCGGGACGCGGTCGAGAAGGCGGCCGACGTGCTCGACGCGCTCGGCCTCGGCGACCGGCTCGCGAACCTCCCGACCGAACTCTCGGGTGGCCAGCAGCAGCGGGTGGCGATCGCCCGGGCCCTCGTCCACGAGCCCCGGCTGCTCGTCTGCGACGAGCCGACCAGCGCCCTGGATGCGGAAAATGGCCGGATCACGATGGAGTTGATCGAGCGGCTCGCGGTCCAGCCCGGCCGGGCCGTGATCGTGGTGACGCACGATTCCCGGGTCTATTCGTTCGCCGACCGCATCGCCTCGATGGAGGACGGCCGTATCGAGGCTGTGGAAGCGGGGCCGCGCCGCGGTGCCGCGAGGGGGTAGGCTGCCGGGAAGCCCGAATCGTCAGATGAGGGAATGCGCGTCGCTCCACCAGAGGCCCCATCCGCATTCCCTCGGCTCGCGCCCCGGGGTCTTCCGTGGCGCATGCCTCCAGGCATGCGCAAGGGCGTCCACGCTTCCAAACCCAGATTCGCACGCCTGGAGGCGTACGCCACGGGACCGGGCTTCAAGGAACGGGACCGCCAAGCCCGACAGACCGGAAACGCAACACCCGTCCCAAGAGGCAGACTGGCTAAACTGTGGGACGAGATGTCCGCGTTACGCCCAGTTCACTAGAGGTTGGTCGGTATGTCCACCGCGTCCCGCGAATCTGCCGCCGTCACTGTCGCGTCTCCGCCCCGGCGGCTCGACCGGGGGCGCACGGTCGGCGATCTGGTCACCCAGTGGCTCCTGCCGCTGATCGCCATCGGTCTCCTGGGCTTCGCTGGCTGGTTCGTGTGGCGCACCCGGCCCGTGACCGGCGATCCGCCGCCGCCGATCGCTCCGGCAGTGAACCCCTACGCCGCGGCACTCGCGGCCGCCGGCATCGTCGAGGCCCAGACCGAGAACATCGCCGCCGGCTCGGCGACCCCGGGCGTCGTGGTGGAAGTGCTGGTCAACGTGGGGGACGACGTGCAGCCCGGCCGGCCGCTGTTCCGCCTCGACGACCGCGACCTGCGGGCCGAGCTTGCGGTGCGGAAGGCCGAGGTCGAGCGGGCGAAGACCGACCTGGTGCGGCTCGAGGCGGAGCCGCGGCCAGAGAAGATTCCCGTGCAGGCGGCGGCCGTCCGCGAGGCCCAGTCGCTGCTGGCCCGTGAGCAGGACGCCCTCAAGCGGGCCCGCGAGACCTTCGCGCAACGCGTCACCACCGAGGAGGATCTGATCGCCAAGCAGCAGGCGGTGCGGTTCGCGGAGGCGAGCGTCGCCCGGGCTCAGGCCGACCTCGACCTGCTGGAGGCCGGTTCGTGGCGCTACGACCTGGACGTCAGTCGGGCGGCGGTGAAGCGGGCCGAGGCTGAGGCCGCGCATATCGAGACGGCACTCGACCGGCTCGTCGTCCGGGCGTTGGTCGCCGGCCGCGTTCTGCAGGTGAATGTGCGGCCGGGCGAGTTCGTGGGCGCCCCGCCGAACCAGCCGCTGGTGGTTTTGGGCAACATCGAGAAGCTGCATGTGCGGGTGGATGTGGACGAGTACGACATCGCCCGGTTCGACCAGGCGGCGTCCGCCACGGCCTTCCCGCGGGGCAGCCTCCAGCAGCGCTACCCCTTGGAGTTCGTCCGCGTGGAGCCGTTCGTGGTCCCAAAGAAGTCGCTGACGGGCGACACGACCGAGCGGGTCGATACCAGGGTGCTGCAGGTGATCTACGAGTTCGACCCCGCCGGTCGGCCTCCGCTGTTCGTCGGCCAGCAGGTCGACGTGTACATCGACGCCGCCAGCCGGTAGCAGGCTGTGGAACAAGACGGCCACGGAGGGCTTTTTCCACGGGCAGGCAACCGCGGGGATTTGGGAAGGCCGGAAATCCGCCTTGTCCGCACGCAACGGGGCTGGGAGAGTGCCGCCCCATGCTCCCGCAGCACCATCGTTTCATCGTGCCGATCCCCGGGCGAGCGCGTGCCCGGATCGCAGCCGCGTGCTGCGCCGCGGTGTTCGCGCTGCCGCCGGCCTTGCCCGCCGCCGGCATCTTCCTGCCGGCAGCCGACGGTGCCGCCCTGTGGCGGCAGACACTCGGCACGGTGGCGGCCGACTGGCCGGTGGTCCGCGTCGTCGCCCCCGACTTCCAGGCCATGCCGCCGCGGGACGGCCTGATCGAATCGGCCTGGGTGGAGCCACCGGGCGGGGCTGTGCAGGCCTGGCCGCCGCGGCGTCAACGGGTGGTCGTGAAAGTGGCGCCCGCGGCCGGGGGGGCATGGGTCGACGCCGCAGTGGAAACACAGTCTCTGGCGGGGCAGGCGACCGGGGGCAACGGCATCGAACTGGTGGGTGATTGGCGCGACGAACCGGGGGCGGCGTCCGACCGGCTCACGGCCAGCCTGGCGGCGAACTTTCCGGCCACCGGGGGCGTGGTCAGCAGCCTGCCGCCGCTCGATCGGGAATTGTTCGCCGCGCCCGCGGCGCCGGAACCGCCATGGGCCCGCAGCCGCTTTCCGCGGCTCGCCCGGGCGGGCTTCAAGGTGGCGGAGGACTACCGCAACTTTTACTCCTGCGACGGCCTGGTCTGCCTCACCGCGGCCTTCGGGGCCGGGGCGATCATGGCCAACACGGGCTTCGACGTCACCATGCAGGATGCCTGGCAGCGAGGTGTCGACCCGACGAGCCTGGGGACGTTTTTCTCCGGCTGCAAGGATATCGGGGAGGGCCGCTACGTCCTGCCGATCTTCGGCGCGGCGGCTGCGACCGGGCTGATCCTCGAGGGCAACCCGGCGGCAACGACAACAACGGCGTGAGCGGTCACGCCTTCGTCGGGGCGCTGCCGTTCCTGGCCGCGGCCGAGATGGTGGAAAGCCCGCTGCTCAAGGGCACGCTCTACGTCTGCTCGACGTTCGTCGGCTTCTCACGCATGACCGACAACGCCCACTATCCGTCGCAGGTGTTCCTCGGCTGGTATCTCGCCTGGGCCAGCGCACGGGCCGTGAGCGGCACCGAAACCCGCTTTGCCGGCATGGACCTGACGATCGTGCCGCTGCCGATGGCCGACCTCGGCGGGGCCGCCGTGCAGGCGACGTGGTGAGTTCCACCCGCCGCCGGTCGTTCGTGGTCCGGCCGCGATGCCGCCCGTTCAGTTCATGAACAGCAGGGCGATCGCGATCGCCGCCGAGCCCACTCCCATCGGGAGCGTGAAGACGGCCCGTGCGGGGCCGCCCGCGGGCACGATCTCGGCCCGCTCGGCCCGCTCGGCCGTCGGCAGGCCCAGCAGGGCCTCAAGATCCCGGAACGCGATCGGGCGCGACAGCAGCGAATCGGCACCGGACACGCGGGCGTCGCCCGCGGCGATGCCCCACTGCCGCGATCCCGGAGGGGCCGCTTCGATCACCGCCAGTTTCGTGTCGCCGCGGCCCTGGGCAGCGAGTTGCGATTGCAGGAGCGGTACGAGGTCGTGCCCCGACATGTCGTCGAGCTCGGGGGCGATCAGCCAGGCGTCGACCCGCAGCCGGCGGGCGAGCTTCACCGCCTCGGCACCGCTGGCCCGAAAGTGAAGCGAGATCTTTCCGAGCCGCGCACTGGCCGCCAGGCCCTTGTAGGCGTCGAACCGCGGGTCGACCACGACCACGCAGGGAACGGACGACTCGAGGAGCTCGGGGCTTCGCAGCGACATGAGCAAATCCTTGAATGCGGGTCGGGAAAAGAGGCGGTTGAGAAGCGAGAAGGTTCGGGTGAAAGCAGGTCGGCGGTTCAGCCGGCGACTTCCTTGACGGCGACGTGCGGGGAACGGCTGGCCCGGATCACGTCGAGGGTGACGGGCCGCACCAAGTAGCCGGCGACTCCGGAGGTCAGCGACCGCTGCTCCTCCTCGAGCGAATAGGTGTCGGACACCAGAAACACGCCGGGCCGCATGCCTTCGCCAACCTTGTCGAGAGAGACCCGCGAGCCGTCCATGAGCGGATCGACCTCACCCTGCAGAATGCTCGGCGAGAGCATGGCGAGCAGGTCGAAGCCGGACATGTCGGGCAGGTCCGTGCTCACGAGCCACGCATCCGCACGGAACCGCCTTGCGAGGCGGATGGCCGACCGGCCGTCAACGCAGAAGTGCAGTCCCACCTCACCGGCCTGGGCGGCCTCGACGAAATCAGCATAGCGATCACACGTGGCATCGACGATCACGATCTCGTGAATGCCCGCATCGCGGAGCGAAGGCGGAGCGAGGGACGGTGCGTCGAGGTTGAAGTGACGAGTGTTCATGGTGACATCCAGGATGTGGCGGACGGGATAGATACAGATCGATTCACGTGCCGTTCAAACGAACGACACGATCGACAGGAACAACGTGATGGGGACGATGCACAGCAGCATGTCGGCCTTGGTGAGAGACCAGCCGCCGTCGCCGGCAGCCGAGGAAACGTTCATGAGCGGACTCCTTTTCGCACTCCAGAAATCAATGCGGCGACTGACGACCTCGCCCGTCGGGCCCGATGCCCGGACGGGGGTGATCGCAGGACCGCCCTTGCCAGAAAGGAAGATGCACGTGGCGTGCCGAACCGCGACTGAGCCTCTGAAAAAATCCGTGCCCGCGCGAAAAGCGGGAAAAAGCGGTGTGGGCTGCGGTTGCTGGCCGTCGTGGCGGTCGTGCCGGAGGCAACGGTCCGGGCGGCGCTGGAGCGAATCGCCCCAGGGGTGCGGTCGCCAGCGACCGGGGGTGGAGCGAATCGCCCCAGTGCTGGTGCTATCCGACCAGGGCGCGACGAACGAGGAGCGTGGAGACGCCTTCGACCAGCTCGACGTGGCCGATCCGGGCTGGGAGCACGAACCGCAATTCGCCTCCGACGGCCTTCTTGTCCCGGGCCATGACCTCCAGCAGGGCCTCCGCCGGGAGGTCCACCCCGGGGGGCGGCTCGACCGGCAGCCCGAGCCCGAGAAGGAGCTGGTCCTGTCGGGCGATGAGATCATCGGAAACCCGCCCCAGGTCCCGGGCCAGCCGTGCCGCCCGGGCCATGCCGATGGCCACCGCCTCGCCGTGCAGCAGCGTGCCGTAGCCCGCCGCAGTCTCATAGGCATGGGCGAAGGTGTGGCCGTAATTGAGCACGGCCCGCAGGCCGGTCAGTTCCCGCTCGTCCTGTTCGACGACGCCGGCTTTCAGGGCCGCGGAACGCTCCACGGCATGGGCCAGGGCGGCCGGGTCTCGGGCCATGAGCGGCCCGACGTTGTCCTCCAGCCAGCTGAAAAACGCCGCGTCGAGGATCATGCCGTACTTCACCACCTCGGCGAAGCCGCTGACGAACTCACGGGCGGGCAGCGTGGCGAGCGTGTCGATGTCGGCGATCACGCCGTGCGGCTGCCAGAACGCCCCGACCAGGTTTTTCCCGGCCGTCAGGTTGATGCCGGTCTTGCCGCCAATGGCGCTGTCCACTTGGGCGACCACGGTGGTTGGCACCTGCCAGCAGGCAAGGCCGCGGCCGAATGTCGCGGCCACGAATCCGGCCAGATCGCCGACGACGCCCCCGCCCACGGCGATGACGTGCGTGCGGCGGTCCACGGCGTGTTCGGCCAGGGCATCCCAGAGACGGCCCGCCTCGGTGATCGACTTCGAACCCTCCCCGGACCTCACGATCAGGGCCGTGGCCTCGATGCCGGCGGATCGCAGCCCGATTTCGACGGCGGCGGCGTGCGTGGCGGCGATCGCCGCGTCGGTGATGACGACGGCCCGCCGGCCACCGGCAGCCTTGACGGCCGCACCGACGGTCGGAAGGAGCCCGCGGCCCACGGTGATGTCGTAGGACCGATCGATCGCGGAGGGGGCGGACGTCGGCAGGTGAACGCGGATGGTGGCCACGGTCACCGGCCGCTCACGCGGTCCAGGTCGGCCGCCGTCACCGTGATCACCCGGGCGAAGCCCGTGTGCTGGCGGACGTAATCGAGCTCCGCCGCCTCCTGCGGGGCGGCGTGGAGCAGGGCTTCGGCCCGAGCCTTGTCGGCGGCCGACCAGTCCTCGTATTCGGCCGGCCAGACCGTGTGGCTCTCGACGACGAGGGCTTCGCGATAGGGGTCGAATGTGTTGGGCATGCGGGCGCTCCTGCGGGTCGGTCGGGCGGAGAGTATACATTCCGTCAGCGTGCGCGGCGGGCCGCGCTGCTGTCGGGAACACCGCGATGCCGCCCTCCGTCTCGCACCGCCCTCCGCCTCCGGCCGGCCGGCCCTCCGGGAGCCGCATTGTCGTCGGGCTTCTGGGCCTGGGCATCGCCCTGGCGGCCTTCGCCCTCGTGTTTCAATGGCGGCAGACGGACGACTGCCTGGGCTTCTACGGTAGCGACGTGGCCCGGGCCATCACCACCGCCCCGCACGTGGAACTCTGGCACCTCGCGGACGGCGCCGTGCCCGGTCGCCTCGTCGCCACCGCACGGTGCGACGTCTCCCGGGCGCCGGGGCTCGTGCACCTGCGACGCGGGCTCGTGGAAGACGCGAACTTCGCCTGGGTGCCGCCCGCTTCCCAGCGGCTGCCGTCGGGGGCGTGGGCCGCGGCCCTCGTCTTCTCGGCGGCGCCCGGCACGCGGCCCAGCGCGACGCTCGCGATCGGGTTCGGGCCGGACGCGGCTGCTGTGTGTGTCGTGGGGCAGCCCGGCCGCGTCGGCCTCGGCCGGCTCGAGCGGGGCCTCCGCACGTGGGTCGAGGCAACCTGTCCGCGGCCCGAAAGCAGCGCGGCGGCCGGCAAATGAGCCGGTGAAATCGGGCTTTTGGCGGGGCCGGGGGCGGCCTATCCTCCTCGCTCCCCGGATCGGGCCGCCGGCGGACGGATGTGCCCGGCCGGTGCCCCGCGCCGCGAGGACAGGCTGCCATGCGCTCGATCGCCGTCGCCAATCAAAAAGGCGGAGTCGGGAAGACGACGACCTCGGTGAACCTCGCCGTGGCCCTGGCGCGGCAGGGCCGCCGCGTGTGTCTCGTCGATCTCGATCCACAGGCCCACGCCACGCTGCACCTCGGCGTCATGCCCGGCAGCCATCCGCTTTCGGCCTTCGACGTGCTCGTCGGCGGGCAGCCACTCGCGGCCGCCGGCGTCACCGCTGGTGACAGTCTGTGCGTCGTGCCGTCGCACATCGACTTGTCGGCCGTCGAGATGGCCCTGGCCGGCAAGCCGGGGCGGGAGTCGATCCTGCGGCAGCGGATCGCGGCCGATCCCCGCTGCACGGGCGGCGCTGCGGCCGGGGAGACCTTCGACTACCTCGTCATCGACTGCCCGCCGTCACTGGGCCTGCTTTCACTGAACGCGATGGCCGCCGTCGACGAAGTGCTCCTGCCACTGCAGCCGCACTTCCTCGCGCTGCATGGCTTGAGCAAGCTGCTGGAGACGATCGAACTGGTGTCCGAGCGGGTCAACCCCCGGCTGCGGCTGCTCGGCGTCGTGCTTTGTATGTACGAAGCGGGCACCCGGCTGGCCAACGAGATCGGCCGCGACGTGGCGGCCTTTTTCGCGGGCGGCGATGCCGCACACGCGTCGTGGGCGGCGGGCCGTCTGTTCGAGACCCGGATTCGCCGCAACATCCGCCTCGCCGAGGCGCCGAGCTTCGGGCAATCGATTTTCGACTATGCCCCCGAGTCGCACGGCGCCCAGGATTACGCCGCCCTGGCCGGGGAGGTCGATCAGGCGGCCGCCGTGCCGCGGGATGCCGTGCGTCGCGTCGCCTGATCGCGGCCCGCCGCCTCCGCCGCCGCCGCGGATTCCGGTCCGTACAGTTCCGGCATCCACCAGTACCGCGACTCGCAGGGATCGACTCCGGGGAGCACGCCCGTGGCGTCGAAATCCTCGGCCGACAAAAATCCTCCCACCGCGGCAGGCCGTGCTTCTGCGGCGGCTGCCGGCGGCACGAAGGGACGGGGCGGCTGAAGGGGATTTCGCTGCAGCATTTTGAAGCGACCGTTCGTGGAGGCCCGGCGAACCAGAACGACGTGAGACTTGGGTCGGCCAGGAGTGTCTTTCGGCCACCGCTGCGGGCGTAGACCAATTCCTGGCCAAAGATCGATAATCATCGAGATTGTTGCCTGGGGAATATGGGTAAGCAAGAAAACGGGGATGGTTTGGCGAAATTGGGCCGATTTTCTTCGCAAAAAAAGGCGATTTTGTAGTATCTGGACGGAGAAACTCCATGGGATTCCTGGACAGGGTAGGTTCGCGGCTGCGATCGACCGCGGTGGCGGTGGCGACGGCCGCTTTCGCCACGGGCGCCGTGGCGGCTCCGCCCGCAGGATTCCGCACGCTCGCTCCTGGCACGCTGACGGTCATCCCTCCGGATCGCTCGGCTGACGATGCCCGGCAGCGGGGCGACCTCCTGGAGGTCACGGCCGGCCGGGCCGACCGCCAATGGACGCCCAAGCGGTCGCCCGCGAATACGACGTTCGCCGAGCGGGCGAAGGGCCGCGAGTTCGTCGGTGGCGTGTGGTGCCTGGAGTTTGCCTTCAAGGCGCCGCGGATGATCGACGTCGATGTTCCGGCGGCCGATGGCAGGATGCTCCGCAAGCGGATCTGGTATCTGCTGTACCGCGTGAAGAACACCGGCGGGCATCGCATCGTGGTCGATGCCGCAGACCCGACGAATCGGGCCACGCAGCGGTTCGAGACGCCGGTGCGATTTCTGCCGCACTTCGTGCTCGAGAGCCTCGAGCCGCTCGAGTACGCCGAGGGGGCAACGGCCTACCGCGCCTACCTCGACCGTGTCGTTCCCGCTGCGCTGGAAGCGATCCGGTCGCGGGAGCGGCCGCCGGGGAAACTCTTCGACAGCGCGACGATGTCGGAGGCCGACATCCCGCCGGGCGCGGAGCGGTGGGGCGTCGCGGTCTGGGAAGGCGTCGATCCGCGGATCGATTATTTTGCGATCTACGTCCGCGGCCTCACCAATGCCATGCGCTGGCGGCAGATTCCCGGCTCCACGATCGGCCCGAACGACCCGCCCGGGATCCACATCGAGCATGCCCTCGAGGCGCTGCGGCTCGACTTCTGGCGTCCGGGTGACGATCGCAACGAGAGCGAGGAGCAGGTCAGCGTTGGCCATCGCGGCATGTTCGAGCGGATGACCTTGGGGTCGCGGCTGCTGGAGGCCGCCGGCAGGCCCGGGCTGACCAAGGCCCGCCCCGGCCCCGGCCTGGAGTCGCTGGGGCTGAAGTGGTCGGATCTGCTCGAGCCCGACGTGGGTGGCAGCGGCATGGCCAGCCTGCTGCCGCTGGAAACATTCCTGCGGAAACTCGCCGCCCTACCGGAACCGTCCGCCCGCGGCGCGGCGGTGCGGGACGTGTTGGGTGACCTCGGCATTCCGGCGATCGAGGACCTGACGCGGGCTTTGGCCGGACCGGTTGACGCCGATCGCGACGCGGCCCGGCGGGCGGCGCTGGAGCGGCTCGGGCTGACGCCGGAGAAGGTGGCGGCTCAGCCGCTGGAGTCGCTCGCCAAGGTCGTGCGGGCGCTCGAGTCGGCGGCGACGCCCGATGCACGGATGCGGGCGGCGGCAGCGGTCTTCGGCCCGGCGGGCCGCCGGGTGGAGCAGCTGGCGAAGGACCTGGCCGCGGCCCGCGCCGTGGCCGTCCTCGAGGACCTCGAGGCCCGACAGGGAGACGTGGGGCAGGGGGACGCGGCGGCGACCTTCGCGGCCCTCCAGCGGCTCCTCGAATCGCACCCCGCGGCGGAGCAGCGGGCCCCGATGCTCGCGGCCCTGTTCGGCCCCCGGGGGCCGCAGTTGTATGCGGCCGCGGCGGCGGTGCACGAGGGAATTGACCACGAGTGGGTTTTCCGGTACGAACGGGATGCGTCCGGTCCTTGATTTTCGGGATCGGGCATGCGACCGTTGCCTCGCGATTCCGCCGCGGAGTGATTGAAAATGGCTCATAAAAAAGGTCAGGGTTCCAGCCGCAACGGCCGTGATTCGAACGCCCAGCGTCGCGGCGTGAAGAAGTTCGCCGGCGAGCAGGTGCTGGCCGGGAACATCCTCGTGCGGCAGGTGGGCACGAAGTTTCATGCCGGCGCGAACGTGGGCATGGGGACCGACTACACCCTCTTCGCACTTGCCGAAGGCGTGGTGATGTTCGACCGCGAGGGACGGCGGGTGAACGTCGTCTCCGGCCCGTCGGCCTGATGCCGGTGCGGGCCCAGCCCGCGAGGTGCCGGCGTGTTTGTGGATCGTGTTCAGATCGAGGTGGCCGCCGGCAATGGCGGCCGCGGCATGTGCAGCTTTCGGCGCGAGAAATATGTGCCGAAGGGCGGCCCCGACGGCGGTGACGGCGGCCACGGCGGCAGCGTGATCCTCGAGGCCCGGGCGGGTGTCGATTCGCTGGCCGCCCTCGCCCATCGCCGCCAGTGGCGGGCCGAGCACGGCGCCGCCGGCGGTCCGGCGAACTGCCAGGGCCGCAACGCGGAGGATCTCACGCTCCTCGTGCCGCCGGGCACGATCGTCATCGATGAGGCGACGGGGCTCGTGCTCAAGGACCTGGCCGCGGCGGGCGAATCGATCGTCGCCGCCAAGGGGGGCGCCGGCGGCTGGGGCAACATCCACTTCAAGTCGTCGACCAACCGTGCGCCGCGGCAGACCACGTCCGGCGAGCAAGGGGAGGTGCGCCGGCTGCTCCTCGAGCTCAAGGTGATCGCCGACGTCGGCCTGGTCGGCAAGCCGAACGCCGGCAAGAGCACGCTCCTCTCCCGGCTCTCCCGGGCCCGTCCCGAGATCGCCGATTACGCCTTCACGACGAAGGTGCCGATCCTGGGAATCGTGGCCGTGTCCCGGGACCGGAGCTTCGTGCTCGCCGATCTGCCGGGGCTGATCGAGGGCGCCCATGCGGGCGTGGGGCTCGGGCACGAGTTCCTCCGGCACGTGGAGCGGGCGGGCATCCTCGTGCACGTCGTCGAGCCCTTTCCGGCCGACGGCACCGAGCCGCTGGCCAACTATCGGGCCATCCGCGACGAGCTCATGCGTTACGATGCGCCGCTGGCCGAGCGGCCGGAGATCGTAATCGTGAGCAAGTCCGAATTGCCCGGGGCCGACACCGTCCGCGCCGACCTTGCCGCCGCGATCGGCCGCGAGGTGCTCGGGGTGAGCGCGGTGACCGGCGCGGGGCTCGACGCCCTGCTGCGGGCCGTCGTGGCGGAACTCGACCGGCGGAGTGGCGGCGCATGAACGCCCCCAGCGGCCCGCCGATCTGCCGTGGCGACACCGTGCTCCTCGCCGACGTGGGCAACACGCGGATCAAGCTGGCCGTGGTCGAGGACCACGGGGCCGAAGCCGGCGGGCGGCGGCTGCCGCGGATCGCCCGCCGTCAGGACCTCATGAGTCGCGATTTCCGGCCGCCAAACCTGGAGGCCTGGATGGCGGCCGTCGCTCCCGGGCCGGCGGTGCTCCTGGTCGCCAGCGTCCATGAGGCCGCCGCCGTGCGGCTGGAGGCGGCGGTGGCCGAGGTCTCGGCAACGCGGCACCGCGCCGTGCGCCAGCGGCGGATCGGCCACGCGGACCTGCCGTTGGCGATGCTCGTCGATGAGCCGCATCGGGTGGGCATCGACCGGGTCGCGGCGGCGGCGGCGGCGACGGTCGTGAAGGATCCGGCGCGGCCGGCGATCGTGGTCGACTGTGGCACGGCGACGACCGTGAACCTCGTCTCGGCCGCCGGCGAGTTCCTCGGCGGGGCGATCCTCCCCGGCCCGGCGCTCATGGCCCGCGGCCTGGCGGAGGGCACGAGCCGGCTCCCAGAGGTGGCGGCCCTCGACCATGCTCCGCCCCCGCCGCTGCCGGGCCGATCAACCCAGGCCGCGATCGCCGCGGGCATCGGCTGGGGCATTCGCGGCGCCGTCGAACGGCTCGTGGCCGAGGCGCAGCGGCCGTTCGCCGGCGCGGCCCAGGTGATCCTCACCGGCGGTTCGGCCGGCATCGTCCGCGACTGCCTGCCGGGCGCGGTCGAACTGCCCGACCTCGTCCTCGCCGGCATCGCGCTGGCCGCCGCACGAGCCTGATGTCGTCGCTGATGTCCGGCATGCGCTGGCCGCTACGCCCGTGCGATCGCCGCGGAGCCGTGCGGCACGTCGTGCGGGCGAGCTCGACCCGTGTCGGCATGGGTGGCGGGGTGGTTTTCATGCCCGGAGTCCCCGGGTTTCCATCCGGGGCTTCTCGGTTCAGCGCGCCGCTCCCACAAAAAGCCCCCGGCGGAAGCCGGGGGACTCCGGGTCACTCGCCTCCCCGCTCACCATGCACCGCGGGTCTGCACTGGGGAATCGCGTGTCATCGTGCGGCATGGATGGCGGGGTGCCAAATCCATGCCCATGGGGCCGGCGGTCGCCCGGTGCGCAACTTGGGTTAGAATCGTCGCAAACTCGCCCACCCTATTCCTATTCCCGCCCACCCTAACCAGGAACCCCGGCCAGCAGTGACCACCTCCCGCCAGACTTCCGACAAGCGGTCCGACCGCGACGATGCCGCGCGGCGGCTGGCGCTGACGGCGGCCCGCGTGGCCGACGAGACCCGGGCCAGCGACGTGCGGGTGCTCGACCTCCGCGGGCTTACCGAGGTGTTCGACTATTTCGTGGTGGCCACGGGCTCCAGCCGCCGGCAGTTGCACGCCATCGCCGACGAGATCGAGAAGGTGGTCAAGGCGGAACTCCACGACCGCAAGCGCGGCAGCGAAGGCTACGAGGAGGGCCGCTGGATCGTGCTCGATTACGGCGACGTGATGGTGCATCTCTTCGACGCCGAGGCCCGCGAGTACTGGGACATCGAGCAACTGTGGAGCGGCGCGAAGGCGGTGCCGCTCCCGGCCGGGGCGGCCCGATGAGCGGCGCCATGGGGCTGGGGCGCGCGAGTCCCCGCGCCGCGCTGCGGCGCGCCTTCCGCGTGGCGCTCGAGCGGCTGGCGGCCGACGGCGTGGTCGCGATCGACCCTGCCGAAATGCCGGGCCTGCTCGAGCAGGTGCGGGAGACGGCCGACGCCAAGTTCGGCGACTACTCCGGCACGATGGCCATGGGCCTCGCGAAGCGAGCCGGGCTGAAGCCACGCGAGGTGGCCGCCGCGATCGCCACCCGCCTGGCGGCGGCGCCAGGCTATGCCGACCTGTTCTCGCCCCCGGGCGATCCCGTCGGTCCGGGCTTCATCAACGTGCGGGTTCGCGACGCCGCCCTGGCCGCGGCCGTGGCGGCGGCCGGCGCCGACGACCGGCTGGGCGTCGCTCCCGTCGCGGCTCCCGAGAAGATCGTCGTCGACTTCAGCTCGCCGAACGTCGCCAAGCCGATGCACGTGGGGCACATCCGCTCGACCGTGATCGGCGACGCGCTGGCCCGGATCCTGCGGTTTCGCGGCCACCAGGTGATCACCGACAACCACCTCGGCGACTGGGGCACCCAGTTCGGGATGATCCTCTGGGGCTGGAAGCACTGCCGCGACGACGCGGCCTTCGCGGCCGATCCCACCGCCGAGCTTGGCCGGCTCTACCGGCTCGTCCGCAAGGTGGCCGACGCCAAGCCCGAGGAACTGGCCGCCGATCCCGAGGCGGCAGCGCTGGCCGCCCGGTTCCCGGACGCCGGCCGCGCGGTGCTCGCCGAGACGGTGAAGCTCCACGAAGGCGATCCCGAGAACCGCGGGCTGTGGGAGCGGTTCATGCCCGTCTGCCGCGGCGAGATCGACCGCATCTACGGGCGGCTGCACGTGACGTTCGATCACTGGCTCGGCGAGAGTTTCTTCCAGCCCATGCTGGCGGCGACGGTCGACGATCTCGTGGCCCGGGGGATCGCGCGGGAGAGCCGCGGCGCGATCGGCGTGTTTCTCGGCGGCGACGACGCCCCGCCACTGTTGATCCGCAAAGCCGATGGCGCGTTCCTCTACGCCACCACCGACCTGGCCACGATCCGCTGGCGGCTCGAGCATTGGCGGCCCGATCGGATCCTGTACGTGGTGGACCACCGCCAGAGCGGCCACTTCGAGCAGGTGTTCGCGACGGCCCGCCACTGGGGGCTGGACGGGCTCGGCAGCGTGCAGCTCGTGCACGTCGGCTTCGGCACCGTGCTCGGCGAGGACGGCCGGCCGTTCAAGACCCGGGCCGGCGACACCGTGGGCCTGGAGGCCCTGCTCGACGAGGGCGTGGAGCGGGCGTACGGCGTGGTCACGGCGGCCGACGCCGAACGCGGCACCGGGATGCCGGCCGCGGAGCGGCAGCGGATCGCGGAGACGGTCGGGATCGGCGCCGTCAAGTACGCCGACCTGTGCCAAAACCGGACCACCGACTACGTGTTCAGCTTC
>JAJTED010000195.1 GCA_021300535.1 Planctomycetaceae bacterium | reverse complement strand
GCGGCTACTTCAACGGTTCGGGCCTCGGCAGCTGGTAGGTGCCGTCCAGGACGGACGCCCCGGGGCGGTACACCCGCATGAGGAAGTTCCACCCGTCGGTGACGTCCAGCCGGTTCGGCACGTCGCCGCACAGCTCCTTGGAGCCGAAATACACGGTGAAGGTGCCATCCTGGTTTAGCTTTACGTTGGACGAGTTCAGGATGCAGTTCTCGCTCTTCATGAAGCCGTCCTTGCCGTACACGGTAATCGACCAGAACGCGTCGTTGTCCGGCACCTTGTAGGTCGCCTTGTGCCCGACCTTGATGTCATGGTTGCCGCTGTAGTTGAGGTAGGTGGCGTCGCGTTCCGGAAAGAGCCCCCACGCCGCGGCGGCGGCGATGTGCCGGGTCTTCTCGTCCACCTTGCCGCGGGCCCCCATCATGCCCTTGTAGCTGCCGAACGCTGCCCCATCTTTCTCGTACTGGGTCGTGACCGTCTTCAGCGACGCGAGGTCCCAGCTGCCGGCCTCGATGACGAACTGGTCCTGCAGCTTGTTGACGAGGGCGATCTCGTCCGGGTCGTTGGGGTTGAAGACCTTGATGCGGACGCCGACGCCGAGGTACTTGGTGTCTTTCGGCAGCTCGTGCTTGCCCGGCGTGTAGATCACGAACGGGCAGTAGTGGTCGTTGTCGACGAGATAGACGGAGACGTAGCGGCCCTTGGGGATCTCCGGGACGGTGATGGTCGCCCCTTTCGACGTGTCGACGATCCCCATCGAGTAGAGGGTGTCCCGGTTCATCCGCACGATGTTCTGCTTGTCGAGCGGCGTGGGCTTGCGGAAGTGGTACAGCCGGTTGACCCCGCCGGCCATCCCGACGACCTCACCGAACTGCCGGTCGGTCTCGGCCCGGATGTACGTTTCCGGGGTCACCGGCACCGCCACGCGGGTCAGCTTCGGTGCGGTCCACCGCCCGTCGAGGGCTTCGGCCTTCGGCCGGTAGAGCCGGAGGTAGACGCAGAAATCGCCCTTCGGGGCGGGCAGCCAGTTCGCCTCGCGGTCCCGGCCCGGAGACTCGTTCTGGACCAGAAGCGTCAGCCCGCCGTCGTTGAGCAGGTAGCGGTTGAGCGGGTTGGCCACCAGCAGGCTGGCCGGCTGGTCGTACATGGTGAGCGACCAGAACGCGTCCACAGGCGGCAGCCGGCCGGGCGGAAACCGGAGGACGTACCGGTTCGCGCCATTCAGCTTCTGCCCGTCGGCGTCCACCAGATACACCGGATACATAGCCTCCTGCTTGGAGTTGCCGTAGATGCCGAGGACGGCGGCGGCCATCCGGTAGAGGTAGTTGTTCTTCAGGTACTCCCGGGTCCCGAAAACGTCCCCGGAGGTCACCTCGCCCGCCTCGATCTGCCTCTTGACCCCGGCGAAGTCCGCCCAGGCGTCGGCGATGCCGGCCGCGAAGGCTTTCCGGTGCTCGGGCGCGAGCGTATCGAAGTCGATCGTCCGCCCTGCGCCGATACCGATCCGCGCGAAGCGATCCCTCAGCTCCTTCTCGCCCGGGTTCGGACTGCAGAAGCGGAGGCCGAAATTCAGCTGGTTGAAGAACTCCAGCGAGGTCTTTTGTTCCGCGGGCGTGAGCGGCTTCGGAAAGTCGATGGCCGGCGCGGCCGTCGGGGCCGGTTCGCCGAGGAAGGCCGACAGCGGCTCGACGGCATACTCCGACTGGATCTTCTTGACGTTCTCCAGGTCGGCGGGTTTGAAGAGTTGGGTGCGGAACAGCCCGAGGGCGAGGTCCGTCTCACACCGGATCACCTTCGTGATGCCTTTCGGTGCCTCCCCCTCCCACGAAGGCCCGGCGATCAGGAAGCGGCCGCCGTCGTTGCCCGTCGTGCGGGACCCGAGATAGTCGAAGTTGTGGGTGTACAGGTCGATGAGTTGCAGGCTCCAGTACCGTCCCTTC
Source organism: Planctomycetaceae bacterium (assembly GCA_021300535.1). Classification (GTDB taxonomy): domain Bacteria; phylum Planctomycetota; class Planctomycetia; order Pirellulales; family UBA1268; genus QWPN01. Next base: position 3,006 of record JAJTED010000195.1, on the reverse strand, counting down.
TCGATCCGGGGCACGGTGACGACGACCGGCTCGGCCCGCAGGTCAAATCCGACCCACGAGTACGGGGTATCGGAGTTGGGCGTCTGCACGGCCTTGTCGTCGGGCGTGTAGACCCGCGGGATGTTGAGCAGCCGGTTGTACGGGGCCTTGTATTCCGGGCTGGTCGTGTCAACGCAGTACGAGTATTGGATTCGGAGGTTGTCCACCATCGGGAAGCCGAAGACATACGCCTCCCGCGCAATCTCCCGGACCTCGGCCGCGGTCACCTGATCGCCGTTCAGATGGGCGCGAGCCACAGGCGGTGCCAGGCCGGCAGACAACAGTGCGGTCATCAGGGCGACGGCGATTCGTGGGCGCATACTCACCTCTCGTGTTTCGGAAGCCGATAGGACGATCGATCGTGAGTCACTTTATCAGACGACCCCGCGGTCAATCCGGTCGTCGGCGCTCTTGCTGCTTAGCCAGCGGATTGCGCGTCAGTCGCAGGGGTGAGCCTTTGAAACAGATAAAGCAATCCCTCTTCTGTAAATGCCGGGATGATCGGGCGGGTCATCTGGCTTTCATGTTCAGGTAAGAGCTTTCTGTTTCCCAGTCGTCACTGATCTCTGAGCGGACGGCGGAAGCGAGTCTCAAGAGCGATGCCTCGTTCGGGAAGAGCGTGGCAACCCGCGTCCGTCGTTTGATCTCCTTGTTGAGTCGTTCGAGCCCGTTGGTCGCGCGGAGCCGACATCCGCACCGTGCAAGACCTCCTCGGCCACGCCGACGTGACCACGACGCAGATCTACACGCACGTGCTCCAGCGCGGGGCGTGCGGCGTGGTCAGTCCTCTCGATCGCCTCTGACGATGGCCGCCGAGCGGGACAGGATGGCGGCTGTGGCCACGGGCGGTAGCCTCAACGCGTCGCAACACCGCTCCGCCCCGCTCCGCAGCCGCTCGTCGCGGGGCAGCTGGTCGGCTTGACGCCGTCGGCCAGCTGCCTGGGCAGACCGAAGGGGCGTGTGCCGCCAACGCCATCGATCAACCCCAGAGCCTCGCGGGGTAGGCGCCGGCGGCGACCAATTTCGCGATGCTCGCCTGCACGATGGGGCGGTCCTCCACATACGTCACGCCGAACCAGCGGCTGGCGGTGGGCAGCACTTCACAAGTCGCCTGACCGCTTTTCACGAGGTCGCCCACGGTGAGCGGGATATAGCACTCGCTCTTCGGCTCCGCGGCATGAGCGGTGAGAAACTCGCGAAACGACGTTTCCAGCTGCGGGAAGATCCGGGGCGTGAAGCCCCACATGTTCATCGACACCGGCTCCTGCCCCGTCAGCTTCTCGACCATGCCGTCGGCGACATTCTCCACGCCGTCGGCCGTACGGGTGATCTGCTTCAACTCGCGGATGTCGGTGAGGAAGCCGCGGGCATCGGTGCGGCAGACGCCGCGTGCCACGCTGCCGTGCTCGGAGAGCGTGTTCGCAAGGGTGAAGCCGACCATGCAGTACGCAGTCGAGTCAGCCGGCGAATCGGCCAGCCGCCTGCCGAGCACGGCAAAGGCTTCGTGCCCGTAAAAGTCGTCGGCGTTGATCGCGGCGAACGGAGCGGCGACAGCCTCGCGACCGCAGAGGATCGCGTGGGTCGTGCCCCACGGCTTCTCGCGGCCAGGCGGCACACCAAACCCCGCGGGCAGCGCGTCGATCGCCTGAAACGCCAGTGCCACGTCCATGTGTCGGTCGAAGCGGGCCACGATCCGCTCGCGAAACTCCCGTTCGAAGTCGCGGCGAATCACGAACACCACCCGGTCGAAGCCCGCACGGATGGCATCGAACACCGAGTAGTCGAGGATGGTTTCGCCCCCCGGCCCCATCGGGTCGAGCTGCTTGAGGCCGCCGTAACGGCTGCCCATGCCGGCGGCAAGAATGAGAAGAGTCGGTTTCATAGGGGGCAGGATACGGCCGCAGCGACATGGCCACCAGTGGCGGGCCGCATTGCCCGCCGGGGGCCTTGAGGCATACGCTTTCCGTACGCTTTCCGCCGGTGCCACCGTGTATGAACTCTTCGCGCACACCGCCGACCTCGGAATCCGTGTCCGGGCGGCCACGCTCGGCGACCTCATGGCCGACGCCGCCCGCGGGCTCTTCACCGTGATCGCCGGCGACCTGGCGCAGATCGATGCCGTCGAGGAGCGGCCGTTCGCCCTGCCAGGCACCGACCCAACCTGGCTGCTCCACGATTGGATGAGCGAACTGCTCGCCGTCTTCGAGATCGAGCGGCTCCTGCTTCGCGAGTTCACCGTCAAAGTGGACGAGACCGGCTTGCGGGCGACGGCCCGCGGCGAAACGTTCGACCCGTCCCGCCACACGCTGGCCCACGAGATCAAGGCCGTGACACAGCACCTGCTCGATGTCCGTCACGGGCCCGCCGGCTGGGAAGCGGAGTTCATCGTTGACATCTGACCCCATCTGACCCGCGAGGAGCCGCCGCGCCATGCCCGACACCGGCGATACGACTGACCGGTCCTACACCGGGCCGCTGGAGCGCGTGGACGACTGCACGTGGCGGATTCCTCGCTCCTACAAGCCGGGCATGCTGGCCGACGGGCTGATCTTCACCGACGAGCGGCTGATCCCACAGGTGCGCAGCGACCGTGCCGCCGAGCAGGTGGCCAACGTCGCCTGCCTCCCGGGCATCCAGGGGGCCAGCCTCGCCATGCCCGACATCCACTGGGGCTACGGCTTCTGCATCGGCGGCGTGTGCGCCACCGATCCGGCTGCCGGCGGCGTCGTGTCACCCGGTGGCGTGGGCTACGACATCAATTGCGGCGTGCGGCTGGTGCGCACGAACCTCCGCCTCGCCGACGCACAGCCGCTGGTCATGCAACTGGTCAATCAATTGCTTCGTGACGTGCCCGTCGGGGTGGGGCAGGGGGGCCGCTACGTGTTCTCGCCCGCCGAACTGCGCACGCTCATGGCCGAAGGCGTGCCGTTCCTCGCGCGGCGCGGACTGGCCACCGCTGACGACGTG
>JAJTED010000087.1 GCA_021300535.1 Planctomycetaceae bacterium | reverse complement strand
CTGCTGCGGCGGCATGCCCGGCAGGTGGGCCTGACGAGCGACTATTCGATCCTCGACCCGGACGACGCCGGCGCGGTGCTGAAACGGGCCGCGAAGCAGTCGGGGCTCTCCCTGACCCACACGCCGATCGATCGCATCGCGGGCATCATCAGCCGGGCGAAGAACGACCTGCTCACGCCCGAGACCTTCGAGCCACGCTGGGGGCGGCCCGCCGACGAGGTGGCCCGCACGCTGTGGCCGCGGTATCAGGAGTATCTCCTCCGGGCCAACTCGGTCGATTTCGACGATCTTCTCGTCCACGTGGCCCGGCTGCTCGCCGACGACCCCGGGCTGCGGGCGGAGCTCGACGCCCGGCACCGCTTCATCCTCGTGGACGAGTACCAGGACACCAACGCCGTTCAATACTGCATCCTCCGCGGCCTCTCGATCGACCATCCGCACCTCGCGGTCACGGGTGACCCGGATCAGGCCATCTACGGCTGGCGCGGGGCCAGCATCCGCAACATCCTCGAGTTCGAGCGCGACTATCCCACCGCCAAGGTGGTCACGCTGGAGCACAACTACCGCAGCACGTCGAACATCCTCGGCACCGCCGACCGGCTCATCGCCCACAACTCGCGGCGCAAGCCGAAGCGGCTCGTCACCGACGCCGCGCCTGGCGCCCCGGTGCGGATCGTGCTCGACGGCTCGGGCCACGAGGAGGCCGACCGGATCGCCGCGGAGATCGCCGCCGCGGTGCGGGACGGCCGGCGCACGCCTCGCGACTTCGCCATCCTGTTTCGCACCAACGCGCTGTCGCGGTCACTCGAGCTGGCGCTGCGGACCCGGGGCGTGCCCTATCAGCTTGTCCGGGGGCTGGAGTTCTTCAAGCGCCGCGAGATCCGTGACGTCGTCGCCTGGCTGAGGCTGCTGCGGAATCCGAAAGACGACGAGGCGCTGCTGCGGGTGGTGAACGTGCCGCCCCGCGGCATCGGCCGGCAGTCGCTCGACCGCCTGTCCGCCTGGGCCGAGGATCGACGGATGAGCCGGCTGGAGGCCGCCGCCGCCGCGGACGCGATCCCCGGCATGCCCGCCCGGGCGGCGAAAGCGCTGCTGACGTTCGCCCGCCTGCACCAACGGCTGGCCACGACGGCGGGCCGCGAGCCGACGGTGGCCACCCTGCTGGAGGCGGTGCTCGAGGAGACCGGCTATCGGCGGATGCTCGCCGAGGAGCAGGACGACGACGAGGAGGGCCAGGACCGGCTGGCCAACGTCGAGGAACTGGTCACCGCCGCCCGGCAGTTCGACGAGGATTTTCAGCCTGAACCGGCCGGTGGTGCGGAAGCCGTCGATCCGCTCGGCGGCTTCCTCGAGACCACGGCCCTGGTCGCCGACACCGACGTCTGGGATCCGGGCAGCGATCGCGTGGCGATGATGACCTATCACGCCGCCAAGGGCCTGGAGTTTCCGGTCGTCTACCTGGTGGCGATGGAGGACGGCATCCTCCCGCACGAGCGCAGCCTCGAAAACGCGGAGCAGCTCGAAGAGGAGCGGCGGCTCGTGTTCGTGGGCATCACCCGCGGCCGCGAGGAGGTGCATGCCAGCGCCGCCCGGATGCGCGACTACCGCGGCACCCGCCGCGTGTCGGCGCCGAGCCTGTTCCTCGCCGAGATGACCGGCAGCGAGACGGTGGTCACGGGCGCGGAGGCCCCGGCCGCAGACGGCCCGCGGTTCGACCCGTTCGGTGACGCCGCGCGGCGGGCCGCGGCCGACGGGGATGAGTATTCGCAGCTCGAGGCTGAGCCGCCGCACCGCAGCCCGGCCCCCCGGCCGCGGGCCGACGGCCTGGTGCTCGAGCTCGACGACGCGCCGCCGGGGGATTCGCGGCCCCGGCGCCGCCGGTCGGCCGAGGCGGTGATCGAGCGGGCCACGGATCTGGCGGAGCGGATGGCGGGCCGGCAGCCGGCGGCGCGCAGCTACCAGGTCGGGCAGCGGGTGCGGCATGCGGAATATGGCGAGGGCGTGATCGCCGGCATCAGCGGCACCGGGCCGCGGGCCGTGGGCACCGTGCTCTTCGACGGCCCGGCCGGCACGCGGAAGTTCATCCTCGGCCACGGGGCGCTCGCGCCGGCCGCGGAGGCATGACGGCGAGCGAACGGCACAAGAAGCCCCCGGCGGGAGTTTTGATGTTGCGCGTTCTCCAGTCTTGCGCTCGGCTTGACACGCGCGAACGACACAAAAAGCCCCCGGCGGAAGCCGGGGGACTCCGGGTCACCTACCTCCCCGCTCACCATGCGCCACGGTTTCGAATCGGTGAATCGCGTGCCGTCATCCGGCATGGACGACGGGGTGGTTTTCATGCCCGGTGTCCCCGGGTTTCCACCCGGGGCTTCTTGGGACTGGGACGAGACTGATCACTGTTCAACGGGCTGCCAGACCACGGTTCGCCGTTCGATTACGCCGGCTCCCTGCTACCCTGGTTTGGGTTGCCAATCGCCCTTCGCCGCTCCCAACTCCCCCACCGACCATCACCATGACGACCGACAACCCTTATGAGCCGCCCCACAGCGACAACCTGCAGTCGGCACGCGGGTGTTCATGGCTTACCTGGCTGGCCGTGGCAGGCGTGGTCGGGCTGATCATGGTGGGCCTGTTGTGGCCCGCGCGCCGAGGTGTGCCCGCAGTGGCGCGGCGGGCGGCCTGCGCGAACAATCTCCGTGAGATCGCCCAGGCGATGCTGGCCTACGAGCAGCAGCACGGCACCCTGCCGCCGGCCTGCACCCGCGACGCGGATGGCCGCCTGCTACACAGTTGGCGGACGTTGATTCTGCCGCACCTCCAGGAGAAGGAACTCTACGACTCGATCGACCTCACGAAGCCGTGGGACGATCCGGCGAACGCCGCCGCCCGCGAGCGAATGCCGAGCGTCTACCACTGCCCCGGCAGCACGTCACCCGATGGCCGCACGACGTACATGGTCGTCGTCTCACCCGTCGGCTGCTTTCGCGCGGATGGCTCCGTGAGTGTCAAGGAGGTGCGGCAGCCGACCAAGACGCTGCTCGTCGCGGAGTTTCCCACGAGACGAGCCGTGCCCTGGATGGCACCGGAGGATGCCAACGAGGAGATGTTCATGGCCGTGGGGCCGGACTCTCTCACGGATCATCCCGGCGGTGCTGCGAACTGGGTGTTCGCGGATGGCCATAGCTCCACATTCTTTCCGACCGCCACGTTGGAGTGTGGCCCGGAGTGCCGGCGGTCCCTTATTCGCATTGACGATCGGAAGATCGATCCCGTCGAGTGACCAGCCAAGTCTCGTGCGCGATCAGCGGCACCAGCCACGAGGCCCAGGCCGCGGCAGGGTAGAGCCAGTCGGCGTCGAGGCGGGCGAGGTACGCCAGGCCGGCGATCAGCCGCAGCACCACGGCCGAGCAGAGGAGGACGAAGAGCCGCGTCATCCAGGTCTCGTGGGTTGCGAACCGGCGTTGCACCGCCGCCCGCCAGCCGAGCCCCGCGCAGGCCGCCGTGGCGACGGAGAGCGCGGCGAACCCGAGCCCCGCGACGGCGCCGGTCGCCGCATAGGCTGACATCCACAGACCGCTGGGCACGAGCCCGAGCAGCACGACGGCCACCTGCACACGACCGAGCGGCCGGTGCCAGGCAGGGAAGCGTTGCCGCAGGGCGGCGGTCATCAGCGCGAGGCCGAGGAGGAGCGTGGCGGGCCCGGCGGCGAGATGGGCGTAGAAGGCCCACTGGTAGCCACCGTAAAAATCCGCATCGCGGCCGAGCAGGAAGTCGCTCGTGAAGTCGGGCGGCAGGTACCGCGGGTAGTTCCGCAGGATCCCGGCGAGCACGACGCAGACGAGCAGGCCGGTCAACGGCCTGAGCAGCGGCCGCGGATCGGTAAGGAAGCCGGCCCGCATGGCACGAAGCTACCGGTGCCGGGGCGTGCGGCTCTGCGCGGCGGGCAGCCGCGACTTGCCCTTGGGCGCGGTGATGGCCGGGCCGGCGGCCGGCTTCTCGGCGGCCCCGTCGAGGGCGAACGCGAACCAGCCGTCGGTACTGACCACCTGCACTGCCCGCAGGTCGGCCAGTCGCGGGTTTTTCACGATCGACGCCGGCAGCAGGGCGATCGGCCGCTCCCTGGGGAAGATCTTGCTGAAGATCGTGCGCAGGGGGATCTCCAGCCCCTTGTGGCCCGGGAGGTGCACCTGTCCGGACCGCTCGAGGAGGATCTGCGGGCCGGCGGCGGTCGGCTGGTAGGTGACCTCGGCCACGATGTCGTACCAGTCGCGGCGACCGCTCTCGATGGCATCGAGCGCCAGCCGCAGTCGCACGAGGCCGTCGCGGCACTCCAGACGCAGCGGCTGGACGGTGGCGAAGGTGACGCTCACGCCTTCGGGCAGGTCGTCAGGAATCCGGGGCTCCAGCCCCAGCCGGCGGCTGACGAGCCGGATCAGATCCTCCAGCGCGTAACGCCGGCCCGCGAGGTCGAGCTGTTGGCAGCCGTTGTTGAGCGTCGACTCGTGGACCTGCACGCCCAGCATGGCGTCGGCCGGGGCCCGGGGCCGCGGCGTGTGGGCGGCGAGCTGCTCCGCGGCCGCCAGCCGCAGCCGCATGGTCGCCGCCGCGGCGGTCGACTCCATCGCTACCGCCGTCGGCTCGAGCCCGAGGTTCACCATCGGGTTCCAGATCCGCTCCCGGATCCGCTCGGCCATCTCGGTGAACTTCGGCTCGGCCTGCATGTCGACCTCCCGGCAGGCCCGCGTGATGATCTTCTCGTTGACTTCGCGGGCGGCCTGCGGCTTGCTCTCGTCGTGCTGGTTCCGCACGATCTTTTGCACGATCGACCCCATGATCGGCACGCCGTCGAAGCTCGTCTGGATGGTGGCGAGCTGCGACTGGTTGGAGGCCGCGCCGAGGGCGGTGCCGAAGGCCAGCCCGGCGGGCGACAGGCTCATCGGCTTGCGGACCGTGAAGCTCGCCGCGCCGCGGGAATGGATGGCGGCCGGACCGGCGTCGGTGACCGTGCGGGAGTCGACCTCGCCGCGCACCAGCAGTTCGAAACGGATGTGGTCGGCATCCGGCACGAAGGCGATGCTCATCGATTGCTCGACGGTGCTCGTGCCCCTGACCTTGCGGCCGAGGACGAAGTCCTGCATCGGCGCGGTCTTGACCGTCGACTCCGGCATCATCCGCTCGACGAACTTCTGGTGGACGGCGATCCGCACGTTGGGCGTGAGGTAGTGGTCGGCGACCGTTCGCGTCAGGTCGGCGGCGCGGCCGGAACCGGTGCCGGCGATGCCGCGCAGGGCCGCCTTCACGGTAGCGGCGTCTTCCGGAGACGACGTCGATTCGAACCGCTCCAGAGCCGCCAGCAGGGCGGCGGCCTCCGCCGTCACCTGGGCGGCGGCGAGCCGTCGATCGACGTCCAAGCCCGGGGCTCGCGGCGTGCGTCCGGACAGTTCCGCGCACAGGGCCGTTGCCGCCCGCCAGACGGCGACGCGCCGCGCGACGGCCAAGGCGGCCCGCCGCGTCAGCGACGCGAGCGCCGGATCGGCCACGGCGTCTCCGGCGGCCATGCCTGCGGGCACGGCTTCGCCGAGCGTCAGCAGCGCGGCGTCGGCCTGCTCGTCTCCGGGGCCCGACGTCGCGAGCACCTGCTGGAGCCGTTCCCGGCAGAGCGCCGTCCAGGTGGTGGTGTCGGCTGTTCCAGCCGGGCCTGGCCGCGTGCCGAGGGCAACCTGCTCGACCTGCTCCAGCAGGCGGGCGGGAGACGGCCACCGGCTGATGTCGGGCGGGAGTGACGGCGGGACGGGGCCGGTGGCTGGATCGTTCGTGGCGGCCGCCGCGGTCCGACGCTCGGTGCGGAGCCGTTCCAGCAGCCGACCGCCGCGCTGGGCCGCCGCGGGCTCCTGCGGTGTGCCAGTCTGCTCCTGCCGGCGGTCCATGAAGATGCCGCGGCGGCGGACCACGGGCAACGCACCGGCGGCGGATCCGGTCGCCTGACCCTGATCCGCCGCGGCATCCGACCAATTCACCTGGTCGGGATCGTTCCATTCCGCGCCCGGCAGCGGCGCCGGGGTCGGGAGCGGAGGGGGCGATGCCTTGGCCTCGGGCGGCCGTGGAGGGGCCGACTGCGGACGGTCATCCGCGGGTCGGACGCGTTCCACCAGCGCCTTCAGTTCCTCGACGGCCGGCTTGGCGGCCATCTCCGGTTCGACGGCACGCAGTTCCGGCTCCGCGACCGTCGTGGCGTCGAGGATCGGCAGCGGAGGCGGCGGTTCGGCCTGGGAGTGCTCGACGAGTTTTTCACGGCCGCGATCCGCCGTCGACAGGGCCTGTGACTGGACGGTGTCTGCGATCGCCCCGATCCCGGCGGCGAGAGCGAGCCGCTCTGGCGGTCGGGCCAGGGCGGCGGCCATTTCCGCGAAGCCACCCACGACGGGCCGCGGCGGCTGCTGCCGTGCATCTTCACGGGGATGCGCGTCGACTGTCCCGACAGCCTGCGCATGGGCGTCGATGTGCGGGCCGTCCTCCAGCCCGAAGAACGGCTCGGTGATCGGTTCATGCAGACTTCGCGACGTCAGGACGCCGGCACAGATGACTCCCGCCACGAATGCGGTGGCGAAGACGCTCGCTGCTCGCGTGTCGCACATGCCCTGTCCTGCCGCCGTGAATCCGCCGCCCGATTGCGACTCACCTGTGGGGCCGAACGGGCCATGCCGACCGCCCCTGCCGTTCCATCGACAGTCGCGACCGGAAAAATCGATCCACGCCGAGCGGCCGGAAACGTCCGCCAGAGCCCGATTCGATGCGGCCGCGAGATGCGTGGTCGGCGAGAACGGGGCAAGCGGGGGCGTGGCGGCTCAGGCAAGCCGGGCAAGCCGGGGTTCCTCGAGCAGCGCCGTCCACGCATCGACGAGGACGGTGAGGTTCGCGTTGCGGTCGACGGCGTCGAGCGCTTCGAGCGTGTGGCGGAGCGCTTCGGCGCACGCTTCCGGATCATGGGCCCAGGCGGCGGCCGCGTGATGGAAGTCGGGATCGGCCGGCGTCTCGTGCGTCACCGCCTGACGCAGGGCGGCGCGGAAGAGATCGACGGCCGTTTCGAGCACGAACCGCAGCCGGCCGCGGCGCGGTGGGGCCTCCTTGCCGGCCGCTTCGACGACCGCGATCGTGTCGCGGGCGAGTTCCACGCCGGCCAGCGGTCGACGGCCGAGGATGGCGAGCAACCGCCCGCGAAACTCGCCCACGCCCGCGTCGGCGAGGCTGCGGCCCCGGGCCAGGCTCCCGGCCGCGGCCATGGCGCGGAGCCGCAGCACGGCCGGGTCATCCGGCCCGCCCGCCAGTCGGATCTCGGCGCCGAGGATCCGTTCCACCGTGGCGGTCGGCAGCGGACGGAAGCGGATGATCTGGCACCGCGAGCGGATCGTGGGCAGCTGCCGCTCGACCGCGGTGCCCACGAGGATGATGACCGCGGCCTGGGGCGGCTCTTCCAGGGTCTTGAGCAGGCAGTTGGCGGCCTCCTCCGCGAGATGGTCGGCGTCGAGAATGATCGCCACCTTCCGGGAGCCGAGCGCGGGCCGCAGCAGCAGCCGCCACACGAGCCCCTCGCGCATGCGATGCTGGTCGTCGCCGATCAGCAACTCCAGCGGGATCGTCGCGCGGTCGTCCGGTTTGCCGATGACGTCGATGTCGGGATGGCTGCCGGCGGCCGCCTGGATGCAGGACCGGCATCCTCCGCAGGGCACGAGCCCGGGCGCGGGATGTTCGCAGAGCAACGCCTTCGCGAGCGCCAGGGCGAACGTGCTCTTGCCGACGCCCGGCGGGCCGACGAACAGATACGAGCCGGCGATCCGGCCCCGAGCCTCCGCGGCCGCGAAGCGGGCGACGATCGCGTCGTGTCCTTCGATGCCTTGCCACGCCATGCCGTCAGCCCACCTCGGGAAACCGCTCGGCCACCGCCGCGCGGATGCGGGCGGCGACCTCGTCGATCGAGCCGTGGGCGTCGATCACCGCGATCGCATCGGGAGCGCGGCCGGCCTCCGCCAAAAATCCCGCCCGGAGCCGACGCCGATAGTCAACGCCACGGTTCTCGAGCTTGTCGAGTGGGCGGGACAGCCGCCGGGCCGCCGTCTCCAGGTCGACGTCGAGCACGAGCACGAGGTCGGGCATGATGCCGCCGGTCGCCACCGCGCCCACCCCGCGGATGACCTCGGGATCGAGGCCGCCGGCATGACCCTGGTAGACGACGTTCGCCAGCAGATAGCGGTCCGAGATCACCCAGTCACCGCGGTCGAGCGCCGGAGCGACGACCTCGGCCACGAGCTGCGCCCGCGCCGCCATGTAGAGGAGCATCTCCGCCGTCGGGGAGACGTGCAGGTCGTGGCGGTCGAGCAGGATGGCCCGGATCGCGTCGCCGGTCGGCGTCGAGCCGGGGTCGCGGCAGGTGACTACCTTCCGGCCGTTGGACCGCAGCCAGGCCACGAGCGCTGCCATCTGCGACGACTTCCCGGCGCCATCCATGCCGTCGAGGGCGATGAACCGGCCGCGGCGGGGAGAGATGGATGAGTGGGAATCGGTCATGTGCGGTCCGGGTTACTTCCGCTCGAGCAGTCGGGCGATGCCGAGCGGATCGGTCGGGTCGAGCGCCGCGATGCGGCGACACACATCCTGGGCCACCTTGCGGCGGCCGGTCTCCAGGAGGCAGTGCACCAGTCCCTTCGCCGCCTCGTGGAACGGGTGATTGCCCGCGAGCTCATACGGCACGGGCTGCGGGCTGCCCGCCGCCTCGAAGGCCCGCAGGCACAGTTCGTAGGCCCGCCCGAAGTGGCCGCGGGCGAGCTTGAGATCGTTCTCCTCCATGGCGATCAGGCCGAGGTGGACGTGGCCCTCGAGGAAGTCGGGGCATTCCGACAGGAGCCACACGAGCTCGTCGCGGGCGATCTCCGTCTCGCCCGCCTCGACCATGGCCTCCACCTCTTCGATGTCCTCGCGCCGCCGGCGGGCGCACCGCGGCTGCACGATCTCCCAGGCCGCGCCGCCCGGTGCCTCGCGGCGGGCCACCGTGATCATCTCACGGCCACGGGGGGCGGGGCCGCGGCGGCGGGGACCTTTGTCGGACGATGGATCGCGGGACGTCATGCGCTGCTGCCTGGGAACTCGTCTACACTCCCACCGTTGGACTCGACCGATAACGCGTTTGCAAGGGGCCGGAGTGAAGGTCGCGGGCCGGGAAACACGGAAGCGGCCGGCACGCACGGCCCATGATCCAGTGGCCCAGGCGGCCGTGGCCAGCGGCCTCCTGGCATGGTACGCCCGCGCGAAGCGGGACCTCCCCTGGCGGCGGTCCGCCGATCCCTACCGCGTGTGGGTGAGCGAGATCATGCTCCAGCAGACGCAGGTCGAGCGGGTGAAGGATTTTTTCGCCCGCTTCGTGGCGCGGTTTCCAGACGTCGCCAGCCTCGCCGCCGCCCGCGAGCCGGAGGTGCTGCGGCTGTGGGAAGGGCTCGGCTACTATCGCCGCGCGCGGCAGTTGCACGCGGCCGCGCAGCAGATCGTGGCCGACCACGGCGGCCGGTTCCCGCGCACCGCCGCCGAACTGCGAATGCTGCCCGGCATCGGCCGCTACACCGCCGGCGCGATCGCCTCGATTGCGTTCGACGAGCGCGAGCCGATCGTGGAGGCCAATTCGCGGCGTGTGATCGCCCGCCTGGTGGGGCACGATGGGCCGCTTGGCAGCGCGGCGGATGACGAGCCGATCTGGGAGGCAGCGGCGCGGCTCCTCCCGCCGCGGCAGCCGGGCCGGTTCAACCAGGCGCTCATGGACCTCGGGGCGATGGTCTGCACACCCGAGCGGCCGCTGTGCGGCACGTGCCCGCTCGCCGGGCAGTGTGTCGCCAACCGCGCGGGACTCGTCGCCGACATTCCCCGCAAGGCCGCGCGGCGGACGGTGGAGCGGCGGCACGAGACGGCGGTGGTCGCCACGCGGCGGGGCCGTGTGCTCGTGGTGCAACGCGGGGCAGGCGAGTGGTGGGCCGGACTCTGGGATTTTCCGCGCGTGCCGGGCCGGGCAACGCGGGCGGCCGGGGGGATTGCGGCCTGTGCCCGGCTCGGAGCGTTGCGGTGCGGGCCGCCGGAGCGGCTGGGCACCGTCGTCCACACGGTCACGCATCACCGGATCACGCTCGACGTCGTGCGGTGTGCCGCCGGCCGGACGGAAGCGGCCGCGACGGATCGCCGCTGGGTGACGCCTCGTCAGCTCGCGGCGCTGGCGCTGACGAGCCCCGCCCGCCGGATCGCCCGGCTGTTGCTGCCGTAGCGGCGGTCGACGACCGCCGAACATGGGCGGCCGCCCCAGCGGGCCACGACGGTCAGAGACCGCCGGGCCAGGGACGAGACAAGACGTTCAGAGACCGTCGTGCCAGGGGTGGTATGCTGTGCCGATCTCGAGAGGAGCCAAAAAATGATGATCGTTCGCAGTCTGGTGGCGTTCCTGGCGATCGGGGTTGCAGCCCAAGCCGCGGAGCCGCCGCGGCCGCTCCAAGTGCTCTACATCACCGGCGGCTGCTGCCACGACTACGAGGGGCAGAAGAAGATCCTCGTGCCGGCCCTCGAGACCCGGGCCGGGGCGAAGGTGACTGTGATCCACGAGGGTGGATCGAGCAGCGACCACAGGGTTTCGGTCTACTCGCAGCCCGAGTGGTCGAAGGGCTACGACGTCGTCTTCCACAACGAGTGCTTCGCCAAGATCAACGACCCGGATTTTCTCAAGGGCATCGTCGCCGAGCATGAAAAGGGCACGCCGGCGGTGGTCATGCACTGTGCGATGCACTGCTACCGGGCCGGCACGGACGACTGGTTCAAGTTCTGCGGCGTGACCTCGCCCGGCCACGGCAAGCACTACGAGTACACGGCCCGCACGATCGCGGAGCATCCCGTGCTCCGCGGGCTGCCGAGGGAGTGGAAGGTGCCCAAGGACGAGCTCTACTACATCGACAAGCTGTGGCCTACCGCCACGCCCCTGGTCGAGGCCCGCAGCGAGGAGCGGCAGGCGATGCAGACGGTCGTGTGGACGAACCAATACGGCAAGGCCCGCGTGTTCGGCACGACGATCGGCCACTACAACCACACCATCGAGACGCCGGAGTTCCTCGGGCTCGTGAGCCGCGGCACGCTCTGGGCCGCCGGCCGGCTCGGGGACGACGGTGAGCCCACGGCCGCGGCGCGGCCGGAGCCCGCAGCGGCCCGCTGATCGCCGTCGCCCCATGGCCCGGGCCTCGTTGCCGCGCGGATTCACCGGGCTTCCGCCCGGGGCTTCTCGGGACCACGCGCAACAGCCCCACAAAAAGCCCCCGGCGGAAGCCGGGGAGGATGTTTCACGCGAACCCGCGGCATCGTGCCGCGGTTCGCTTCGCGGGCCTCCGCCCGCTCGCCCTCAACCCGGCCCTCCGGGCCTGGTGCTCCCACAAAAAGCCCCCGGCGGAAGCCGGGGAGGATGTTTCACGCGAACCCGCGGCGTCGTGCCGCGGTTCGCTTCGCGGGCCTCCGCCCGCTCGCCCTCAACCCGGCCCTCCGGGCCT
>JAJTED010000086.1 GCA_021300535.1 Planctomycetaceae bacterium | reverse complement strand
CCCCAGCCAAGCCAAGCCAGCCAAGCCCACCACCACCCTCTACAGGAGACCCCCGATTTGTCCCACATCGTCGAGATCAAGACGGAGGTGCGCGACGAGGCAGCCGTGAAAGCCGCCTGTGTCCGACTCCAGATTCCCAACCCCGAGCACAAGACCGTCCGTCTGTTCAGCGCGACGGCAACGGGCCTGTGCGTGCAACTCCGCGGCTGGTCGTACCCGGTCGTATGCAACCTTCAGACCGGCCAAGTGCAGTACGACAACTACGCATCGCCTGTTTTGGGTTCAGACCCAAACCCCTCCGCCCCCAATCCGATCCCATGCCATTGGAAGCCCATCGCAGGGTCTCATGCCCAAGCTGAGATGCCGGGGTAGCGGGATGCGATTCTGCCGTTGACCCATGTACCAAATGTGATACACTCTGTGCATGGTGTCAGGTGGCCATGGACGCGGATCGCGACGGCCGATTTTGGAGGTCGTGTTCTTTCGCACTGAAACCGGCAGTGAGCCAGTGCGGGATTGGCTGCGAGGCCTGGCCCGGGAAGACCGCAAAGCCGTCGGGGAAGATATCAAGACAGCCCAGTTCGGATGGCCGATGGGAATGCCGCTCATTCGCAAACTGGCGGGCGGTCTATGGGAGGTCCGGTCGCGGATCAGTTCTGGCATTACGAGAGTGATTTTCACAGTGGATGGGCAGACGATGGTTCTCCTGCACGGTTTTCAGAAGAAATCGCAACGGACACCCCCGGCCGACCTCATGACGGCGAAGCGAAGGCTCGCTCAACTACGATCGGAGTAACGCATGAAAAAGAAGCACCTAGGTAGCAGTGTCGATAATTTCCTACAGACAGAACGTCTCCTCGAAACGGCGACCGCCACAGCAACGAAGCGAGTCATCGCGTATCAGATCGCCAAGGAAATGAAGCGGCGGCGGCTGACGAAACTTGCCATGGCGAGCCGTATGAAGACGAGCCGGGCTGCACTCGATCGGTTGCTCGACCCGGACAACCCATCGGTGACGATCGGCACGCTCGAGAAGGCTGCGACAGCGCTCAACCGCCGGCTTAAAGTAGAGTTGCGTTGAACGTTGCCGGGGTTCAGACCAAACCCCTCCGCGTTCAATGCGACCCCATGCCATAGGGAGCCCATCACAGGGTCTCATACTCAGGCTCAGATGCCGGGGCAGCAGGCGAACCCACTACCCCGGCACCCCAACGGCGTCCTCCTCGGGGTGGTCTGATTCATGAAAGGAGCCCAGCGTGGAGTCGTTTCATCGAAGACCGTTCTTGGAATTCACTCGTGCGGAGCACGGCCAGCGGGAGACGGAGCCTTTCCTGCTCAAGGCACGGGAGGCGGCACAGCATCTGGCCTTCTCCGAGAGATACCTCTACCAACTGACTGCATCCGGGGAGCTGCCCTGCGTCCGCATTGGAAAGCTCGTCCGATACAGCGTCGAGACGCTCCGGAAATGGATCCAAGACCGTGAGTCTGCGGAGCATCCGCCGCTACCTCGAAAAGGCCAGCCAAAACGCCCAGCAGTGCAGCCTCGCCAAGTGCCGGTACCTCGGGCCGCATCAAAGCGTCGTTACCCGGCAGAAAAAAAGCCCGTCTCGGCTCGTGAACCACGAGCTGTTCAAGGTAGCGCCAAGACGGTTTCTGATAGGAGCCACAGTGACGTCGAGTCTGCAGAGCGAAGTTCCAGGTTATCTCAGTTCCTGAAGGGCAAAGGCATCACACGGTCGACGGCGGCCCCCCCAAAGACATGCGTCACTTATGGCATACGTGCGACCCAGCTCCGCACGCTGGCGCACAAGCTCGTCGATCAGTGGATCCGTCATGCAGCATGCCGGTGAAATCCGGTTTTCCCCGATGAAAACGGGCATCGAGCATCTGGATTTCAATAAAAGGGGATGAAATGACGTACTCGCCGGCTTCGCACGCTGGCGTGCGGGGACGGCCTCAAAAAAAGTGACATGGTCGCGGCCCATCCGCGTCCAGGACCGCCACGCCGGCGGCATGACGCCCCGCCCACCACCACTGCACGCGGCGGCCCTCCGGAGCCACCAGCTCGCTCCAGACGCGCGTACGACCCCGGGCCCCTTCCTTGGCCCGCTCCCAGACGAACAAGCCTCCACAGGAGAAATGTCGCGCTTATGGTTGGTCCGGGGGGCACCTCTCCCGTGAAGGTGGCGACGTCATCGAGCGGCGCGTGTTGGCGGCCGGACATGGTGCGCTGGAATTGGAGCCGGGCGCGGCCTGTCGCATGGGATGTGGTTGGTTCTGGGCGGGCAAAGACTAGGCCTCCGTGAGAATGGATTGCGGAACCGGGCGGCGGCGGGGAACCTGTGGGCCGAATCTCCACCCGCCTACCCACTGAAGCCCCAGATGCTCAATCGCAGTGCCGTCGTAGTCAGATACCGAGACGCGTTTCGCGATTGGCTGAGGTCGATCGGCATCGAGGAAGAGGAGTTTGAGGACCACGATGAGAAGTCGGTCTACCTGATCAGCGAGTGCGAATACCAGGAAGACCAGGGGGAGGTCCTGCAGGAGTCGGCCGCGGCGATCTTCTACGAGGTGGTGGCGGCGTGGCATCTGGCCCCGGAGCAGCACCCCGACTTCAACGACTTCGCCCTTTTCCAGTCATGGTTCGAGACCGAGTACTTCGACATGGTCGCCGACGCCCTCGAGGAGCCGCTGGTCAAGGAGACGTGAAAGGTCCTCTTCATCCACAAACGGGAGGAAGCCGATATGCCGCTGCAATACATCCTCAAAGTCGCCCTGACGTCGGCGGTCGTCGTGGCTGTGTCGGAGATCGCCAAGCGCAGCACGCTGGCAGGCTCGATCCTGGCATCCCTGCCGCTGACGTCCCTGCTGGCGTTCGTCTGGCTGTACTCCGAGACCGGCGACGTGCAGAAGATCGGCAGCTTGTCGCACGGCATTTTCTGGCTTGTGCTGGCGTCGCTGCCGTTCTTCCTCATCCTGCCCGCCCTGCTCAACGCCGGCTGGGGCTTCTGGCCCAGCATGGGTGTTGCGGCGGCCAGCACGGTCGTCGCCTACGCCGGCATGACCTACTGCCTGAACCATCTGGGGGTGGTGGGCTGATCGAGCCGGCGGGCTCAAGCTGGGGAAAGTCCTCCGCCACACTCCACGCCCGTCACTTGTTGGGGTCGCGGGATTTCTTCGAGTCGGTCAGCACGAAGCCACGGCGCCGAATCTCGTGGAAATCCTCGCCGGTGACATGGGCCACGGCGTCGATAAGTTCGAGGTCACTCATGGGTTCTCGATCTCCTGAAAGTGGGAAATGGGAAACGGGAAACACACAGGGACACCGGCCGCCAACGCAGCGAGCCGGAAGAAGGGAAATACGCCCGGCAGCCCGCGGGCCGACGGGCAAAAAGCAACGCCACCCGCGGGAGTTACCCGGGGTGGCGAAATATGGATCGACGCGGCTACGTGATTCGTGGCCGCGCTGTAATCGATCGCGGTTATGCGGCCTCGCGATGCCCCTCCGGCCGAGCCGCCGCTTGGAACATCTGGATTGCGACTGCGATAGCGTCTAGCGCGTCAAACAGATTGGCGTCTCCGCGATTGAACGCTTCTGTTGCTGCCTTGACCTCTGCAATCGCAAGAAGCGCGGTCGTGGCAAGCGGGCGAATGTTTTCCGACGACATTGGAGTCCTCCGTGACGTGCATCCGGCCGATACATCCTGTTCGGCCCTGTGTGGCAACACTATCGATGGCTCTACGGCCGGTCTTTCACGACTCATGCACTGCCGGGTGGGACGGCCGTCGCTTTTTTGTCACCACACGCGCACCATGCCTTGCTCACTCTGCCAAAAATGTGGACGAGTGGCTGGGAACTGCAACAATGTGACGGGCGTTGACGACGCCCGAACGCCCGCGCCTCGCGAAGGCGGGAATTAGGGGCAGGGCGGCTATGGATGGAATCCGACTATCTGCTTACCCGCATTATTCGTGGTACGCGCACTGGCTCACCGTCCGGCCGCCACGCGTATTCGATGCTCACGACAGCCGATACGTCACACACCGGCTCCTGCTGACGACGAATGGCGATGCGGATGTCGCGTGGACGTCAGACGGAAACGACCGTCGATTCCATTCGATGGTCGGCGACATGGGGTTCTTCCCCTGCGATTTTGCCTCGCATTCGCTGGCCATCACAACGACGGCGGGATTTCAGGCGTATGAGTTATGCGTGCCTGACTCGCACATCCGAGGCGTATGCGATTCCGAGAGCCTACAACCCGTC
The DNA here is from genome assembly GCA_021300535.1 of Planctomycetaceae bacterium. Lineage (GTDB taxonomy): Bacteria > Planctomycetota > Planctomycetia > Pirellulales > UBA1268 > QWPN01. The sequence goes on along the minus strand of JAJTED010000086.1, from coordinate 7,462 downwards.
GTTGGCCTCCATGCCATTCCGCTCTTTCGCGATGCCCTGATACGCGCGAGTCTGCTGCGGCTTGCGGTAGGGAGTGGTAGTCGGCAGATTTCCGAAGAGATCGGCGACGAGATTGCCGCGCGGCAGATCGTCATGGGCATCTCCCTGCTTGCCGGAGGCCGGGCTCCCGACTGGCGGAAAGACACGAGTGTGTTCGACCCGTGCGTCATGCGGCGGATTGTGGAACGACTGGATGCGCATCTAGGGGTGCATTTTTCATTGTTCGAAGCGAGTGAGGGCTTCGGCCTGTCTCCCAGTCACTTCGCGAGAAAATTTCAGCACTCGACCGGCTTGAGCCTAAATCGTTTCATGAATCGGCGACGCATTGGCTGCTCGCTCATCTTGCTGAGAACCAAAGGGGCGTCGCTCTCCCAACTGTCCCTTGATCTGGGTTTCTCCTCGCAAAGCCATTTCACTCGGCTATTCAGTGGTCTTACCGGTTTCACCCCGCACCAATTCCGAAGGCTCCACATTCGCATGGGCGAGTGATCACAAGGTGTGGCAGTAAATCCGCGAACAGCGGTTCGGAAAAGATTCGCCGCCGTGTCCGCTCTCTGATCCGCTACAGTGGTGGAGCAGCGTGTCACGGAACATCGAGATACAGAGCACCTTCAGGAACCATATCCATGAGTGAGCCGGTGTCGCCCGCCAACTTCACAAAGGAACTGGCCCAGATCGCCCTGTCCATGCAGTCGGAGCGCACGGGTCATACGCCAAAGGCCGTGACCGTAGTCGCCAGCGATGAGACGGTCGTGCTGACCCTCCACGAGGCGTTGACGCCTGCCGAGAAGATCCTTGCCCGCACCGAATCCGGGGCGGCCAAGGTGGAGCAGTACCACCGGGCGCTCTTCGCTGTGTCGTGCGACGAGTTGAGAAAAGAAATTCAGCGGTTGACTGGCCGTAGGGTGAGGGAAGCAGCGGTCGTCGTTGAACCTGCAACGGGGGCAATCGTTCATGCCTTCACCAGTGGCACAGTGGTGCAAATCTTTCAATTGGAACCGCACGGCATCGTTACGCACGTTTCGGCAGGCGTACCGACAGAGGGAGGCGAAGCCTCGAAGTGATTTCCCACCAGCCACCCCCTCTCCGCCCCCAACGCCTCCGTCCGACTCGTGAACGGCCCCAGCTCCGGCCCACCTGACGGCCCCATATCCGCCCGCCAGTAGCCGTCCCTATCCGGCTCGATATCGCTTGCCGCGCATGGCAGCCACAGTCGCCGACTGAGATGCGGGAGGGCCATCATCGCCACGAGCCACGCTACTGCTGCGGGTCGGCAAAGAACCGACGCAGCGTGAGCGACATTCACGCGTCGTGCCCACCCTCGCTCACTTCGCGAGCGAGGTCTAATTCCAGTTGGTCATGCTGGGCGTTTCGGCTATCGATGACACCAAAGCCTACGAGGATGTCGTGCTGGAGCTCGTGTGCGAGTGTCCGTGCGGTGTTTTCCTCAATACCGCTGTCCCTGAGCCGCCGGATGAGATGATCCTCCAGCCACTCGTATTTGTTTTCACGTCTCACGATCACGTTCTCCGGAGCCCTGAGTGCCCGAAAGGTCCTTGGTTCATGTCAGGCAACGAACCCATTATTCGCCATCAGGCCTCAGAAGTGACGGAATGTCTCGCTCGGAGCCCGCCCACGTCGCGGACACCCCCGCGAGAGTGCAACGACCACGGCGGCTGACCGCACATGAGCAAAAGGGCCGCTGTACGAAAGTGTCCTCGCGGAGATGGCACTTGCTGTACAGCCAATAACAGCTGGGGCCTCCTTGCTTCGGCCGCCTCGCCACGGCGGTTTTTCCGTTCGTCTCTAGTATCTGTGGTCGGCGGAGCCGTGCTCTCGCGTATGCGGCTCACGTGAATGATTGCGTGGCTGCATCTCGCGTCAGATCCGAGGTCATTCACTCACCTTGACCAAAGAGGGCTTCATATGTCGGGTACATGCAAATACTTGAGTGCAGGCTGCTTCTGGGCGGGTTTCGTTTCGATAGCCGCCTCGATTGCCATCTGGTTCTTGTTCAAGGGAGATGACCCGGCTCATGGAGAGCGGTTCGGAATCTTTGTGGGGCTTTGGGCACCGACGTTTTTTGCACTTTCAAGCCGTTTTGAAAGATACGCATCCTCTGCGAGTCCTAACTAGGGTGACCGCATGTGTGTCCATTTAATTCCATTTGCCATTGGGGAGTCTTTGCAATGATCAAAGCCGTTGTGTCGCTCATGTGTGGAATGCTGGTTGCGTTGGCGTTGAGTGCCTCATCAACCGCGACTGCTGCCGAAACGAAGATGGACCCTGTCGCCAAGGAAAACTGCATCAAGGCGTGTAATGAGTGTGTGCGGGCTTGCCGGGAATGCCTGATCCATGGTGACTGCCCGGCATGCGACATGACATGCCTGACCTGCATCGAGACCTGCCGTGCCTGTGTCGCGCTGATGGAGTACGACTCGCCGCTGGCTAAGGAGATATGCAAGGTCTGTGAGGAAGCGTGCAAGCAGTGCGCGGCTGAGTGCAACAAGTGCGCCGACATGCCGCACGCCAAGAAGTGTGCTGAGGCATGCAAGAAGTGCGAGGAAGCCTGTAGGACATTGGCAATGTGAAGAGAAAATCGCCATCTCGGTGCAACGACGCAGCTGTTTGTGATTCAGCGGACGAACCGGTTCCTTTCATCACAAAGGAGATTACCGTGGCATTTGTCTGGTTTATCGTGGTCGGCTTGGTGGCTGGCCTTCTCGCGGGCGTGATCATGAAGGGAAGCGGCTACGGGATGCTCGGGGACATCGTTGTTGGTGTGTTGGGCGGGCTGCTCGGCGGCGGGATTGTGCAGGCGCTTGGCATACCCTTCGGCGAGGGCCTGCTGGGGGCCGTTCTGGTCGCAACGTTTGGTGCGGTGCTGCTGGTGATGATTCTGCGGCTGATCAAGCGATTCTGGGGAACTAGCCTGACGCTCTGAATGATGAGTCGCCAACCACCCCCTCTCCGCCCCCAACGCCTCCGTCCGGCTTCCATAAGGCCCCAGCATCGGCCCGCCTGAAGGCCCCATATCAGCCCACCAGTAGCCCTCGGCATCTGGCTCGACATGACTCGCCCGGGTGATCTGGAGTTTCCCGATCTCGCGCAGGTCCAGTGCCTCGTCATAGATGCACCGGACGTCACCACCAGCATCCACGACCAACTCCATTTCCGTGGTCATGCTCCCGCTCCCGTCTGCCCGCGCCTGAGGATATTCCTGCGGGGCCGATCCACGAGCAGGTCACCCACGGCCGCTTGAATCTGCTCGAAGTCCCGGGCGACCATCGCGCGGAGCCGGTTGGAGTCCCTGAGCGTCTGCGGCTCGATGCCTGTGATCGTCTGCTGGGCCTGTTCGACGAGGGCATCCAACTCGGGGCTGGACCTAATGTTCAGCCGCCGGAACCGCTCGAAAAACTCCCTGAAATTCTCCACGGCTGAATCTCGGAAGACCATGGGCTGGCCGTCGTGGAGGCCCGTGAGGCGTTCAGCGAGGTGGGCCGTAAGCCGCTGGAGTTCCGTGGCGAAGGCTTGTTCAGCGAGTTCGACGGCACTCTCGAACCGCTCACGGACCCGGGCTTGCTCTGCTTCGTACACGCCCGGATTCAGCGTCACGAGATACGACGGTGGCTCGATGGGGACGACGCTCCACTCCATGTCGAACAGGCCGTCGAGCGTCGTGGGATAGTCGCCGGGACTGAAGAGCGTCCCGAGGCGCCGCTGGGCTTCTGACTTCATGGCGTCGTACTGGGCGGCGAGTTCCCGGGCAGCCTCTTGGAGCCTCTCGCGGTACATCTGCATCGTGCTGGCGAACGTGCCGAGCGAACTCTGCGGGAGGAGCCGAATGCCAGCCTCGGGGAACGGCAGCGTCACGGTCCGCCAGTAGCCAGAGGCCTCCGAGCGAACGGCAGCCACGGCACGGTAGGCGGGGTTCTTGGTGTCGAGGATGAGTTTCGAGGCCGAGAGCAGTTCGCGGTCGGCATGGAACGCTCGGGCGGCTGTCGTGCGCTGCTCCGGGGCAAGGGTCTTTCGAACGCCGAGCCACGTGAAGGAGAGTTTCACGGCCGCCATCGTTGCGCGGAGCCTGTTTGCGGTGGAGCGTTCGAGTTGGCTTGTCGGGGTTTTGGTGGGCTGGGTTGTGGTCCGGCGAGAATGATTTTGGGCGGTTGTGGGTTCGGTGGTAGTTGCTGTGGACATCGGTACGTGCGATCTCCGTGAAGGTTGGATGGAAGGCCCGGCCGCCAAGACTGGTGGCGGCGAGGGCTGGGAAATCCCCTTGGCTGGTGACGGTTCTGGAGGGCTAGGACCGGCGATCAGCAGCCGAAGCGACCATGGAGCCGCCTGCCAGAAAAAGCCGGAATCAGTGCGCAAAAATCCCGGATAGCCGCTGACTGACAGGGCGGCGGGCTTCTATCGCGATGACTGGGGCCGCGAGGGGTGCCCCATAGATAGTTAGAAGAAGAGAAGAAAGAGATATAAGAGATAGAACCGGTTCAGCACTGTTGCCGATCTGGGTCTACACGAGTGCTGAACTTGGGGGCGGCATGGGTGCGGAGGTTGGACGGCCGGGCTGTGCCAGAGACTTCGACGGGATCGCCTCGCGGCTGGTCGGGAGTTACGCGGCTTCTTGGGCTGCTTGTTGTCGCCGCTGTTTCTCCTGCCGCTCCTCCAGCCACTTCGGAATGATGAAGTCCTCGGTCGGGCTGCCGTCGGGTTCCTGAATCAGTTCCAGCGTCTCGATGAGCGGGATTTCGACGTCTTTCTTCTCGATCAGAGCCGAGAGCGTCTTGGGGGAGATTTTCTTGAGGTTGGAGAGTTTCAGCGGGCCTTTACGGGTGGCGAGTGCTTTGGCGATGGCGACCGCGTCGGGGGAGTCGAGGGCGGTGACGGCGGAGAGATTGCCATCCCACCTCTCGGTTGCTGCGAGTGCCTTGGCGTTTTCGGCGTCGAGCGTGGTCAGGCCGTCGAGGAATAGAACCTGCCCATTGAACTCCGCGAGTTCCTTCGCGGTGTCGGTGGAGAGCGTCGCCAAACCGTTGAGGTATAAGGAACCGTTGTACTCCGTGAGCGCCTTGGCAGTATCGGCGTCGAGCGCGGTCAGGTTCGGGAGTCTGCCATCCCACGCCTTTGACTTCGCGAGCTTCTTGGCGGTGGCCGCGTCGAGCGTGGTGAGGCCGTTGAGGGACAGATTCGTGCCCTTGTACCCCGCGAGTTCTTTGGCGGTGGCGGCGTCGAGCGTGGTCAGGTTCGGGAGTCTGCCATCCCACGCCTTTGACTTCGCGAGCGCCTTGGCGGTCTCCGTGACGAGCGTGGTCAGGCCGTTGAGGGTCAGATTGCCCTTGAACTCCAAGAGTGCCTTGGCTGTATCGGCGTCGAGCGTGGTCAGGCTGCCGAGGACCAGTACTGCGCCCTTGAACCCCGCGAGTTCTTTGGCGGTGGCAGCGTCGAGCGTGGTCAGGCCGTTGAGCACCAGATTATTGCCCTTGAACTCCGCGAGGGCTTTGGCCGTGTCAGCGTCGAGCGTGGTCACTTTCGGGAGTTGGCCATCCCACGCCTTCGAACACGCAAGTGCTTTCGCGGCTTCGGCATCGAGCGTGGTCAGGCCGTTGAGGAACAGCCATTGGCCCTTGAACTCCGCGAGCCCCTTGGCTGCTTTGGCGTCGAGCGTGGTCAGGCCCCTGAGGGACAGATGTTTGCACTGGAACTCCGTCAGTGCCTTGGCGATATCGGCGTCGAGTGTGGTCAGGCGGTCGAGAGATAGAAATTGGCCTGTGAACTCCCCGAGCGCCTTTGCCGTGTCGGCGTCGAGCGTGGTCAGGCCGTCGAGTCTCAGCCAATCGCCATTTAATCCCGCGAGCGCTTTGGCGGTGTCGGCATCGAGCGTGGTTAGGCCGTTGAGTTCCAGTACTGCGCCCTTGAACCCCGCGAGTTCTTTGGCGGTGGCGACGTCGAGCGTGGTCAGGCCGTTGAGGTGCAGCCCTACGCCCTTGAAATCCGAGAGCGCCTTGGCGGTGGCGACGTCGAGCGTGGTCAGGCCGCTGAGGGACAGCCGGCCCTTGAACTCCGCGAGTGCCTTTGCGGTGGCCGCGTCGAGCGTTGTCAGGCGGGGAAAATCAAGTTGTTGACGACCCCGGTGCTTTTCCACCAGTTTCCGTGCCTGCTCCGGCGTCAGGCTTTCGATCTTGTTCGTGTCCACAGGCAACTCGTCGGCCCTCACGGGAGCGAAGCCGAATGAGAAGCCGGATACGAGGAGGGCGACGATGAGCAGCGAAGAGCGGGCGAGCAAGTTCACGGCGGGCCTCACGGAAACAGGCGGTAGAGGCGGGTGAGCGGTCCAGAAGCCGCCCGAAAGTCTACTCCTGCCCCCCATGCCCGAAGAACGCCGCCTGCTCGCCCCGGGACCACTCAATTCATCCCCGGCTCCCGCACCACTCTCCGCACCCTCCCTCCACCGACTTCCGACCGCGAGTACACGCCCGCCCGATCCGCCGACAAACATCTTCCCGAGGCCCACTGCCGTAACCCTTCGATCTTGTCGCCCGCAGTGACAGCCACGGGCACGACGTTCTGTGCGGCCTGAATGAGCAGGACGGGGAGTAGCGATTCGCGTGGGTCGGCATGGTTGCGAAGTTCGAAGCCCGCGCGGGTTACACGGCTTGCCGAAAGGGTTCAACGTGCGGCCGCGTCGATCACTCGGCCGCTTGGGCTACCGAGATTGCTGCATGAAGCCCTCCGGTATCACGAAGTCCTCGGTCACGCTGCCGTCGGGTTCCTGAATCAACTCCAGCGTCTCGATCAGCGGAATTGCGACGTCTTCCTTGGCAATCAGGGCGGAGAGCGTCTTGGGCAAGATTTTCTTGAGGTTGGGGAGTTTCAGCGGGCCTTTGCGCGTGGCGAGGGCTTTGGCGATGGCGACGGAGTCGGGAGTGTCGAGGGCGGTGACGGCAGAGAGGTCACCATCCCACTTCTCGGTTGCGGCGAGCGCCTTGGCGGTGTCGGCGTCGAGCGTCGTCAGGCCGTGGAGGGACAGCGAAAAGCCATTCTGCTGCGTCAGTGCCTTGGTCGCTTCTTCAGAGAGCGCGGTCAGGCGGCCGAGGGAGAGCCGTTGGCCCTTAAACTCCGTGAGTGCCTTAACGGTATCGGCGTCGAATCTGGTCAGGCCGTCGAGGTGCAGAACGCCCTTGAACTCTACGAGCCTCTTGGCGGAGGCGGCGTCGAGCGTTGTCAGGCCGCTGAGTCCCAGCGACCAGCCCTTGAACTCCGCGAGTGCCTTCGCGGTGTCGGCGTCGAGCGTGGTCAGGCCGTTGAGGTGACCGGGTTGGATTTCCTGTACCAGGCGATATGAGGGTTTAGGAACAGGGTGCCTCACCACAGGCCGCGTGTGCGGCTTGAGCCGAGGCCTTGGCCGAGGCGAAAGCCGCAC
>JAJTED010000085.1 GCA_021300535.1 Planctomycetaceae bacterium | reverse complement strand
ACACTGGCGGCCGGGCTCGTCGAGCAGAAAGTCGAGCTTCACCCAGCGCTTGGTGTTGGCCGGCAGGTCGATCGTGCCCTTCTGCTCGATCGGGCTCTTGGAGGCGTCGTGATGAAAGCCGGCGTCGAAGTAGTCGACGACGCGGAGCTTCTCCAGGTTGCGGCCGGAGTTGTTGATCAGTTCGACGTCGTACGTGACGCGGTCACCCACCTTGCCCGCCAACGGGCCCGTGATGTTCACGATCACCGCGTCCTCGGCGCGGGCGGCATGCGCCAGCAGGGCGGCTGCGATCCAGAACGATGGGGCGACGAACCAGCGGCATCTCGACATCGGCAAGGCTCCCTCGCGACGGCCCGCTACGGCGGGGCCGGCAAGAGGGTACCACGGCGACACGCCGGGGGTGAACGGCGGCCGACGCGTGATTCCCCGGTTCAGACCCGCCAAGCGAACTGCGGCACGATGCCGCAGGTTCGCGTACACCATCCTCCCCGGCTCCCGCCGGGGGCTTTTTGTGTGCCGAGAAGCCCCGGGTGGAAACCCGGGGACTCCGGGCACGAAAACCACCCCGCCGTCCATGCCGCACGACCGCACGCGGTTCCCCGGTTCGCACCTGAACCGCATGGCACACGGGAAGACATGACCACCCGGTGTCCCCCAGCTTCCGCCGGGGGCTTTTGGGGTGAGTGCCAGGCCCGGAGGGCCGGGTTGACTGTGAGCGGGCGGCGGCCCGCCAAGCGAACTGCGGCACGATGCCGCAGGTTCGCGTGAACCATCTCCCCCGGCTCCCGCCGGGGGCTTTTTGTGTGCCGAGAAGCCCCGGGTGGAAACCCGGGGAATCCGGGTGTGAAAACCACCCCGCTACCGGTTCGTCATGTCGCAGGACACGCCCCCGGCGGCCGGCACATAGCAGGCCCGGGCGTAGTCCATCACCATCCGGTGGGCACTGAACCGCCAGGCCAGCGAGCTGATCGAGTTCATCATCATCTTGATCCACTCGCGGGGCAGACCGTCGGAGTCGCGGTCGTAGAACAGCGGAATCACCTCCTCTTCCAGCACCTTGAACAGCGCCGTGCCGTCGCGGTCGTCGGTGATCGCGTCGTGGAAGTGGGTCTCGCCGCGGCTGATGGCGAAGCCGTTGCGGCCGTCGAAGGCCTCCGCCCACCAGCCGTCGAGGATCGAGCAGTTGAGCCCGCCGTTGAGCACCACCTTCTGCCCGCTCGTGCCCGACGCCTCCAGGGGCCGCCGCGGGTTGTTGAGCCACACGTCCACACCCTGCACGAGGTGCCGGGCCACGTTGATGTCGTAGTCCTCGACGAACACCACCCGGCCCGCGAAGCGATTGTCGTGCCGGAGGTTGGCGATCTTGCGGATCAAGGCCTTGCCCGGCTCGTCGGCCGGATGGGCCTTGCCGGCATAGATCACCTGGATCGGCCGGTCGGGATCGCTGATCAAGGCATGCAGCCGGTCGAGGTCGGCGAGGAGCAGGTCGGCCCGCTTGTAGGTGGCGAACCGCCGCGCGAAGCCGACCGTGAGCACGTTGGGGTCGAGGACCGTCCGCGCCATCTCCACCGCCTCGTCGCATTCGCCGCGGCGGCGGCACTGCCGCGACAGCCGCCGCCGGACGAACTGCAGGAGGAGGTTCTTGAGCGCGTAGTGCGTCTCCCAGAGCTCGCCCGGATCGCACTCATAAATTTTCTGCCAGATGTCGGGCTCGCCCATCCGCCGGAACCAGTTGGCCGGGAAGATGCGGTCGTAGAGCTGCAGCATCTGCCACGACAGCCAGCTCGGCACGTGGACGCCGTTGGTGATGTGCCCGATCGGCACCTCCTCCTCGACGCGGTACGGCCACAGGCCGGACCACATCCGCCGGCTGACATGGCCGTGCAAGGCGCTGACCGCGTTGGCCCGCCGCGACATCTTCAGGCCCAGCACCGTCATGCAGAACGGCTCGCCGGGATTGTGCGGCTCCACGCGGCCCAGCCCCATGAGGTGGTCGTGCGAGATGCCCAGCGCGTCGCGGGTGGGGCCGAGGTGCTCCTCGATGAGGTGGTTGTCGAACCGGTCGTGGCCGGCCGGCACGGGCGTGTGCGTGGTGAACACGGTCTGCCGGGCCACGCGGCGCACGGCGTCGTCGAACGGGTAGCCGTCGCGCTCCATGCGGCCGCGGACCGCCTCGAGGGTCGCAAACACCGAATGCCCCTCGTTGAGATGGTAGACGCCGGGCACGATCCCCATGGCTCGGATCGCCTTCACGCCGCCGACCCCCAGGATCAGCTCCTGGCGGATCCGCGTCCGCGTGTCGCCGCCATACAGCCGGCTCGTGAGCTCACGATCCTCGGGCGAGTTGCCCTCGACATCCGAGTCGAGGAGAAAGAGGTTCACTCGCCCCACGGCCATCTTCCACACCTTGGCGAACAGCGGGCCGCCGCGGGTGTCGATCTGCACGGTGATCGGCTTGCCGTCGGTGCCCGTCGCCGGCTCGATCGGCAGCGCCTCGACCCGCGACTGCAGATACTCCTCGTGCTGATAACCGTCGATGTCGAGCTGCTGGCGGAAGTAGCCCTGGTCGTAGAACAGGCCGACGGCGAGCAGCGGGACGCCGAGCCCGCTGGCGCTCTTGATGTGGTCACCGGCCAGCACGCCCAGGCCGCCGGAATAGATCGGCACCGACTCGTGGATGCCGAACTCGGCGGAGAAGTAGACCACCGGCTTGGAGCCGAGCACGCCCGCGTTCACCGTGCTCCACGTCGACTCGGCCGCCAGGTACTCCTTGAGCCGCCGGTAGGCCTGATTGATGCGGCTGTAGAGGACGAGCTCCGCCGCCCGGGCCTCGAGCCGCTCGGGCGTGAACTCGGCGAGCAGGGCGATCGGGTTGTGGTCGAGCTGCCGCCAGCGGATCGGGTCCAGCTCGCGGAACATGTTGGTCACTTCCGGGTGCCAGCTCCACCACAGGTTCCGCGCCAGGGCCATGCACTTGTCGTACAGGTTCTGGGGCGACAGTTCGTCGAGCCGCGGCGGAGGAAGCATCGCGGGCATGCCGGCGGGGCGGGCGGCAGGGCGCGGGGGCGAGAGTTCTTCGGCCTGGCTCATCGGAGGGCTCCGAAACGGGACGTGGAGGGAAGGGACGCCTGCCAGAAGGCCCGCAGTATACCCAAGAGCCAGCGGCCATGATCGGGGGGATCGCGGCGAAACTGGCCTTGCGGGCGGGGCGACCGGCCGGGGATCATCTCCCGCCCGAACAGGTTGCTCGCGCCATGACCGACCCGCGCTCCATCGTCATCGTCAAGCTCTCCGCCATCGGCGACGTGCTCCACGGCGTGCCGGCGGCGGTGGCCCTCAAGCGGGCGTTTCCCGCAGCCCGCATCGGCTGGGCCGTGGAGGGGCGGGCGGCCGACGTGCTCGCGGGCCATCCGGCGATCGATCACCTCTTCCGACTCCCCCGCGGCTGGCTGAAGTCGCCGCGGGCGGTGGTCGAGCTGCGGCGCCAGTTGCGATCCTTCCGCCCCGACGTCGCCATCGACATGCAGGGGCTGCTCAAGAGCGGCGTCGCCACCTGGCTCAGCGGCGCACGGATGCGGATCGGGGCCGCGAAGCCCGTATCCCGCGAGCACGCCTGGCTGGCCTACACGCACGCGGTGCGCCCGACGGCCACGCACGTCGTGGACCGCAACTGCGACCTCCTCGCGCCGCTCGGCGTGCAGGTCGCGCGGCCGACGTTCGACATCGCGCATTGGCCGGTGAGCCGGCTCCGCGTGCACCAGTGGCTGGCCGCGCTCCGTCTGCCCCGCCCGCCGATCGTCCTCAACCCGGGTGCCGGCTGGGCCTCCAAGCTGTGGCCGGCGGAACGGTTCGCCGCCACGGCCCGCGGCTTGCACCGCCGCCACGGTCAGCCGGTCGTCATCGTGTGGGGCGGTGCCGCCGAGCGGGCCACGGCGGAGCGAATCGCCGCCGACTCGTTCGGCGCGGCCATCGTGGCCCCCGACACCAGCCTCCAAGACCTGGGCGAACTGTGCCGCCAGGCGGCGCTGTTCATCTCGTCCGACACCGGCCCGCTGCACCTCGCCGCCGCCGTGGGCACGCCCTGCGTCGGGCTCTTCGGCCCCGTGCCGGCAACGCGAAACGGCCCCTACGGCCCCGGGCACGTGTGCGTCGAGCCCCCCGCCGCGCTGCGGCCCAAGTGGGACGACCGCAAGCACGACACCGCTTCGATGGCGGGCATCACGGTCGAGCAGGTGCTCGCGGCGGCCGACGCGGTCCTGGCCCGCGCCCAGGCCGCCTGAGACGGCTCGGAGGATGATCCACGCGAACCTGCGGCGTCGTGCCGCAGTTCGCTTGGCGGGCCGTCCTCTGGAATGGATGGCGGGGTGGTTTTCACATCCGGTGTCCCCGGGTTTCCACCCGGGGCTTCTTGGTTCAGCACGCCGCCTCCACAAAAAGCCCCCGGCGGAAGCCGGGGGACTCCGGGCCGCATACCTTCCCGTATGCCATGCGATGTCGGCTTGACCCGGGGAATCGCGTGCCGTCGTGCGGCATGGCCGGCGGGGTGGTTTTCACATCCGGTGTCCCCGGGTTTCCACCCGGGGCTTCTTGGACCGGTGACGGGCCCTATGACCTGTTCACGTGTGATGCGTAAGAGTCGGCGGCCTATACTCCTAAATGGTGCGGCAGCCTGCTGCCGTACGCAGCCGCCTGCCTGTCGTGCTGGGCAGGCGAGCGGGTCGGCGTGAGGATGCGGAGCGTGGCGGACTTTCGCCAGCGACGCAACTCATGCCGCCCGTGAGCCGGACTGGGCGCGAAGACGCCCGCCTGCGTGATCCATCCGCCACCCGTACCCTCATGCCCCGCCGCCGCCGCAATCCGTTTTACGTCCTGCTCGGCCTCGCCGGGCTCGCCTTCACGCTCACCGCCACGAGCTACTGCCTGTCCGTGCTCCGCGGCGTGCGGCCCGAGACGGCGCGACTGGCCCGCACCGGGCTGATGTCCGTCATGGACCGGCACGGCACGACGATCCTCGTCGGCGAGCTCGTCGTGCTGGCCATTGCCACGGTCGGCGCCGTGGCCCTCGACAGTCGTTCCGGGGACCGCTGACCCGTGACCGCATCGGCCGCCACGAAAATCGCCCGGCTCCGCGAACAGATCCGGCACCACGACCGGAAGTACTACGTCGAGGCGGCGCCCGAGATCTCCGACCGCGAGTACGACCGGCTCGTGGACGAGCTGCGCGGGCTGGAGACGAAGCATCCCGACCTGATCACGCCCGACAGCCCGACGCAACGGGTGGGGGACGAGCCGGTGCCGCAGCTGCGGCCGGTGCGGCACCGCGTGCCGATGATGTCGATCGACAACACCTACAGCGCCGCCGATCTGGCGGCCTGGGGCAGGCGGGTCGAGAGGCTGCTCGCCGACGCGGGCGCCACGGAGCCGGTGGAATGGGTGCTGGAGCTAAAGATCGACGGCGTGGCGATGTCGCTGACCTACGACGCCGGCGGGCTCGTGCTGGCCGCGACACGGGGCAACGGGGTCGCCGGAGACGACGTGACCCACAATGTGCGGACGATCCACGGCGTGCCGCTCGTGCTCGATCGCGCGGCACCGCCGGCGTCGATCGAGGTCCGCGGCGAGGTCTACATGACCAACTCCGACCTCGTGGCCCTCAACGAGGCCCAGGCCGCGGCGGGACTGCCGCCGTTCGCCAACACCCGCAACGTCGTCGCGGGCAGCATCCGGCTCCTCGATCCGCGCGAGTGTGCCCGGCGGCCGCTGCGGTTCTTCTGCCACGGCGTGGGCGACGCCACGGGCCTCGGCGCCCGGTCGCAGACGGAGCTCCTCGCCTGGGCGGTGGAGGCCGGGCTGCCGGTGGCCCCCGGCACGCAGGTCTTCGCGTCGCTCGACGGGCTCGTGGAGCGGGGCACGGAGCTGATCGAGGAACTCCACGGGCTCGACTTCGAGGTGGACGGCTTCGTCGTCAAGGTGAACCGCTTCGCGCAGCAGCAGCTCCTCGGCGCCACCGCCAAGAGCCCGCGCTGGGCGATCGCCTGGAAGTTCGAGAAGTTCGAGGCCACGACGAAGCTCGCGGGCATCCGGGTGCAGGTGGGCCGCGGCGGCACGATCACGCCGGTCGCCGACCTCGAGCCCGTGGAGCTCGCCGGCACGATCGTCCGCCGGGCCAGCCTGCACAACGCCGAGGAGATCGCCCGCAAGGACGTCCGCGTCGGTGACGTGCTGATCGTGGAGAAGGCGGGCAAGGTGATCCCGCACGTCGTGCGCGTGGAGAAGCACCTCCGCGAGCGTGACCTTCCACAGTGGCACTTCCCCACCGCGTGCCCTGAATGCGGCACGCCCGTGGAACGTGATCCGGAGGGCGTCTACATCCGCTGCCCGAACGTCGACTGCCCGGCGCGGTGCCGCGAGCGGCTCAAGTTCTTCGCGTCCCGCGGCGCGATGGACATCGAGGGCCTCGGCGACAAGCTCGTGGAGCAGCTGGTGGCGACGGGGCTCGTGCAGGACTATGCCGACCTCTACGGCCTGCAGGCCGCCCAGCTCGAGCCGCTCGAGCGGATGGGGGAGAAATCGGCCGCGGCCCTCGTCGGGCAGATCGCCGCCAGCCGCGACCGCGGCCTCGTCCGCCTGCTCAACGCGCTCGGCATCCGGCACGTCGGCCCCCGGGTGGCCACGCTGCTCTGCGCGCGGTTCCCGACGATCGCCGCGCTCGAGGCCGCGTCAGTCGAGGAACTCGCGGCGGTGCCCGACATCGGCGCGGTGATCGCGGCCAGCGTCCACGAATGGCTGGCGAGCCCGTACGGCCGGCGGACGATCGCCGGCCTGCGGGCGGCGGGCGTGCGGCTCGACGTGCCCGCCTCCGAACGGGTGGCGACCGCCGGGCCGCTCGCCGGCAAGACGCTCGTGGTCACCGGCACGCTGGAGCGGTTCTCGCGGCAGGAGGCGGAGGAGGCGATCCGCAAGGCGGGCGGCCGGGCGTCGTCGAGCGTGTCGAAGAAGACCGACTATGTCGTCGCCGGCGCCGAGGCGGGCAGCAAACGCGACAAGGCGGAGCAGCTCGGCGTGCCTGTCATCGACGAGGCGGCGTTCGCGCGGCTGCTGGGCGACGGCTGAAGCCCCTGAAGCCCGTGCTAGACCAACGTCAGATGCGCTAGCCGTCCGTGGACAAAGCCATCCATGGCAAGCCCGTTCGGCACGAGGGTTGCAATCGCTCCCTCTCCCTCTGGGAGAGGGCTGGGGTGAGGGCGCAGGGAACCTGCGCGGCTTCGTCAGCACCCTCACCCGGCCTGCGGCCGGCCTCTCCCCAAGGGAGAGGCGAGATGGGAATCGCTGCCGTTACCCCGCACATGTCGTGCCGAACGGGATTGTATCCATGGCCATTGTCCACTTGGCCGACCGCTGGAAACGCCGAGGGCTTCCCCGGTCGGCATGCCTCACATCCTGCTCGGGCAGACTTGTCTGCTAGCGGTGCTGATCACGACGAAACTGGATCGCCCGCCGCTCGGCGTCGGCCCACCGACCCGCCTCGCCGAGGGCGATGATTTCCTGATACCAGGCATGCTCTTCCGGGCCGATCAGTCCGGCTGCCTGATCCCGGGTGATGAGCTCCTTCGTCCGCGCGAGCCGATCCGCACTCCGGGTGTTGGCCGCGGTCCGTAGGGCGGCCGAATAGTGGCGGTTGCCAAACTCGATCTGCGGCGCTCGCGGGCCGCAGCCGGCCGCCACGACGAGCACGATGGCCAGCCCGCGGGCGGGATGCCACCGCGCGGACTGGCGCCACCCGATGCCGGCCGATTCACTGCCCATCGCCGGCCACCGTTTCCCCGCCGGCGATGCTCGACATCGCCGCCCAGACGTCCAAATTGATCGTTTCCGCGATGAACCGCACCGCGCCATCGCCGCAGGCCACGTTGCCCCCGCCAGGATGATCGGAAAACATCTGGCAGACATGGGCCACCGGGTCGTTGGGCGGATGGATCACGTCGGCCTCGCCGGCGGCAGGTCCGCTGTGGACCAGCAGCAGCGTGGCGGCTCGGTCGGGCACCGAACCGACGCGCGCCGCGAACGTCGGGCTCGGATGGCTCGCGGCGCCGGGCAGCGTGCCGGCCCAGGCCTTCTGTGACACCCGCTGCGAGTGCTCGCCGAGGAACACGGTCTTCGAGAGCCCGTCCCGAATCCGGGACACCGCGAGCCAGCTGTTCCGATACAGCGGCCCGTTGGCGTGTCCCTCCCATGACTCGAGCGGATCGGCCCAGGGCTCGGCCTGGCCGGCGTTCGCCACATAGCTCGACCGGCCGAGGATCGCATCGGAACCGTGCCGGCCGCCCGATTCGTCGAGCACCTCGAAGGGTGTGCCCGGTCCGCCATCCGACGGGCAGCGGAAGATCGATGGCGACGCCGACACGACCGCACGATTTTCGATCGCGCCCACGCCGATCCCCGCCGCGGGGCGGAAGCGATCGGCCAGGGCCGACTCCTCGAGGTACGCGGCGATCAGTAACCCCCAGCCCGTGCCCGGAGGCCGATCCCGGGAAGTCGGATCGACGGGCGTTCGCCCCGGCTCGGTGACATAGCCGGCCGGGAGCCGCCGCCGCGAGGATTCATGGGCCAGCATCGCCAGGCTCAGCTGGCGGATGTTCAGGCCGCAGCCGCTCCGCCGGGCCGCCTCCCGGGCCGTCTGCACCGCGGGCAGGAGGATGCCGACGAGCGTGGCCACGATCGCGATCGTGACCAGCAACTCGACGAGGGAAAAACCGCCGCGAATGCCGGCTGAGAAGCGGCGGGCAAACAATTTTTGATTCATCAAACTTTATTTTTTGATTCTTCAAAACCTCGGGGTCGAAGTGTACCGGCGCAGCGGCGGTTCGGCAACGTTGCGGAGGTGCCTGCCGGCAGACCGGCGGCACGTCGCCCCGGGGAATCAAGGCGTGGGGGGGGTGCGCAGGGCCGCGGGAAGGCCCAGCGTCGCCAGCGTCAGGCCCCACAGCGGCGCGCCGGCGAGCAGGCCGATCAGCGGCCAGGCGACGAGCCCGGCCCGGGCGACGGCCGTCCGCGTCGCCGCCGGCCAGATGCCGATCGCGAACAGGATTTCGAACAGCGGGATGGCGTGCGTCACCAGGTTCATCAGGTACTCCGAGGCGCCGAACGGCCCGGTCAGGTCGACGAGCCGCGAATCCTGCCGCACGGCCAGCCACCAGGCCGCCGTGCCGTTCCACCACACGTCGCCCTTGAGTTGCGCGACCGTCGCGGCGGCCGCGATCACCGCGGCATGCACCTGCAGGAGCCCCTCCGCGATCCGGCAGCGCACGGACGGGGGCGACGTCGCCCGGCCGTTTCGCACGGCGAGCAGATGATCGACCGACAGGCCGCGGCCGCTGCGGCCGATCGCCAGGCACCACAAGAGCACGGCGAGGCAGTCGTCGGCCGCCCCCGCGAGCATCGGCCCCCGGTGCAGCAGCGTGGCCCAGAGCACCGGCGCGGCCAGCGACACCACCGGCGTGCACCAGCCGACGAGCAGCAGCAGGAACACGACCACCGTGACCGCGAACACCAGCCGCACCGCGGCCGCCGACGAGGCGAAATCGTAGATGGAGAAGCCGAAGGGCGACCGCCACGCCGCGGCCGTCGCCGGATCGATCATGCCGTCGGGGCCGAACCAGGTCTGCATGTCGGCGGCGTAGCTCCACAGCAGCAGCAGGCCGATGGCGGCGGCCAGGATCCGCACGACGGCCAACGGCCGCGGGTCGGTCGGCGTGAACCAGAAGGCGAGCCAGCGGTTGGCAAAATTGGCGGGCTTCGCCCGGGCATCGAGTCCGTTCACGGCGTGGCCTCCCCCGGCCGCACCAGCGGCGCGACTTCACCGCGCGGTTCGCTCGGCAGGAGTTGCAGTTCACCGTCCACGAGCCGCACCCGAGCGGCGTAGACCTGCCGCGGATCGCCGTCGTCCGCTGTCGCGCGCCGCTCCGGCAACGGCCGCCGCAGGACCCGCACCCTGACGTCCTGCGTGCCGAGGACCGGAAACGCCCCGCGGCCCACGGCCGCCGCGAGCACGGCGGGGTCGCCACTGCCGCCGATCGCGATCGCCCGGGCGAGGCGCCGCCAGCGGGCGGCCCGCTCGCCACCGAAGGCGCCGGGCAGCCGCAGGACGGCCTCGGACCGCATGGGGTCCGTCGGACGGATTTCGAGGGCATGGTCGGCGTCCTCAGGCACGCCATGCGTGAGGTGCTGCTCGAAGCCGAGATCGAGCCAGGCCGGCACCAGCCATGGCGCGAACAGGCGGCCCTTGATCGTGCGCACGAGGGCCGACGACCCGCTCGACGAGTTGCCCAGAACCGTGAGCAGGAGCCCGACCAGATACACGCCGAGGGCCACCGTCACGGCGGCCCGGACGGCATCGGTCTGCACGGCGGATGGGCTGGAACGCTGAGCGGCCATGGTTTCCCTGGCGGCGCGGTCGCCGGACGGGAAGGCGAGTGTGCTTCCCGGTCCCGGACGTTGCCAGCGGTCTTTTTCACGCTCCGCACGCGCCGCGAGCCCGGACGCGTTGACACGCCCCCGCGCGGGCGATAGTTTCGCAGGGGATGGCTCGGCCCCGCGAGTCGTGGACACACGGGGGATTAGCTCAATTGGGAGAGCGTCTGGCTGGCAGCCAGAAGGTCAGGGGTTCGAATCCCCTATCCTCCATTTTACGCCTGCCGGGCCATCCATGGCCCCGGCAGGCTTGGCCCGAGGGCTCGCCTTCCAGGCGAGCAGTCAGGTGGTGCGTGGCCCGCATGCCCCGGCAGGCTTGGCCCGAGGGCTCGCCTTCCAGGCGAGCAGTAAACCGGCAACGCAAACCCGTTGCCCAGGGAATCCTTCTCGCCTCCGTTCCAAGAAGCCCCGGGCGGAAGCCCGGGGACTCCGGGTTTGAAAACCAACCCGCCGTCCACGCAGCACGACGGCACGTGACTATCCGGCTCAAACCCACAGCACATGGCACCCGGGAAGGCATGCCACCCGGAGTCCCCCGGCTCCCGCCGGGGGCTTTTTGGATCGTTCGCGCGTCTCAATCCGAAAGCAAAACTGGAGAACGCATACCATCGGCGGCCGCGACTCGAGACGCCACTGCAGCGGACCGCTCCACACTTCCTCGAAAGCCACACCATGACCGGTGAGATCGCCTGGATCGACGGCACGGTCGTGCCCCGGGCCGACCTCGCGCTGCCCGTCGGCGATGCCGGGTTCGTGCTCGGCGCGACCGTCACCGAACAACTCCGCACGTTTCGCGGACAACTCTTCCTGCCCGACGAACACGCGCGGCGGCTCGCGGAGTCACTGGCCGCCGTCGGCATCGAGCCGCCGGTGCCGGTGACCACGATCATGCAGGCCGCCGCCGAGGTAGCCGCCCACAATCACCCTCTGCCGCACGACGGCGGCGACCTCGGCGTGGTGGCGTTCGTCACGCCCGGCGACCTGCCCGCCCAACACGGCGGCCGACCGGCCCGGCCGCGGGCCATCGTCCACTCGTTCCCGCTCGCGTTCCCGCTCTGGGCAGCGGCCTACGACTCGGGCGTGGCCCTGCGCGGCGTAAACGTGCGACAGGTGCCCCTCGCCGACCGTGAGGCGGCCGCCGCCGAACCCGGCGCTCGGGCCGTCCTCGCCCACGCCGACGGCCGGATCAGCGAAACCTCCACCGCCAACATCGCGATCGTCCGCGACGGCGCCATCGTCGCCCCGCCCGCCGCCGATGCCCTGCCGGGCATCAGCCTCGGGTTCGCGCGGCACCTGGCCACCGCCATCGGCATCGCCTGGCACGAGTCGTCGCTGACGGCCGCCGACCTGGCCGCCGCCGACGAGATCCTGCTCACCAGCACGCCATCCTGCATCCTGCCGGCCACCCGGCTCGATGGCCGGCCCGTGGGCAACGGGCGGCCAGGCCCGACGTTCCGGAGTATCCTCGATGCATGGTCCGCAGCGGTCGGCCTCGACATTCGCGGCCAGGCCGGCGCCTGTTCCTCGGCCCGCCACGCCAGCCCATGAATCGCCACGACAGCACCGCTCCCGCCCGCTACGACGTGCGGCACATCACCAGCTACGCCTACTCCGAGCCGGTGCCGGTGTGCCACAACGAGGTGCACCTCACCCCGCGGTCGCTGCCCCGGCAGCGGGTGCTCGCCAGCGCGATTCGCGTCGCGCCCGAGCCGGCCCAGATCACCACGCACGTCGACTTCTTCGGCAACCAGGTCGGCCGGTTCACGATCGAAGGCCCGCACGAACGACTCGCAATCACCGCCACCAGCCGCGTCGAGGTGGAGCCGGCGCGGCCCTGGCAGGATCTGCCCGCCCGGCCCTGGGAGCAGGTCCGGGATCAGCTCGCCACGGACCGGGCCGCCGAGGCCATCCGCGCCCGCCATTTCGCCTTCGAGTCGCCGCACGTGCGGCCCTCGGCGCCGCTGGCCACCTGGGCGGCGGAGTCGTTCCGGCCCGGCCGGCCGTGGACGGAGGCCCTCGTCGACCTGACGACGCGGATCCACCGGGAGTTCGCCTACGATCCGACCGCGACCACCACCAGCACGCCGGTGGAGGAGGTGTTCGCGCTCAAACGCGGCGTGTGCCAGGACTTCGCCCACCTGCAGATCGCCTGCCTCCGGTCCCTGGGCCTCGCCGCGCGATACGTGAGCGGCTACATCAGCAACGCCCGGGGCGTCGCCGCGCCCGGGGCTTCGCCGACCAACGACGCGGGCATGGTCGGTGCCGACGCCTCGCACGCCTGGCTGTCCTGCTGGGACGGCGGCGACGGCTGGCTCGACGTCGACCCGACCAACGACTGCGTCGCCGGGGCGTTGCACGTCACCGTCGGCTGGGGCCGAGACTACGCCGACGTCAGCCCGGTGAAGGGCGTGTGCGTGGGCGGCGGCGCCCATCGCATGGATGTCGCCGTGCATGTCGTGCGGATCGCCTGACGGACTCTCCAGCTCTCGCCATGCGTCGCTCACTCCGCCTCCTCCTGCTGTTCGCCCTCGCCGCCGTCGCAGTGCCCCTGGTGCCGTTCCTCGCCTGCGGCGCCCGGCTCGACGCGCTCGTCGCCGGCTGGCTCGACCCGCCCCCCCCGCCGCCGGTCCTCGCGGCACTCGAGGTGGGCGTGCTCGCGGCCGACCTCCTCCTCCCGGTGCCGTCGAGCATGGTGGCCACGCTGGGCGGCGCGGCGCTGGGCGTCGGTGTCGGCACGGGATGCGCTTGGTTGGGAATGACGGCCGGCGCCTGCTGCGGCTGGTGGCTCGGCCACTCCACGGCGGGACGGGCCCTCGCGGGGCTCGCGGCCGACGATCGTGCCGCGCTCGCCCGGCAGGAGCGGCGGCTCGGCCCGCTGCTCGTCGTGCTCACCCGGCCGCTGCCGCTCGTCGCCGAGGCCGCCGCGCTGTTCGCGGGGGCCGCCGGCATGCCGCTGCCGCGGTTTCTCGCCGCGGCCGGCGGCGGCAACCTGGCAATCGCATTCGCCTGGAGCCTGGCAGGCGGCCTGGGCCGCGATGCCGCAGCGCTGCAGTGGGTGCTCGTCGCATCGCTGGTGGTGCCTGCCGCGTGCGCCCTGTTCGCGGTCCGTCGGCCCGCGGCGGCCGCCGGTCTCAGCGACTCAGCCGGGCCTCGGTCTCGTTGAAGATCCGCTCGAACTCGGCCCGAGTGCGGGCGGTCGTGGCCTGCACGTCCTGCACGAGGGCGTCGGGCCGCTCGTAGCCGAGGAGGTGGGCCAGTTTCCGCTGGTCCTCCGGTGCGGCCGGGAAGTCGTGCCGCGCGGCGGCGTCGAGCAGCCGCAGCCGGCCCTCGATCGACCGCAGCATGCGGTACGCCCGCTCGAGAAACGCAAACCGCTGGGCCGCGCTTCAGATTGCCGGCTCGCGCCCCCTGCTCCATGCGATACCGCATCCGCCGGATGGCCTCCACCTCCGCGGCGGTCCAGCGCCGCTCGAAGGCGGCCGCCGCGATGATCCCGCCCACCCGGGCGACGGCATCCGCGCTGCCCACGACGGGCCGCGCCTTGACGAGCGCCTGCCGTTCCCAGATCGCGGCTGGTCCGGCGGCGGCGAAGTAGCGGGCGAACTCGTCGAGCGACACGGCGGGGGGGCCGCTCTTGCCGCTGGGCCGGAGCCGGGAATCCATCTCGTAGAGCCGCCCCTGGGGCCCGAAGGTGTTGAACATCCGCATCGTCCGCTGGGCCAGCTCGCCGAAGAAGTGGGCGTTGCTCGTGGCCGTGGACCGGCCGCGGGGCGGCACCACGGTGCCGTCGTGGTCGTAGAGAAAGATCACGTCCACGTCGCTGGCGTAGTTCATTTCACGGCCGCCGAACTTGCCCATCGCGAGCACGACGGGGGCGGCCGGCCCGCCGCCGGCGTCGGTCGGCACGCCGAGACGGTCCACGAGCTGCCGTTCCTCGCGATGCACGACCACGCGCACCAGAGCCGCGGCGAGCCCTGCGAGCGCGGCGGTTGTCGTCTCGGCATCCTGCCGACCGAGAATGTCCCGCACGCCCACCCGCAGCTGCTGCGCCGCCTTGAACGCGTGGAGGGTGGCGTCCACGTCCACGGCGCCGCGGCACAGTTCCTCGAGGCTCGCCTCGAGGGCTTCCGGCGTCGGCAGCCGCTCGAGCAGCAGGCTGTCGAGCAGTTCGTCGATCATCCCCGGGTTGCTCACCAGCAGCCGCGACAGAAACGGACTCGATGAACAGAGCCGGACGGTGAGGTGGAGCGACGCGGGGTTGAAGCTGAACAGCTCCCACAGCACTCCCTTGCCGCCGAGGGAATCGGCGACGGCACCGAGGTTGGCGAGCGTGGCGTCGGGATCCGGCGTGCGGGCGATCGCGGCCAGCAGCGCCGGCGCAATCGCCGCCAGGAAGTGG
>JAJTED010000084.1 GCA_021300535.1 Planctomycetaceae bacterium | reverse complement strand
CAGAGCGTGCGCGGCGTGGCCGAGGCCTGCCGGCTCGCCGCGGGCGATGCCACGATCTTGAGCACCCTGCTCGACTGCCGCACGCTCGTCGGCCCCGACGAACTCCGCGTGCGGCTGGCGGGCCGGCTGGGGGCGATGATCCGGCGGGCGCCGCGCCGGCATGCCGAAATGCTGCTCGCGGCCCGCCGCGAGGAGGCGGAGAAGTTCGGCCAGACAGTCGCCCTGCTGGAGCCGAACGTGAAGCGGTCGCCGGGCGGGCTGCGGGATTTCCAGCTCGTGGGCTGGCTCGGCCGCGTGCTGCACGCCGCCGCCGCGCCCGACGACATCGCCCTGGCCGGCGGCATGTCCCGTGACGACGCGGCTGCCGTCCGCGACGCGGCCGAGTTTCTGCTCCGCGTGCGCAACGACCTGCATCTCGCCGCCGCGAAGCCGGCCGACGACCTGACCCGCGACCAGCAACTGCGGATCGCGCAGGCCCGGGGCATCGAATCGACCCCGGGGCTCCTCGGCGTCGAACGGTTCATGAAGGACTATTTCGGCCACACCCGTCGCATCGTTCGCGTGGTCGAGGCGCTCGAGCGGGACGTCCGCCGCCCGCATCCCGTGCGGGCCTGGGCGGCGACCGCACTCGGGCACCGCGTCGACGGCCTGTTTCTCGTGGGGCCGGCCGCGGTCGCGGCGTTGCCCCGCGATCGACGCCTTCCTGGCGCTGTTCGCCAAGCCCGACGGCCTGGCCGACGCGCTGCGGAAGCTCCACGACATCGGCGTCCTTGAAATCCTCATCCCCGGTTTCGCCCACGCCCGGAACCTGCTGCAGTTCAACAACTACCACAAGTACACGGTGGATGAGCACTGCCTGCTGTCCGTGGAGCGGGCCGTCGGCTTCGGTCGTGAGGAGGGCTGGCTGGCCGCGACCTGGCGGGAACTCGGCCGCAAGCGGCCGCTGCTGTTGGCGTTGGCGATGCACGACCTCGGCAAGGGCTTCGTCGAGGATCACAGCGTGCTCGGGGCGCGGATGGCCCGTGAGGCGGCGGCCCGGCTCGGGCTTCCCGCCGACGAGGCGGAGATCATCGAGTTCCTCGTGCTCAGGCATCTCGCCATGGCCCACCTCGCCTTTCGGCGCGACGTCGGCGACGACAGCATCGTGGTCGGGTTCGCCTGCGACGTGGGCTCGCCGGAGGTGCTGCGGATGCTCACGCTGCTCACGGCGGCCGACGTCGCCGCCGTGGGGCCCGGCACCTGGACGAAGTGGAAGGCCGATCTTCTCGGCGACCTGCACTTTCGCACGCTCGGCCATCTCGACGGCGAGAGCCCTGCGGGCGGCGCCGAGCGGGCCCGCCGGGCGTTGGCGGAACTGCTGGCGGACCGGCCCGGCGACGATCCGGTGGTGCCGATCGCCCGGCGACTGCCTGACTCGTTCCTGCGCGACACGCCGCCGGCGCGGATCGTGGAGGAACTCGGCCGCCTGGTCCGCCTGCCGGCAGACGGCATCTTCGCGCTGGCCCGTTGGCAGCCGGAGACGGCGACTGTGGCGGTGAGCGTCGGCACCCGGGAGAGCGTGGTGCCCGGCATCTTCCACCGGGTCACCGGCGCCCTGACCAGCCAGCGGCTGGAGATTCTGGCCGCCGACATCCACACGCTCGCCGACGGCCTGGTCATCGATCACTTCACCGTTCACGATCCCGACTTCGCGGGCGCGCCGCCGGCCGAGCGGCTCGCCGACATCACCGCCGCCATTCGCGGGTCGCTGCGGGCCGACCAGCCCCCGCAGTTCACGCGGCGCTGGAACCCGTTCGCGCCGCAGGTCGGAGCCGCGGGCCGGTTTCCGACCCGCGTGCTCTTCGACAACGAGAGCTCACGAACCGACACCATCCTCGAGGTCTTCGCGCACGACGCGCCGGGCCTGCTCTACGGCGTCGCGAAGGCGATCTTCGATGCCGGCCTCTCGGTCAAGGCCGCCAAGATCGGCACCCACCTCGACCAGGTGGTCGATGCGTTTCACGTGGTCGACCGCACCGGCGGCAAGGTGACCGATCCCGCGGCGTTGGCGGCGGTACGGCTGGCGATCGAGGCCGTGGTCGCTCCGGTCACCGCGCCGGGCTGACCGGCGGGCTCGGGTGGCTGCGGCGGACGGCCGCGATCCGCCGGCGCCAGGCCGGCTCGAAGCGATCCAGCGGCATGCCCGTGAGCTGCTCGAAGCGGGCCACGGCGTCCCCACCGTCGCTGCGGCCGAGCGCCGCGATCGCGCGGGGCGTGAGCAGCGGCTCCGCGACGGCGAGATCGAACGCCAGCCCCCAGGCGACGAGGTAGGCCCGGCCGGAGGCCGCGGTGGCGGCGGCATGGCCGGCGATGAACGCGTCGGCGTCGGCCCGGAGGATATCGGCGAGCGGCGGGGCGGCGCCGTCGCGGAGCAGCGCCTGCAGGGCCGCCAGCCGGGTGGGATCGGCGGCGTCGAGCCGCAGTTCGCCCGCTTCCAGCGGGGCCAATTCGATGACCTGCGCCAGCCCTTCGTCGAGCCAGGGTGGCAGGCCTGGCGCGTCGGGAAGCCGGAGGCGGGTTTCGGCATAGGCGTGCCAGGCCTCGTGCGCGAGCCGGGCGTAGAAGCTGCGGCGGGCGGCGGCCACGCGGGCCTCGTTTTCGCGGTCGGCGGTCTCGATGCGGGCCACGTCGGCCGCCCGCTCCAGCAGCCAGCGGGTCCGCGCCTTCTGCACGACGTCGGCCCGCTGTGCGTCCGGCATGCCCTGCCGCTCCAGATCGGCAGCCAGCGCCTTGAGCCGCCCGCCGAGTTGCCGATCGAGGTCCTCGAGCCGGCGGGCTGCCATGGCGTTGGCCGCGGCGGCGGTGCGGCGTTGGGAGACCAGCGCCGACATGTCGCTCCCGGCGACGAGCAGCCGCCGCGCCGGCACGAAGAAGGCGGGATTCGCCACGCGGATGCCGAGGGCTTCCTGCTGGCCGCGATACTCGGCCGTGGTGCCGCACAGCCTGACCTTCGTGGGCGACCCCTGCGGCACCATCGGCGGCACGAGGGTCTCCAGGGCCCCGAAGACCTGCGTCAGCCGCACCGCCGCCTCGCGGGTGACGCCCGGGTCGGCGGTGCTCTCGAGCACGAACTCGTCGGCGGCGTACTTCCACGGATCCCCTTCGTCCGCCCGCGACAGTGCGATCGTGGTCTCGGCGTTGAGCCGGCGTTCGCGATCCGCGCGGAACCCGCGGATTCGGTCGGCCAGCCGGTCGTGCTCGTCGGCCGGCAGCCGCTGGAAGTGGAGCACCCGCTCGGCCGCCAGCGGTCCCCAGGTGATCAGATACATCGGGCGGCCCGGCGGTCGCACGACCTGCACGAAGAACACGTCCTCGTCGGTCGCGCCGGTCTGCGGCGCGGCGATCAGCCCCTCGAGACGCCGTCCGTCCTTGAGTTCGATCGCCTCGAGTTTCCAGGGCGCGGCGGCCAGCCCGCGCACGGGCTCCTCGGCCGCCGCGACGCCGCAGGCGACCGTGAGGCAGGTGACGCGGATCCAGGCGGAGAACACGATCCAGGAAACCATGACGAGGGAGGTCTGCAGCGTGGAAGCTTGTCGAATTGTATGGCATGGATGGCGGGGTGGTTTTCACGCCCGGAGTCCCCGGGTTTCCACCCGGGGCTTCTTGGGACGCGAGCCACTCCCACAAAAAGCCCCCGGCGGAAGCCGGGGGACTCCGGGTGGCATGCCTTCCCGTTTGCCATGCGATGTGGGTGTGAACCGGGAAATTGTGTGCCGTCATGCGGCATGGATGGCGGGGTGGTTTTCGTGCCCGGAGTCCCCTGGTTTCCACCCGGGGCTTCTTGGGACGCGAGCCACTCCCACAAAAAGCCCCCGGCGGGAGCCGGGGGACTCCGGGTGGCATGCCTTCCCGTTTGCCATGCGATGTGGGTTTGAACCTGGAAATTGTGTGCCGTCATCCGGCATGGATGGCGGGGTGGTTTTCATGCCCGGAGTCCCCGGGTTTCCACCCGGGGCTTCTTGGGACGCGAGCCATCGCCGGCCCCGGAAGGCCGGCGGCCCGTCCGGGGAACCGTTGGTGTTCCCCGCGACGGGCGTAAGCCTGCGGGGGCCAGGGATGGCCCCGCAGGCGCGATTCACAGCATGGCCCCGCAGGCGCGATTCACAGATACGTGTTGATCACGTTCTCGAAGAGCTCCTGCCGGCCGCTCGTGCACGCCGCCGACTCACCCTTCTTGAGCATCTCGGCCTCGAGCGACTTGAACGACTCCGTGCCGGCCTCGATCCGCTTGCCCAGCGGGCCCGACCAGGAGGCGTACCGCTCCTCGACGAGCTTTTGGATGGCGCCGTCGGCCCGCATCGCCGCCGCGATCTTCAGGCCGCGGGCGAACGTGTCCATGCCGCCGATGTGGGCGTGGAACAGGTCCACGGGTTCGAAGCTCTCGCGGCGGACCTTGGCGTCGAAGTTGATGCCGCCGGGGGCGAGGCCGCCGTACTTGAGGATCGAGTACATCATCTGCGTCGTCATGTAGACATTCGTGGGGAACTGGTCGGTGTCCCAGCCGACGAGCGTGTCGCCGGTGTTGGCATCGACCGACCCCAGGAAGCCCTGCATGCCGGCGTATTCCAGCTCATGCTGGATTTCGTGTCCCGCCAGCGTGGCATGGTTGGTCTCGAGGTTCATCTTCACGTGCTTCTCGAGGCCGTAGGTCCGCAGGAAATTGATGCATGTGGCGGCGTCGAAGTCGTACTGGTGCTTCATCGGCTCGCGGGGCTTGGGCTCGAAGTAGAACTGCCCCTTGAAGCCGATCTCCTTGGCGTAGTCCACCGCCATGTGCATGAACTTCGCGAGGTGGTCCGTCTCGCGCTTCATGTCGGTGTTCCACAGGCACTGGTAGCCCTCGCGGCCGCCCCAGAAGGTGTAGCCCGCGCCGCCGAGTCGCTGGGTGACCTCGATCGCCTTCTTCACCTGGGCGGCGGCGTAGGCGAACGACTCGACGTTCGGGCTCGTGGCGGCGCCATGCACGTACCGCGGGCTGGAGAACAGGTTCGCCGTGCCCCACAGGAGCTTGATGCCCGTCCGCTGCTGGTGCTTCTCCAGCGCGTCGACGACCACGTCGAGGTTCTTGTTGCTCTCGGCGAGGGTCGCGCCCTCGGGCGCCACGTCGCGGTCGTGGAAGCAGTAGAAGCCGACGCCCAACTTTTCCAGGAACTCGAAGGCCACGTCGACCCGCTTGACGGCCATCTTCAGCGGGTCGGCTTCGTTCTCCCAAGGCCGGAGCATCGTGCCGGGGCCGAACGGGTCGGCCCCGGTGCCGCGAAAGGCGTGCCAGTAGGAAACGGCGAACCGGAGGTGGTCCTTCATCGGCTTGCCTTCCACGACCGCGTCGGCGTCGTAGTGGCGGAAGGCCAGCATGCTCTTGGCCGCCGGGCCCTCGTACTTGATCCTGCCGATGCCCGCGAACGCCTCGTGTGCCCCTGCCATCTCGTCTCCTACTTGATTCGTGGAATGAATGGAGTGTCCGTCGGCCGGACGTTGTAGCCGGTGGCGGCGAATTTGTCGCGGGGAACGTGGTCCGGTCCGCCGGGGGAATCCCGTCAGCGGCCCCGCCCGGCGACGCGGGCGAGCAGCCGGCGGCCGGCTTCGGGAAACCATTCGATCAGGCCGGCGAGCAAGCGGGCCGAGCCGGGCACCGTGAGTTCGCTGCGGCGGTGGCGGCAGGCGGCGAGAATTCGGCGGGCGAGATCATCGGGATCGATCCGCCGCAGGCCTGCGGTGCCCCCGGGGGCGGCGGCCTCGGCGGGCAGGCCGCTGCGGGCGACGTCGGCTGCATACCGGTCTGCGGCGCGTTCGGCCGCGGGGTCGTCGCCGGCGCGGCGGATCGGCCCCGGCGACACGAGCAGCACGTGGCCGCCCTGCGGGGCGAGCTCCAGGCGGACGGCGTCGGCGTAGGCGGCGAGGGCCGACTTGGCCACGCTGTAGCCGCCCATGAACGGCACGACGAGCTTGCCGGCGAGGCTGCCGATGTAGACGACGTGCCCCCGGGCGGCGGCCACGTCCTCGGCCGCGGCCCGCGTGATCTCGGCCGCGGCGAACAGGTTGGCGGCGAGATACTCGCGCAGCTCGTCTTCCGTCGTCTCCAGGATCCGGCCGCGGCCCGACCGGCCCACGCAGCAGAACAGGTCGTCGAGCCCACCCAGGATTCGCAGGCACTCGCCGACCACGCGGCGGCCTTCCCCCGGCCGCGCCAGGTCGGCCGTGACGCCGCGCACGGCCGGCGCAACGGCCTCCAGCGCCGCGATCGCCATGCGCACGCCCTCGCCCGAGCGGCCGACGATGAGCACCTTCGCGCCCGCGGCGGCCAGATGCCGGGCGAGCACGAGGCCGAATCCGGCCGTGCCGCCGGTCACGATCACGCGTCGGTCATGCCACATGGGATGGAGGCCTCGAGGTTCGTTTCATGGTGTGCCCACCAGAGGGATCGTCATCTCTTCTGACCATCGTTGAGGAGGCGAGGGGATCGGCGTGAGGATGCGGAGCGTGGCGTGCGGCCGCCAGCGCCGCAACTCATGCCGTCTCCGAGCCGGCTTGGGCGACAGGGACGTCATGGACAGTCTGCTGCACGATGTACAACTTCGGTGGGAGCACCGGCTCCGGGGCGGAAAAAGTCGCCGCTGCGCGGTCTTGCAGATTCTCGCTGTGGCCGCGGCGGCCACACGCTCGTCGAGCGTTCGCCGATCCCGTCGCCTCCGTCCTCTGGGACATGACTCCCTCGCTGCCTATGGACAAAGCCTTCCATGGCCTTTGTCCACTTGGCCGACCGGTGGAAACGCCGAGGGTTTCCACGGTCGGCATTCCTCGCATCCTGCTCGGGCAGACTTGTTCCACGGTCTGCTCGTCCAACACCATCCAAGTTTTCAGCGTCCGTGTAGATTACTACCGCGGGAACACTTCACCCCACCCCCCGAGCCCCCCATGTCCGAGCCGCAGATCGTCCGCACGAAGATCGTCGCCACCGTCGGTCCCGTGAGCCGGGCCGAGGAGCCGCTGCAAACGCTCGTCGCCGCCGGGGTCGACGTGTTCCGGCTCAACATGGCCCACGGCTCGATCGCCGAGCACCAGGAGACCCTCGATCGCATCCGGCGGGTGTCGGACGCGGCCGGCCGGCCGATTGGCGTGCTGGTCGATCTG
Source organism: Planctomycetaceae bacterium (assembly GCA_021300535.1). Lineage (GTDB taxonomy): Bacteria > Planctomycetota > Planctomycetia > Pirellulales > UBA1268 > QWPN01. The sequence continues at coordinate 5,357 of JAJTED010000084.1, read as the reverse complement.
GCGGGCCCGAAGATCAGGCTCGGCGAACTGCCGGGCGGCGCGGTCGAGTGCGTCGAGGGGGCGGAGATCACGTTCGTCAGCGGCACCGCCGCCGGACCCGGCGAGTTCACCACGACCTACGAGCCGCTGGTGAAGGAACTCGCCGTGGGCGATGCCGTGATGCTGGCCGATGGCACCGTGAGCCTGGTGGTCGAGGAGCGGCGGGCCGACCGGGCCCGCTGCCGCGTCGTCCAGGGGGGCATCGTCCGCAGCCGGCAGGGGGTGAACCTCCCGGGCGTGAAGCTCTCCGTGGCCGCGATGAGCGCCGCCGACTGGCAGCATGCGGAATGGGCCGCGGCCGCCGGCGCCGACTTCGTCAGCCTGTCGTTCGTGCGGTCGGCCGTCGAGGTGAAGCTGCTCAAGGAATTGCTGCGCACCCGCGGCTCGCGGGCCCGCGTCGTGGCCAAGATCGAGAAGCGGGAGGCGCTCGACAACCTCGACTCGATCGTCGAGGCGGCCGACGTGGTGATGGTCGCCCGGGGCGACCTGGGCGTGGAGATCGACGTCGCGGGCATGCCGATGGTGCAGAAGCAGATCATCCGTGTCTGTCAGCGGTGGCAGAAGCCGGTGATCGTGGCGACGCAGATGCTCGACAGCATGCAGCACTCGCGGCGGCCGACGCGGGCCGAGACGACCGACGTGGCCAACGCGATCCTCGACGGCGCCGACGCCTGCATGCTCTCCGGCGAGACGGCGATCGGCGACCATCCGCGGCTGGCGGTGGAGATGATGCGGCGGATCGCCGCGGCCACGGAGCGGCAGTATCTCGCCGACCGCTGGCAATACCTCGAGGGCCGGTTCGGCCGCGACGAGACGGGCGCGGCGGTCGCGGCCGTGGAGTTCCCGCCGCCGCCGTCGAAGCTCGTCGAGGGGCTCCATCCGATCACGCAGGCCGTCGTCGACGGGGCCGGGCGGATCGCCGCGGAGCTCGACGCCAAGCTGGTCGTCGTGGCGAGCAAGAGCGGCGTGACGGCGATCGCTCGTTCGAAGCGCCGCGGCGCCGTGCCCACGGTGGGCGTGAGCGACAGCCCGGCCACGCTCCGGCAGATGGCGCTCTACTGGGGCGTGACGCCGCTGGCGATGGACGGCTGGGCCGACACCAGCGACCTGCTCGAGCGGGTCACGGCCTGGGGTCTGGCCGCCGGCCGGCTGCGGCGCGGCGACCGGATCCTGCTCGTGGCGGGCACCGGCTTCGGCGCGGGCGGCCACAACATGGCGGTCGTCCACGAGGTCTGACCACGGGGTGCGTGCGGAGGTTGCCATGCAGAACGGGATCAAGACGGTGCTGGCGGTGGTCATGGCGGCGAGCGTCGCCGCCGCGGCGGAGCCGGCCGGGCCGAACGCGGGCCGGGTGTTCGACGTTCGCGCCATGGGGGCGGCCGGCGACGGCACGTCACTCGACGGTCCGGTCGTGCAGCGGGCCGTCGATGCGGCCGCCGCCGCGGGTGGTGGCACGGTGGTGCTTGCGGCCGGCAGGTATCTGTCGGGCGCGATTCGCATGCGGTCGCAGGTCACGCTCCGGCTGGAGAAGGACGCCGTGCTGCTGGCCGCTCCCGATCCCGCGCTCTTCCCGCCGGTGACGAGCCGCTGGGAGGGCAGTCAGGCCACCTACCCCGCGCCGCTGGTGGTCATGGAGGAGTGCGTTGATGCGTCGATCGTGGGCGCGGGCACGCTCTCGGGAAGCGAGCGCTGCGTGCTGGTCAAGGAGTGCCGGAACATCCGTTTCGACGGCGTCACGTTCATCAGCACGCTGCGCTGGACGCTGCACCTGCTCTACAGCGACGGCATCGTCGTGGAGAACTGCCGCTTCACCACCGAGGGCACCAACACCGACGGCATCGATCCCGATTCCTCCCGGAACATCGTGATCCGCAAGTGCTTCTTCAGCACCGGCGACGACTGCATCGCCATCAAGAGCGGCGTCAATGCGGAGGGCGTGCGGGTTGGCCGCCCGAGCGAGAACATCACCATCGAGGACTGCGTCATGGAGCGGGGGCACGGGGCCGTTTCCCTGGGCAGCGAGATGTCCGGCGGTGTGCGCAACGTCACCATCAAGGGGTGCCGCGTGTCCGGATGCTCGGCGGGCGTGCGGATCAAGACCCGCCGCGGCCGTGGGGGCGACGTGCAGAACGTCCATGTCAGCGACTGCGTCATCAGCCGCACGAAGGCCGCCCTGCTGATCGACACGCAGTACAAGTGGACCGCGGGCAAGGACGCCATCCCGGGCCCGGCAGGCATCCCGCTGCTGCGGAACTTCCGCTTCCGCGACATCACGGGCGAAGGCAACAAGGCGGCGGTCGTCATGGTGGGCATGCCCGAACGGCCGATCGAGAGGATCTGGCTGCAGAACATCGCGCTCTCGGGCGGCCCGCCGGGCCGGATCGAGAACGCCCGCGACGTGGTCGTCGAGTCGCTGACGCTCGACGGGCCGGTGCAGATCGCCAACGTCACGGGCCGCGGCCTGCCGACCGAGTAGCACCGATTTTCGGCCGCCGGGAGCGGAAGCCGTCCAGCCGCAGGGTCGCCTCCCGAGCCGGGGGCAGCGTGCAGGGAATCTGCGCAATTTCGTCAGCACCCTCACCCGGCCTGCGGCCGGCCTCTCCCCGCGGGAGAGGCGAGATCGGCGCCGCTGCCGTCAGCTCCCACTCCCTCTCCCTCGGGGAGAGGGCCGGGGTGAGGGTGCAGGGGATCCGCGCCGCTTCGGCAGCACCGTCACTCGGCGGCGTCGGCAGCCCGCTCCGCCCGCAGCCAGCGGGCATCGTGGGCAGCCAGCGGCACCGGCGCTCCCGGGGCGAACTCCGCGCCGGAGATCGCGTCGCGCAGCCGCCGGTAGCGGAAGCCGTCCAGCCGCAGGGTCGCCTCCCGGGCCGGGCCGTCGTTGAGGAGGAAGTAGTGATCGGCCGCGGGGGCGGCCAGGCGGTAGACGATGGCGTCGTCGCAGGCGTATGGCGCCGCAAGCCCGCCGAGCGCGTGCTCCCGCAGGAGCGCCTCGGCGGCGGGATTGTCGGGGTGATGGCACATGCCGGACGCCTCGAAGCCGAGAATCACCGCGGTGCCCTGGCCGTGCCGGTGCTCGGTGATCGCCGGGCGGCCGTCGTCATACTGGGCCAGCACCCGGGCCGGGCCCGGCGTCAGCGATGCGACGAACCCCGTGAGCCGGTGGTCGCCCAGCCGGAGCTGGCGGTTCCCGCCGGAGTGCTGGAAATCGTCGAGCGTGGCGCCGAACACCGTGGCGAACGTCGAGCCTTGGCCGGTGGGAAAGAGCCGCGTGTATTCGTCGTACCAGGCCGCGGGCAGATCCATCACGAGGCGACCGCCGCCGGCCACGTAGTCGGCGAGCAGGTCGAACACGTCCCGCTGCATGGCGAGCACGGCCGGCAGGTAGATCACCCGGTACCGCCCGGCGAGTCCGCGGCGGAGGTTGGCGGGCGTGACGTATTCGAAGGGAACGTTGCCGTTGATCAGGGCGCGGCTCACCCCGATCCGCGCCTCCACCGGCTGGAGGCGGAAGCTCGCCCGCCCGACGGCTGACATCGCCGCCCATACCGCCTCGTTCTCCCAGTCGCAGAACACCCCGACCAGCGGCTCCTTGCGTGCCTGCCAGAGCTCGACCCGGTGCCGTTGCATGGCCTGAGCGAGCTGCCCGATCCGCACGGCCCGGTCCGTCACCGCTCCGTTGCGGTCGAGCAGGCTGTACTCGCCGGCCTCCTTGCCCGCCGACCGCGGGTTCCAGCACCAGATGCCGAAACCGCGAAATCCGCCCGCCAGCTGGCTGAGGAAGAGCTGCATCAGCTCACCGGACCCCACGAAATAGGAGTTCGGGGTCCCGCTGTCCGCCTTCCCGTCGAGCTGCTGGGGGCCGCCGGTCGATTCCCAGCCCCCCGTCCATCCGCCCTTGAAGAGATCTGCCATCAGGGCCGCCTGCATGTAGAACGGCCGCGTCAGCTCGTGGTTCACCTGGTCGTAGTGCCAGGAGAAGTGCATCGAGGGATAGAACGAACCGTGCTCGGCCACCGCGCCGGCGATCCCCTCGAGGTCGACCCCGAGCCAGGCCACGGGCACGAACAATCCGGTCTCCCCGCCGCCCCGGAAAGGATACAGGGGATCGAACGCGGCCAGCTCCCGCGCGCAGCCGCGGATCCGCCCGAGGCTGTGGTCCGCCTTGAAGCGGAGGATGTCGCGGGTGTGCCGGTACTCCCGCGACGGCATCTGCTTCCAATGCGCCGCCACGTCGTCCCAGGAACGGAAGGTTCGGCCGTCGCCGAGGAACAGGCCGGCGTGGCCCTGATTCCAGGCCTCGCTCAGCCGCTCGACCGAGCCGTATGTCTCCCGCAGCCAGGCGAGAAACAGCCCTTCCCCGGCCTCCGTCAGCTCACGGCCCCGGCCGCCGCACGCGGGATCGAAGGCGACTGAACCGGTGCGCAGGAACTGCCGCTTCGGGCTCTGCCGGATGAACTCCGTCGTGCGCTCGATCCGCCGCCGCAACTGTCCGTGCTGGTAGGCGATCATCGCCGGATGCCGCAGGGCATCCACCGGCGGGGTTCCAGCCGGCACTCCCAGCCGCGCGGACAATTCCGGCGTCACCGGCTCGTAGCCGCCTTCCCCGAACCACCAGGGAATGATGCCCTCCTCGAGCGCGATCAGCTGGATCCGCTCCACCGTCCAGTCCGGCAGCGGCATGATCTGCTTGAGGGCGTTGAACCCGAGCTGCCGCATCTGGCGGAAGTGGGCCCGCATCTCGCGTTCCCCCGCGCCGGGCTGCTGGATGTAGACCACGCCCGCCGGCATCGGCGCCAGGGCGCGGAACCGTCGCTGCGCGGGGGTGTCGTGCAGGGAATCGTACCGGGCGACCAGATACGGATCCGCGGCCGCGGCCCCGATCGGCACCGCAAGCAGCAGCGGAGCGAGCCACCGAGAGAGCTTCACCGGATCGCGCGACCATGACGTTTTCAAAGCACACACCACACGCAGGAGATATCGGTCGCCGCCCAGGCGCCACGAGCATGTGCCGCCGGCCTGGTGCAGCGTGAAATGGCATGGGCGTCACCCGCCCATGTCGCCCCGCAGTTTAACCAGTCTGCCTCTTGGGGCTGGTGTTGCGTTTCCGGTCTGTCGGGCTTGGCGGTTCGGTTCCTTGAAGCCCGGTCCCGTGGCGTACGCCTCCAGGCGTGCGAATCGTGGGTTTGGAAGCGTGGACGCCCATCCGCAAGCCTGGAGGCTTGCGCCAGTGCGTTTGCAAGTGTATCGAACCAGCGGGGTGAGAGTCCCCGTCAGGACGGAATCGCGTCCTGTAACCGAACGAAACTGCTTCCCGGCAA
>JAJTED010000194.1 GCA_021300535.1 Planctomycetaceae bacterium | reverse complement strand
GTTCGCGCCGCCGGAGCGGCCGCTCGACCTCATCTGGCGACCCGTGCGGATGGTCGTGAAGGACGCGTTCGATGCCCAGGTGCACCTGCCGGCGGTCTACGGCACGCTCACGGGGGCCGACACCGCCTCGCGGCTGGGCCGGCGCACGGAGTGGATCGGTGGAGACGGAGATGCCGTGGTGGGTGTCGGCCGTCGCAGCTTCGTACTCGATGGTGAGGATGAAGTGGACATGATGGCGATCGAGCGGCTGGCGTTCGTGCCGGCGTGATCCACGCGGCTGTGGTTTGGCGCGGCGGGACGCCACTGGTGTGACCCGACGGAACGCCGCCAGACCTGACCGCGGCCCAGACCCCCCCGCCGCCCCGGAGATTCGAGCCATGGACGATGTGGCAACGCTGTTTTTCATGGGAACAGGTCATGAGGTGGGCCGGGAGTTCCGAAACAAGGAAACCGGGGTCAGCCACCATCACCTGTTCACGCTGATGAACCGGTCGCTGACCGACTCCCGGCAGATCAAGGGTGGCCCCGGCTCAAAGGACGCGCCGGGCGGCTATGGCAAAGTCCGGGGGGTAGGCTTTGGCACGGGCTGGCAAAACAACGTTGCGGAAACGATTGCATGGCTCCAGCAGCGCCAGCAACTGCCCCCGCCCCTGACGAGCGTCAACCTCGTGGGGCACAGCCGCGGTGGGGTGACGTGCATCATGCTTGCCCATGCAATGGCAGCAACCGCGGGCCTACAGGCCATCCGGGTCAACATTTTTGCCATCGATCCCGTTCCGGGCGGATACTCCGACTTTTCCTTCGGCGTTGGCAGTCCGTTCGAGATCCCGAGCAACGTTGATGAATACACGTCGATTCTGATGGAAAACGCCGGCGACCCTTTCTTTGCCTGCCTCAGCGAAGGGCGAAATCTGCGAAAGCTCGGCAATACGAATGTCACGCAATACCCCCTGCCGGGAAAGCATGGCGACGCCACCAAAGCCGACCTCGTGGCGTATCCTGCAGCCAGCATTTCCGCCCATCTGATGGCGAGTTTTCTCACCGACAATGGCTCATCCGCGGAGCTTGCGATCCTCAGCTGGATTCGTGAGGACAGGGACCTCGTCGAGGACTACGCCACCCTGGCACTCCACCGCATCACGAACAAAAAATCAAAGAAGGCCGCCACGTCCTGGGGCATCAGCCGCTGGATCTTCCCGCCGCTTTGGCTGAACGACCGATCGCGTTTGATCAAGAATGACTTTCGGCCGCACCCCTTCTACGTCAATGCCCATCACGCCGGCCTTTTCAACGGAGGCTGTGGGTTCGTCGTCGATCGAATCGACAAGCACGGCTGGATCGGCCGAACTGACTTCGGTCGATTTTCCAACGCGTTTCCGAGGAATTACGAACTTCTCGTCGCCATCGGAGCCGCCCGGTCGCTCGACGATCCGGCGACGATGACCAGCGACGACAGGTTATGGCTGCTGCTTCAGAATGCGCCCCTGATTCACACCCTGGAAGTCCGGCCGGCGAACGATCAGATCCGGGCAGTATTGGATCGGTTGTTGACGCAGATCGCCGCGGCCGTTCGCCAGGAGAACGTCGCCAATTCGCTGCAGCAGGGCCAGGTCTTTACGCTGGCTGAATGGGAGCGAGCGACGAAGGTCACCTTTGGAAGCCGCGGGGATCAGGTGGCGACGATCGACCAGCTTCTGCCCTTCTACCATGCGTATCGCAGGCATGGGAATCAGGCCGCCTGGATTCGGATCGCCTGTTGGATCGGCGAACTGGCCGAGGAACACCTCAGAACCAAGCCGCGGAGCGATCGACGCAAGGGCATGGTGCAGTTGGCAAAGCAGATTTACAACGCTTTGCCCACGGCCTGATCCCGGTCCCACACCGCGATCCCCTGCCGCACCAGTTCCGGCAGCACCGTGGCGAAGAAGCCGCCGCAGATGGCACCGACGGCCTTCGCCCGTTCGGCCGGATCGGTGATCGGCCGGCCGGTGGTGTGCTCCCGCAGATGCTTTTCCGTGCGGGCGAGACGGTCGGCGATTCGCTGCTCGATGCCGCCGCGGCCGCCGGTGACCAATTCGTCGAGGATCACCGCATGCAGGTCGCCGATCTCGTGCCCCGCGCCGGTTCGCAGGCTCGCGAGGCCGACCTGTTCGTTGGCGAGATCCTTCCGCTCGAGCGCCCGGCGGTTGAACTCCAGCGGCACGGCCAGCGACGCGGTCGCGATCGTCTCGACCGGCGGAACCGGATCGATCGCCGGGCCGCCATCGACCCGGAACAGCCCCATCGCCACGCCCGCGTCCACCGCCTCGACCAGGGACTCGGCGGTGAATTCCGCCAGTTGCGGCTCATCGAGGAGCATCGGCAGCGACCAACTGGAGTGCCCCATGGCCTCGAGCATTCTGTCGTGGGGCGGGCCTGCGATTCCGGCCGTCACGCCACCGTAGGTGACAGTGTGTGGCAGCGACGCCTGTGGCAACGCGATTCGGAAGAAAAGATCCCCTGCCGCCTCCGCGCGTTGCCGAGGCGTCCACGCCTCCCGCTGACGTCGTGAAAACAGGTCCCAGCGGAACATCACGTTGGCGTGGTGATCCTTGAGCGTCTCGACCGTGGCGAGATCGGCTCCCTGGAACTGTCCGGCAAAGTGCGGCTTCGCACAGAGTTCCCAGTGGTTGTGGTGATAGGGGAGGCGGCCCGCGTGCCCGAGGCCGATCGAGCCGAACATTGCGAGCACCTCGGCTGCATGGAACACCGTCCAGTGTGGGAGCAGGCTCGACCAGCCGGGCATGCAGTTGTAGGTCACCTCGACGATGCCGTCAGGCTTGAGGTGCCGGCGGATGATCTCGAGCACGCATGCCCGCAGCTCCGGGCTAACCCAGCTGAACACCCCGTGCAGCGCGATGAAGTCGAACGCCGGCAGATCGGCGGGCATGTTCGCGAAGTCGGCGCACAGCACCCGCACGTTGCGCAGGCCCGTGGCGGCGACCTCCCGCGCGATGTGGTCGGTGTGCACGGGCATGAAGTCGACGCCGGTGAAGCGGCCCTGCGGGTTCGCCGCCGCGAGCGTCAGGAGCGTGCTGCCGAAGCCGCAGCCGAGTTCCAGGAAATCGAAGCCCTCCCTGACCGCGGGCGGCCGAATGCCCTGCAGCGATGCGACATATCGCATGCGGGCCGGGGCCATGAAGGGGTAGTAGCCCGGCAGGTAGGCGACATCGGTGACGTAGCCGGCGGACGGGGAGGTTGGGGACGGCACGGTCGCGGTTTCTCGGAGATCTGCCGGACGGGACGATGTTGTAGCACGGAGGCCGTCAGGCCGGCCGAGCCCGCGTGGCGGAAAGGCCGGACTCGAGGGTAGGATTCGAAAATGTCGAAGGCGATTCGCAACGAGACCCAACTCCTCCCCAGCCTGCTCGACCGGCTGCTCGACGACCATCCCGAGGAGAGCCGGGAGCCGGCGTGGCGGGACGTGCAGGTGGTCCGCGTGCTCAAGACGAGCCTCTGCCGCGACCTGCAGAACCTGCTCAACGCCCACCGGCTGCTGGCGACGATTCCGGAGGCGTATGCCAACCTGAAAACATCGCTGCTCAATTATGGGCTGCCTGACCTGCAGAGCATGGAGGTTCGGGAAGACCACGACCTCGGACTCTTGTGCCGGCTGATCGAGGAGTCGATCCAGGCCTTCGAGCCGCGTCTCCAGGGGGTGCGGGTGCGGCCCGTCATCGACGCGGAGGGCAAGCAGCCCATCGACCGCCGCGTGCGGTTCGAGATCGAGGCCGTGCTCGTCGTGGAGCCGCTGCGGGAGCCGGTGCTGTTCTCGACGTCGCTCGATGTGTCGAGCGGGGAGTTCGCCGTGGAGGGTGCGAAATGAGCGACGATCTGCTTCCTTACTACGACCGCGAACTGGCGATCCTGCGGTCGCTGGCGGGCGAGTTCGCCGAGCGGCATCCCAAGATCGCGGGCCGTCTCAGTCTCGGCCGCGATGAGTCGCAGGATCCGCACGTGGAGCGGATGCTGCAAGGCGTGGCGTTTCTGGCCGCCCGCGTCCAGAAACGGCTCGACGACGACTACCCCGAACTCACCGACGGCCTGCTCGATCTTCTCTACCCCCACTACCTGCGGCCCGTGCCGTCGTTGGCCATCGCGGAGTTCGCCATCGATCCGAAGCAGGCGCAGCTGACGGCCGGCTACCGCGTGCCCCGCGGCAGCCGTATCGAGACCGAGGAGGTCGAAGGCGAGCAGTGTCGCTACCGCACCTGCTTCGACCAGCGGATCTGGCCGCTCAGGGTGGCCGCGGCAGGGCTTGCGGGGCCGCCGTTTCAACTGCCGATCGTGCCTCCGGCCGGCACCGTGGCCGTCCTCTCGGTGGTGATCGAGACGCTCTCCAGCGAGGTCCGCGTGGGGCAGATGCCGCTCGACTCGTTGCGGCTGCACCTCCATGCCGAAGCCGGGCAGTCGATGTACGAACTCTTCGAGTTGCTGCTCACGAGATGCCTGGGCGTGGTGATCGCCGACGGGCCCGCCGATGCCCAGGCCGTGGTGCTGCCGCGGGACCGGCTGGTGGCCGCCGGGTTCGACCCGGCCGACGCGGCGCTTCCGCACGATCCGCGGAGCTTCTCGGGGTACCGGCTCCTGTCGGAGTTTTTCGCGCTGCCGCAGAAATTCCTGTTCGTCGATCTCAAGGGCCTCACCCCGCAGGTGATCGGCCGGATCGGCAGAACAATGCACGTGTCGATTCTGCTCTCGGCCACCAGCCGCGAACTGGAGCGGGTCTTGTCGCCCCAGGCGATCCGTCTGGGGTGCACACCGATCGTCAACCTGTTCACCCAGCAGCTCGACCCGATGCGGATCGACGGCGCGCGAAGTGAATACTGCATCACGCCCGATGCGCGTCGGCCACGGGCGGTGGAGGTCTATTCGCTGGAATCCGTGCAGGCCGGGCCGGCGGGCGAGGATCCCGTGGACGTGCTGCCTTTCTACGCCGTGGCGGCGGCCGCCGAGACACCGTCGGCAGCCGCCATCGGGCCACGGCGGCGGCTGCGGTGGCTGGCGTCCCGGCGGACGCACCGCGAGCCGCGGCCCGACGGTGTGACCGACGCGGCCACCGACACATGGCTCTCGCTCGTGGACGAGATCGGCGGCCCCGCCGCCGTGGCCGACCTGGTCGTCCACATGCGGGCCGTGTGCACCAACCGCAATCTGCCCGCCCGATTGCCGTTCGCGGTGGGTCGGCCGCGGCTCACGCTGCCGGACGGCCAGGGGCCCATAGGCACGGTCACGTGCCTGACGCGGCCCACGCGGCCGCTGCGAACGCTCCCCGGCCGCGGTGCCGCGTGGCGGATCATCTCGCACCTGTCGCTCAACCACCTCTCGCTGGCCGACGCCGGCGACGGCCGCGCGCCGCAGGCCCTGCGGGAGATGCTCCGGCTCTACCTGCTGGAGGACATCGACGACTACGACCAGAAGCAGCGGTGGATCCAGGGCATCGTGGGCGTGTCGAGCCGCCGCGTGGCGGCCCGGGTCGGGGAACGCGGCGGCGTCTGTCAGGGGGTGGAGATCCGCCTCGAACTCGACGAGGAGCGGTTCTCGGACGGCGCGGCCTACCTGCTCTCCAGTGTCGTCGACCGGTTTCTCGGCGCGTGGGTGAACATCAACGCGTTCACGCGGCTGGTCTCCACGTCGCGGGAGCGGGAAAGCCGGCGGGAACAGTGGACCTGGCCGCCGCGGGCCGGGGGCCGGGTGCTC
>JAJTED010000083.1 GCA_021300535.1 Planctomycetaceae bacterium | reverse complement strand
CAATTCGCTGCCGTCGATCGACGCTAGCGTCGCGAGCGTCACCAAGAGCGGGGCTGGCACCTGGCGACTCACGGGCAACAGCAGCTACAGCGGACAGCTGCGGGTTCTCGATGGGCGCGTGATCGTGGGGTCGGTAGGCCAGACGGGCCCTAGCCCTTTCGGCGGAGACGCAAACGTTTTGCCGCTTGTCGGCGACTCGTCTGCGACGACAGGCACCGCCGGACTCCTCGTGGAGAGTGGAACGGTGTCCCGTGGTCTTGCCGTCAACACCGGCAGTAATCAGGTCGTGGTTCTCGGCGGCTATGGGGCCGGAAATTCGCGGTTCAACAGCGTTGGGACGGACATCAGGCTCGGCCGCGACGTCACGCTTCAGGCCTCAAACAGCGGTACTGTTGAGTTCGCAAGCACTTGGCAAGACTCCACCGGCGGAACGTCTCCCGCAGTCAACTTTACGATCGGCTCCCTCGGCAACGCAGGTGAGGTGGTCTTTGCAGCGAGCGTGCCCGCGTCGATCCAGTCCGTCAAAGTCGTCGCCGGAACTCTGGCGATCAACAGCGACAACCGGATGGACCCCGGCACGCCCATGACGCTTGGTTCGGCGTTCTCAAATGGCACTTTCAACCTTCGCACCTTTTCGCGTACGGCCGCCGTAAACGTGGTCGGCACCGGCCACCAGATCTCCGCGAGCGTCGCCCTCGACGACAACAGCACGTTCGACGTGGCTGCCTCGGCGCGGCTCGCCGTCAGCGGCGTGATCGGCACCGGCTCGAGCGGTGCCAGAAGCCTCACCAAGACCGGCCTCGGCACGCTCGAGCTTTCCGGTCAAAACTCTTACACCGGCAACACGGCGGTCAACCAAGGCACGCTCGTCGTGAACGGTCGCCTCGCGGAAGGCGCCCTCTCCGTGGCTGCCGGCGCGACGCTCATGGGCTCGGGCACGATCGGCGGCAACGCCACGATCGCCGGCATTCATTCCCCGGGCAACTCGCCCGGCATCGAGACGTTCTCGACCAACCTCACCTATACGGGCGGCACGTCGCAGGTGATCTGGGAGCTGTGGGGCAATACCGATTCTCTCGGCAGTCGGGGCGCTTTGTACGACGGCATCAACGTCGGCGGCACGCTCGACTTCGCTGCCTTGACAACGCTGACCCTCAATTTCGGTGGCACCGGGGTCGGCGTTGTTGACTGGGACAATGCGTTCTGGAGCGAGTCCCGGCAATGGACGCTCTTTACCGTCACCGGCACGACGACAAACTTCAGCAACTTCCAGCTCGCGAACAATCCGGCAAGCTGGGTCGACTCGACGGGTGAGGCATTCTCCGCCTCCTCCCGCAACACCAACACGTTCAACGTCGTGCAGTCGAGCAATAACATCGTCCTCCAGTATGTTCCCGAGCCGACGGCGGTTACCCTGGCCCTCATCGGGATCGCGGCTTCGGTTTACGTAGCGTCTCGGCGGCGGTCCTGATTGGCCCGCGAGCGGCGTTCCGAAGCCCCCGCCACGGCCAGCCGGGGGGCGTGCCATGGGCGACGCGTTCGACTGTTCCCGCTTTCCGTTCGCGGAAGATACGGGTAATATTTTGGAAGTGGCCGGGTCGAAATCGTCTGATGTCGGCCGGGGGGCCACACCCAACGCCCGGGGCAACGCATCATGTCGCAAGCACGGCTGACTGATCTGGCCTGTTCCCGCCGCCGCGGAGTCACGCTTGTCGAACTGCTCGTCGTGATCGCCGTGATCGGCATCCTCGCGGGCCTGCTGCTGCCGGCGGTGATGTCGGCCCGCGAGTCTGCCCGTCGGGCCCAGTGCGGCAACAACCTCAAGCAGCTCGGGTCGGCCGTTCAGCAGTTTCACCATCTGAACGACTCGATGCCGCCTTACTGGGGCAGCATGAGGAATGCGGGCGGGCAGAGGTTCGGGCCCTGGATCTTGCACCTGCTGCCACACCTCGGCGAACAGACGTTCTCTGACGGGTTTCCGCTGTCGACGACGGGAACGATCAAGTTGACCAGTTTTACCACGGGCACAATGATTTCCCCGGCCATTCCCCAGAGCCCGGACTACGAACCCCCGACGTACACCACCTCTACGAACGCGGTTCTGGTCTACTCTTCGACCAACGTTGGTCTCGTGATCACCGGCACCATCTTCGAAGTGCGGTCGATAATCACCAATCCGGGCAGGGGCACTCCCGCGATACCGGCCGTATTTGAGCAGATTCCGCAACCGCCGACCGACGTTCTCACGAACAGTGGCCTTCCCCCCGGTTTTGACACCGCACAGGCGGCGAAGTCACTCGACGTGCTGCAGTGCAGCGCCGACGGTTCCGGGGTGCCGCCGAACACCATGCGGATGACCGCGGAAGCCTCAAACAAGAGCCGCGGCAACGTGCGTTGGTCGCTCACCAACTACATGGCCAATGCCCATGCCTTCGTCAGGTTTCAGCGATGTAGTGGCACGGCCCCTGGCACGGCGTGCGCCGGAGGGCGGATTCTGAGCGCAGCCGGCGCGTCGCCGCTGGATCAGAACATGGGCGGGCGATTTCCTCGGGCCCGTTCCGCTGCTGCGGGTTCTGGTTTGCCGCCCGAGTTTCACCACATGAGTTCGGGCACGCTCGGCCTCGATCCGCGGCGGTTTGCCCACATCGTGGATGGCCTGTCCAACACGATCATGTTCGGCGAGGGCATGCGGCGGTGCGACGATGGCAACTCGTTCCGGTATGCCTTCCTTCCGACGAATGAACCCGGCGACGAACACTCATTCGGGATCGACGTGAGGGCGTCCGGCACCTCGGCAGCCGATCAGTGGTACGCTTCTGCCCTGTCCATGGGCTACGGCAACACGCTCATGTTCCAGCAACGGCCCGCGCTCTCCGGCTGCAATAAGTTCCGGCTACAGGCCAACCACGAGGTGCTCAACGTGGTCATGTGCGACGGGTCGGTGCGGGGCATTTCGCCGCGGGTCACCCGCCGCGAGCAATGCGATCCCGACGTGGCCGGCCGTGAATATGGCAGAGACACCTACAATCCCACCGGCCTCGGCGGCATCCTGATGTCGGGGACGGTGCAATTTCGTGACGAAATCTGGGACATGCTTATGGTGCCCAACGACCCCCCCGGAAACGTGCTCGCCAATACCGGGGAGATTGGCAGGGAAAAATAGCGTCCCATGAAAAACCCTGCGCCTACTTTACTCCGCCGCGGCTTCACGCTCGTCGAGATGCTGGTGGTGATCGCGATCATCGCGATCCTCGTGGCGATGCTGCTTCCGGCCGTGCAATCGGTACGGGAATCGGCCCGGCGCACGGTCTGCACCAACAACCTCAAGCAGATCGGCGTCGCGATGGCCGGCTACGAGTCGGCGGCGGGTTCCTTCCCCCCGGGAATCTTCGCGAGCGCCTGGCGATCGGGCGACCAGGAAACCGGTTCGACCGCCCTCACCGGCCCAGTCGCAAAGTTCGGGTTTTTCGACTGGACGTATTTTTTGCACGAACTGCTGCCGCGGGTCGAGGAGCAGGCCTACTACGACGGTCTTCGCGGGCCTCTCTTTCGCATTCCGAGCCCGGCAAATCCAAGCCTGACAGAAGCCGACGTCCGCTCCCTTTACGCCCGCGTGAATGGCAGGTCGATCCAGCCGTTTCTCTGCCCGTCCGACAACCAGACCGGCCCCCTCTGGTCGTCGCCGGTGATCGGGAATTTGCCGCAGGTGGGCGTGCTGCGACTCGCCAAGTCGAACTATCTCGGCATCTTTTCAGGCACGAACGTGGAAGGAGCAATTAGTCGCCTCGATACGACCGGTTGGACCAACAGGAGTCTCCTGCCGCTCCCTCCGCGCGCATCCTCGGACCGCCGCGCTGTATTTGGCTTTTCGCAGGGTGCCACGGCCCAAACGATCAAAGACGGACTGGCAAACACGATTGCCGTCGCCGAGTATCTCCGCGGCGTCTCCGATCGCGATGGCCGTGGTGCGTTTTGGTTCAACGACGCGGGCATGCAGATGCTCCATGCGGCTGTGTCGCCGAACGCCACCCAGCCGGATCGGCTTCCGCGCCGCGTTGAGGATATCGATAGCGTCAACGACTGGGGGTGCTCGGTTTATTCCAACTTGCCCTCGCCAAACGACAATCCGGTGATGAATCTGCCCTGTGAGTCGGGCGCGACGAGCCGCCATCGCGGCGGGGTGAACGTGCTCTTTTGCGACGGCCATGTGGGGTTCATCGACGATACGGTTGAAAGCCTTGTCGACTTGAGCACGACTCCGCCTCGCTACGGCACCTGGCAGCGGCTCGCCTGGATCGACGACGGCCGACCGGTGGATCCGCCATAGACTCCGCCGCACCCTCTCGCCTCGGTGCCGATCCCGAAGGGAACGTTGGGCGAAACCGGCCAACGACACCGGCGCGACGACCGATCAGACCCCTGCGACCTGATCACAACCCCTTGCCAACAGGTCCGAACAACAGGATTCTTCCGGCCCATACCTCCCCGCACGGTGGCTGGTTTTGAACCGCCGAATGACAGATACCTCGGCATCCCGTTCTCTGGAGCAGGGGGGCCGCGAGACGACAGCGTGGCGCCCGGTAAAGAGACGGGCCCGAGCCGACTCGGGGGATGTTCAAGCCGTGCCCTTGGTCGGCATCGTCGCGGGTCAAGGCAGCGGTCACGCCGGCGGGATGGTCGGGTGCTGCGGAGTCGGGGTGATGGTGCGCCGCACACCGAGCCGATACGCCCGGGCCACCAACGCCTTGTACTCGGCCTCAGGGATGTCCTGGTCACGGGTGAGGATGGATCCCGAGGTCCCGGTCGGGTCGCTGACGATCGCCCAGCTGTAGTCCGGGGCGTAGTCCAGGATCCAGTAGTTGCCCGGCCCGTCCCTGCTGGGCTCGCCGGAGAAGCTCACGTTGAGGCGGGTGTTGGCGGCGTTGACTGGGACCGCAGAACTGGTGACCTTCCACGCCGGGCCATTAGGCCCGTAGGTGCCGGAATTCTCCACATCGATGGTGCCGTTCGGCTGGGGCGTGAAGACAGCCGTGGTGTTGACCAGCCCGATAAGGGGCCCCTGCTTCACGCTGCCCTGTTCGTGCCACGTGCCTGCGTACTGATTGATGTCGACCGGCGGCGGCGCAGGGAGTACGGTGACCCCCGTCCCGCCCATGATGATCGGCTGGTTGGCGACGAATGAGCCGTCGTTGGGATTCGCGTAGATGCCGTACCGCGGAGCGGTCGGTCCGTTCCCGGCGTAGATATCGTTGATCCAGCCGGTGGCGAGCGTGACTATGGCGTCGAGCGTGCTGCCGTCGTCAAACTGAACGCCGACGAATTGGTCGGGGTGGAGTGCCGCAAGCTGCTCCGTGGTGCGGCCCCAGTGATTCGCGGCCTGCGGCCGCGAGGCGATCTGGTAGACCGGGATGCCCAAGGAATCGATCGTCGCGAGCGATGCGGGGAACTGGTTCGGGCTGGCCACCCCGTCGAACATCACCACTCCCAGCACGTGCTCGGCGGCGCCGTTGTCGACGGTGCGTGCCGCCACCTCGACGGCAAAGCCGCCGCCCATGCGCTGACCGGCAAGCAGGATCTTTTCGGGCAGCACCCCCTGATAGCCGGCGGCGGTCGCACTGATGACGAGCGCTCCGCGATCGCCGAGCATCATGCCGGCGACCGCCTGCTGCATGGCTGCACTGCCCAGGAAGCACCCGGGCCGGGTCGGGATCTCGAAGGAACTGATCGCGGCCGCGACTACGATGCTGTTGGTCTGCCCCGCGATCCGGGTGGCCAGCGCCGCGAAGGCCGCCGCGTCGCGGACCTCGCCGGGCTGGAGCCAGATGACGCCGTTGGCCGAGACCTGGCCGTCGACCTGGGTCGGGAAGTACCAATCCGCCGACGTCACGTAGCCCCTGGGGCCAAGCGGAATGGCCAGCGACGCGGTGCCGGTTTTCACGCCGGTCACGCCGTTACTGAGCGACGGGGTGGAGGCTCCAGAGAGGCCGTTGCTGCCGCTGTTGACCGCGGGCTCCGGCTCAAAGCCGGACAGCCCGCCAATGGCGGACAGTTCCGCATCGAGCCTCCACTCGCCCGCCGACCACATGTTTGCGACCGGGCTGGGGAGCCCGGTCGCCGCGGCATCGCCCAGCAGGAGCGGGCGATTCGCCGCGGCATAGAAGCCATACGAGGGATCATCCGGCACGGCGCCCGCATACAGGTCGTTGATCCAGCCGGCGGTCAGCAGGCGGGCGGCCGCCGCATTGCTGGGCAGCGACCGCGTGGTCACCCGCTGGGCCACGATGTCGTCGGCTAGGTTGCTGCCCACGATGGCGTCAACGTGCGAACCGCCGGTGAGCACCACGCCCCGAAACCTGCCGGGATCCACCGTCAGAAGCGCGCTCGTGGTGGCACCGTAGGCGTTCCAGAGCTGCGCGGGCGCCGCAAGCTGATAGACGGGGATGGAACGGGAATCGAGTGCGGCCACCTGCGCCGCGAAATTGCCGCTGCCGTCGAACGCGCCGTACGCGACGCCGTCCTCCATGATCACGCCGACGAGGTTGGTCGAACCCGGGTTGCGGTCCACGTAGGCGGCCGCGACCGCTGTCACGAAGCCGCCGCCCGCGGAATGACCGGCGAGCACGAACTTCCCCGTGAGTCCGCTGGCCTGCCCGGCATAGCCGGCCACCGCCGCGCTGCCGACGAGCGCCGACCGGTCGCCCTCGAACAACGACGCCACAGCCTGCCGGACGGGTTCGCCAGCCCGCGACCAGTTCATTGTGGCCGGCAGCGACGGCGCCACCACGATGCTGTTGGTCTGCCGGGCGAGATCGACGGCCAGCGCGGAGAGAGAGCCGCCGGTGCCGCCGGATGCATGCTGCAGCCAGATCATGCCTTGGGCTTCGATCCCGCCGTCGGCCTGCGTCGGGAAGTACCAATCGGCAGGCGCCTGCACGCCGCCGCCATAAGGAATCGCAAGCGTGGAGCGGCCCACCTGCACGCCGCTGACGCCGTTCGACGTTCCGGGCAGGCTTGGACCGCCGCCTCCGCGGATGCCCGCAGCGGCCGGAGCCGCTCGTGCGGTGGCCACGGTCACTGCCGCGACCGGCGCCGGGGCCATCGCCGGCACGAACCCTGTCGCACCCTGCCCGCGCAGCGACATCGTGAACGTGCCGCCCGCGAACGCACCCGCGATCCGGGTCACGTTGCCCTGGGCGTTCACCCACACATCCACCGGCACGGGGCTCCCGTCGCGGCCGATGCGCGGGGCAGCCTCCAGATCGGCCAGCGGGATCATGCCCGCGAACGTCGAGAGCCCCACGACGGCCCGATAATGCCGGCCATACGAGTCGCTACCGACATACTGCACGCTCCTCGCGAAGCCGATCCCGGGAAGCGTCTTCAAAGGCGTCAGCGACATGGCAAGACGGTTCTCGCCGAGCACGGTCCGCTGCATCCCCGACGGGATCATCGTCCCCGGCGGCGGCACCAAGAATCCGACGGAGGCATCGACGTCGAGCGCGGCGGTGCGGGTGTCGAGCCACCCGGTCGAACGGGCTGACACCACGAAGGCCTCGACCCCGACGTCGAAGGAATAGCTTCGCGCCTTCTGCGCCCGATAGACTGCCCGCCCCACTTCGTTCAGTTGAAGCCGCAGGCGTGTGGCGTTCTGGATAAGCAGGTTGCCCGAGAGGGTGCTCGCAAGGTAATTCTCGACCTCACCGAGTGCGTTGTCGCCAATTTCGGTTCCCACCACGAGCGAACCTGTGCACGGCCCCATCGCCGCGACACCGAATCCACCGTTGGAGACGATTTCGTTGCCGGCACCCGAATTTCGACCGCCGATCGTGAGGCCTCGCGCAGCCTGGAGCGACACGCCGTGGCCGACGTTGCCGCTGAAGGAGCTGCCGGAGATAACGGTGCCCCGATAGACGCCGGGGCCGACCAGCAGCCCGACACCATTACCCAAGCTCGCCACGTCCGTGATCCGGGATCCCGTCGATCCGCCGACGAAGCGAATGCCGGCACCGCCGAATCCGCTGATCGTGCGGGCGTCGGAAAGCCGAGAGAACACGACATTGTGGACGTTCGCCCCGATCACGAGACCGCTCGTGCCGGCGGCGGTGCCCGATCCGTCCAGCACGAACCCTCCGCCGACGAGCACGCGGCTGGCTTTTGCCAGCGTGATGCCCTGCAGCGGCAGCCGACTGCCGACATCACCTGCCATCGTGATCGCCCGTCCGGCGGTGAGCCGCAGCCTGCCGAACCCATCGACCGAGGACGCGAAGGCGATGTCGCCGCCGGCCTGAAGGGCCACGCCGTTCAGGAGCGTGACGGCGCCGCCGAACGACTGAGAGCCTCCGGCGGTCACCACGCTGGACGCCAGCAGAATCCCGTGCGTCACGCCCTCGGACTTCGTCGCGAGGCGCACGCCGCCCGCGCCCTTCGCCACGATCTGACCGGCGATGGTGATGCTGTCGCCCATCCCCGCGCCGGTGTCGATGACCAAGCCCTGCGCGGCCGCCCCTCGGCCGATGGCGGCGAGGTTCACACCGCCGGGGCCGATCGTGACCGAATCGGTGTTTGCTCCTCCGACGATCGAGAGGCCCGCGAACTTCCTGATCTTTTTCAGGTCCACCGTGATCGTGTCGGCCAGGGCATCAACGGAGATGCCGTTGACCGGAGCGGCCATGGCAAGCGAGCCCGCCGTCGCGGCGGTGATCGTCAGCCTGGCTGCCGGTGCGTCGTACTTGGTGGCGAGGTTCGTGATCGTCGCGCCTCGCGGGTCAAGCGTGAGCACGACCCGATTGCCAACGAAACCGACGAGGACGTCGTCGGCCGCGAGCATGGCCCGCGGCTCTAGGCCCTCGAGGCCCGGGGTGCCGCCTGCCGAACGGCGGCTGCGCCGCCGGCCCCCGTCCGTCATCCGCCGACGACGACCGAACAGGATGAATTGCAACAGCAGTGCCATAGGGTTCTCGTCGCAGAAAAGGCCGTAGAAGCGGCCAGGACTCGCAGTCCGGAACAGGTTATGGCACGCACCTCCGATTTTAGCATCCGGCGTTTTCGCTCGCGAATCCACTTTTCCTGCTCGTTTAACCTTTGGCCTCCTGAGCAGAACCTTCGGGTGACTTCCGGCTCCGGCAGTTCGCCGAGGACGTGAAGCCTTCTAAGGATTTAAGGATTTGAGTTGGGCGTCACTCGCGCATCGCTGCGCTGTCGTTGAGCCGGTCTGCCTCTTGGGACTGGTGGTGCGTTTCCGGTCTGTCGGGTTCGGCAGCTCCGTTTCTTGAAGCCCGAGTCGCGAGTTTTGGTGTTGCGCGTTCTCCAGTCATGCGCTCGGCATGACATGCGCGAACGGCACAAAAAGCCCCCGGCGGAAGCCGGGGGACTCCGGGTCGCATGCCTTCCCGAGTGCCATGCGATGTGGGTTTGAACCGGGCGATTGCGTGTCGTCATCCGGCATGGACGGCGGGGTGGTTTTCACACCCGGAGTCCCCGGGTTTCCACCCGGGGCTTCTCGGGCGCGACCATCGCACAAAAAGCCCCCGGCGGGAGCCGGGGGACTCCGGGTCGCATGCCTTCCCGAGTGCCATGCGATGTGGGTTTGAACCGGGCAATTGCGTTGAGTGATGCGGCATGGACGGCGGGGTGGTTTTCACACCCGGAGTCCCCGGGTTTCCACCCGGGGCTTTTTGTGCGTGCCAGGCCCGGAGGGCCGGGTTGATTCCAAGCGGGCGGCGGCCCGCCAAGCGAACCGCGGCACGAGGCCGCGGGTTCGCGTGCAGCATGCTCCCGGTTTCCACCCGGGGCTTTCTCGGGCCGGTGACGGGACCGATCGCCTGTGTACGGGTGGTCAAAACACGATTCGCTGCTGGATCCCTGCAGCGGCGCACCTTTGTTGAACTCCTCCGCGCAACACCAAAAGCCGCGAGCCGATGGAATGCGGATGGCCTCCCGTGGAGCGACGCGGGTTCCCTCATCCGACGATTCGGGCTGCCCGGCAGCGGCGCCGGCCTGGCCCGCCCCCGTCTGCCCGCGGCTGAGAATGTTCCTGCGGGGCCGATTCACGAGCAGGTCACCAACACGGGCCTGAATCTGCTCGAAGTCTCGGGCGACTGTCGCGCGGAGCCTGTTTGAGTCCCTGAGCGTCGGCGGCTCGATGCCCGCAATCGTCTGCTGGCCCTGTTCGACGCGGGCATCCAACTCGTGACTAGACCGAATGTTCAGCCGCCGGGATCGCGCGAAGAACTGCCGAGAAGCTCCGCGGCACCTCCCCGATCGGACCGCATCCAGCCCGACCAGCTCAGGCGGCTGCTTCTCATGATCCACCCCGCTCGGCAGACGCTTGCCGAAGTCCCGTTGGCCGACCTATTCTCAGTGCCCATGGGTAAAGCCGGGCACGTTACTCGAACCTTACCCAACGAAAATCAAAAGCCTTGTCAGGGAGGTGCCTCGTGAAACGCTGGTGTGCCGTGCTGTCGTGTCTTGCCTACTGCGGCTTGCTTGCCTGTGCAGCCGACGAACCGGTCAAGGTGGTGATTGGTCCCGCCAAGGCCAAGCCCCAGATGAAGATTGAAGGGGAGTACAAAGCCAGGATAACGGGCGTCAATGCGCCGCCCCGGACCATCGCCGCCCAGGTGGTCGCCCGCGGCAACGACCAGTTCGTCGTCAGCATCTTCGAAGGCGGCTTCCCCGGCGAAGGCTGGGACGGCAAGACCAAGCAGGAAGCAACCGCGAAGGCCGAAAACGGCAGGGTCACGTTCGCAGGGAAGGCTTGGAGCGGAACCATTGCCGATGGTGTCCTAACGCTCAACGAAGAGAAATCCACCACGCAGTTGAAACGCATCGAGCGGAAGAGCAAGACGCCAGGGGAGAAGCCGAGATAGAGCCGCCCCTGTTCCGTAAGCCTCGGCAGCAAAATCTGCTGGTGAACGTGGGCTCCGGCAAACTGCCGTGCGTGTGGAAGAGGGCGATGTCGATGCCATGCGTCGTCTGGAAACCGCAATGTTTTCTGGCTCCCAGGCCACAGCGAAAAGTCGGTCTCCCTGATCGGCGAGTGCGACTACCCGGAAGACCAAGACGCGGTCCTGCAGGAGTCACCCGCGGCGATCTTCTATGAGGAGGTGTCGGCGCGGCATCTGGACCTGGAGCAGCGCCCAGACTTCCACGACTTCGCCCTCTTCAAGGCATGGTTCGAGACCGAGTATTTCGACATGCTCTCGGACGCTCTTGATGAGCCGCTGGCGAAAGGCGACTGACTGGTGCTGGCCGCCGCGCAGACTGTCGTCGGCCCGGGCTGGAAAAGGTTCTTGGCTGGCGACGGTGTGTGTGAATAGTAGAGGCTGTGATTTCCTACCAATCACCCGGCGCTCATTTGTTCACTCGTGTCCCGTGTCGTGATCCCAGCCCCACGATCGGCAGGAGCGAAAGCAGTGAGAAGACGAGTGAAGCCCACTGATTTGAGTTGGGCGTCACTCGCGCATCTCTGCGCTGTCGTTGAGCCGGTCTGCCTCTTGGGACTGGTGGTGCGTTTCCGGTCTGTCGGGTTTGGCGGCTCTGTTCCTTGAAGCCCGAGTCGCGAGTTTTGGTGTTGCGCGTTCTCCAGTCATGCGCTCGGCATGACATGCGCGAACGGCACAAAAAGCCCCCGGCGGGAGCCGGGGGACTCCGGGTGGCATGCCGTCCCGGGTGCCATGCTGCGCGGGTTTGAACCGGGCGATTGCGTGTCGTCATCCGGCATGGACGGCGGGATGGTTTTCACACCCGGAGTCCCCGGGTTTCCACCCGGGGCTTCTCGGAACGCGCGCGAACGGCACAAAAAGCCCCCGGCGGAAGCCGGGGGACTCCGGGTCGCATGCCTTCCCGGGTGCCATGCTGCGCGGGTTTGAACCGGGACATTGCGTGCGGTCATCCGGCATGGACGGCGGGGTGGTTTTCACACCCGGTGTCCCCGGGTTTCCACCCGGGGCTTCTCGTGACACGTGCATGTCAAGCCGAGCGCACGATTGGAGAACCGGCAACAGCAAAAGCCGCGAGTCGAGGGAATGCGGACGGCCTCCCGGGGAGCGACGCGGGTTCGCTCATCCGACGATTCCGGCTTCCCGGCAGCGGCGCCGGCGTGGCCGCCGCGGCCACCGCGTTGCTGGTTGCGAGGCTCAACACCTGTTTCATCCGCTCTCGCTGCATGCATGCAGCGGCTCGCGGCCGGGAAACCTATGGCGAAATCGACCGTTCCGTCGGCCGGGGCAAGCGAGATGGGCGAGGTACGCCCATTTGAGACGGGCTGGCTTACCGGGCCCTCTCCTTCTGCCTCGCTTCCAGCCACTCCGGGATCACGAAGTCCTCGGTAGCGCTGCCGTCTGGTTCCGCGATTATTTCCAGCGTCTCGATCAGTGGAATCTCGACGTCCCGCTTTTCGATCAGGGCTGTGAGCGTCTTGGGGGAGATTTTCTTGAGGTTGGGCAGGAACAGCGGGCGTTTCGTTGCGGCGAGGGCCTTGGCAATGGCGACGGAGTCAGGGGAGTCGAGGGCGGTGATGCCACTGAGGTCTCCCTGCAGAAAAAGGACCAACGCCTTTGCGGTCTGGGGGCTCAACGGTTGCCTGGCGACAACCTCGTTCCGCAGAAGTGCGTTTATGGAAACCGGCCCCTGGTGCAGCCCCAGGGCTTGGATCGCCTCGTCGGAGAGTGTGGTCAAGCTGTCGAGATACAACTCTTGGCCCTTGTGCGCTGCCAGGGCCTGGGCCGCCTCGGCGGAGAGCGCGGTTAGACCCCTCAAAGAAAGTCGTTCGCCTCTGTGCTGCGCCAGCGCCTGGGCCGCCTCGGCGGAGAGCCCCTTCAGGCCGCCGAGGAACAACGATTTACCCTTGTGCTCCGCGAGCGCCGTGGCCTGCTCGCGAGAGAGCGCGGTCAGTCCGTTGAGGGCCAGCCCTTCGCCTGCGTGCTGCCCCAGCGCCCGGGCCGCCTCGTCAGAGAGCGTGGTCAGGCCGTCGAGGGCCAGGAAGCCCTTGTGCTGCGTCAGCGCCACGATCGTCTCGGCGGAGAGATTGGTCAGGCGAATCAAGCCCAGCCCGCCGCCCCTGTGCTCCGCCAGCGCCTGGGCCGCCTCGGTGGAGAGCATGGTCAGGCCGTTGAGGCACAACTCGTTGCCTTGGTGCTCCGCCAGTGCCTTGGCAACCTCGGGGGTGAGCGTGGTCAGGCCGGCGAGATGGAGCCCTTCGCCTCGATGTTCCGCCAACCGCTTGGCCGCCTCGGTGGAGAGCGTGGTCAGGCCGTTGAGCTGGAGCCCTTCGCCTCGATGCTCCGCCAGCGCCTGGGCAACCTCGGGGGAGAGCGTGGTCAGGCCGTTGAGCTGCAGCATGCCATTGAACTGTGCCAGCGGCCTCGCGGCCTCGGCGGAGAGCGTGGTCAGGCCTTTGAGGCTCAGCCTGCCGCCCTGGTATTGAGCGAGCGCCGTGGCCGCGTCGGCGGAGAGTTCGGTCAAACCATCGAGCCGCAGGCTTGCGTTTTTGCGCTGCGCGAGCACCTCGGCCGCCTCGACGGTCAGCCTCTCGATCTTGCTCGTGTTCTTGGGCAATTCGTCGGCCAGCGAGCGAGAATGTCCGAGCCAACCCCCAGCCACGATCACGGCGACAGCGAGCGGCGAAAAGCGAGCGCGGATGTTCATGGCGGGCCTCGATGCGGTAGGCGCGGGCAGGCGGGTTTGCAGTCCAGTAGCCAACCCGAAGTTTACCCCCAGCCCAACGCCCGGTGAACGCCATCCGCCGCTCCTCAACGCTCAATTCACCCCCGGCTCCCGCATCATTCTCCGCACCCGACCACCACTGCCACCCTCCTCCCGCGCATACACCCCCGCCCGATCCGCCGACAAACATCTTCCGGAAGCCCAATGGCGAAGAGCCTCGATCTTGTCGCCCGCAGTGACAGCCACGGGCACGGCGTGCTGCGCGGCCTGAACGAGCGGAACATCGAGCAGCGACGCCAGCCTGCAGCACGACTTGCGGCGGGCTGGCTTACCGGGCCTTCTGCTTCTGCCGCTCTGCGAACTCTCTGGGAATCACGAAGTCGTCGGTCGCGCTGCCGTCGGGTTCGGGGATGAGTTCGAGCATCTCGATCAGGGGAATCTCGACGTCTTCCTTGGTGATCAAGGCGGACAGGGTCTTGGGGGAGATTCTTTTGAGGTTGGGGAGCGACAGCGAACCTTTCCGCGTGGCGAGTGCTTTGGCGATCGCGACGGAATCAGAGGATTCGAAAGCGGTGAGGCCCGGGAGTTGACCATCCCACTTGTCGATGGCCGCGAGTGCCTTGGCGGCTTCGGCGTCGAGCGCGGTCAGTCTTGGGAGTTGACCATTCCACTTGTTGATTGCGGCAAGCGCCTTGGCAGTGTCGGCGTCGAGCGCGGTCAGGCCGTCGAGGGACAGACATTCGCCCTTGAGCTCCGCAAGTGCCCTGGCGGCGTCGGCGTCGAGTGTGGTTAGTTTCGGGAGTTGACCATCCCACGTGTTGATGGCGGCAATCGCCTTGGCAGTGACAGCGTCGAGCGTGGTGAGGCCGTGGAAGGAGATGAGACGGCTCTTGGACTCGGCGAGCGCCTTGGCGGTGTCGGTGTCGAGCGTGGTCACGCCGTTGAAGGACAGTATTGCGCCCGTGAACTCCGCGAGCGCCTTGGCGGTTTCGGCGTCGAGCGTGCTCAGGCCCTCGATGAACAGATATCCGCCCTTGAACTCCGCGAGCGCCTTGGCTGTGTCGGCTTCGAGCGTAGTCAGGTTCGAGAGGGACAGATATTCGCCCTTGAACTCCTTGAGCGCCTTGGCAGTGTCGGCGTCGAGCGTGGTCAGGCCGCTGAGGCCCAGAGAATCGCCCTTGAACTCCGCGAGGGCCTTGCCAGTGTCGGCGTCCAGCGTGGTCAGGCCGTTGAGGAGCAGAACCTTGCCCGGCTTCCTCGCCAGTTTTCCTGCCTGCTCCGGCGTCAGCCTCTCGATCTTGTTCGTGTCCTTGGGCAATTCGTCAGCCAGCGAGCGCGAATGTCCGAGCCAACCCCCAGCCACGATCACGGCGACAGCGAGCGGCGAATAGCGAGCGAGGACGTTCATGGCGCGTGTCACAGGGAAAGACGGGGCGAAACGGGCTCGAGACCCAGTAGCCGACCCGAAGTTTACCCCCAGCCCAACGCCCGGTGAACGCCATCCGCCGGTCCCCAACGCTCAATTCACCCCCGGCTCCCGCACACTTTCCGCACCCGACCGCCACTGCCTTCCCCAGCTGCGAATACGCACCCGCCTGATCCGCCGACAGGCAGCGTCCCGAGGCCCACTGGCGAAGAGCCTGGATCTTGTCGCTCGCAGTGACCGCCACGGGCACGACGTTTGGCGCGGCCTGAACGAGCGGATCATGCGAGCAGCGACGCCAGCCTGCAGCACGACTTGATTTCGGCGCCGGTCCAATTGACGCCTTCCGGCCAGGCCTGCTTCGCGACCGGACCGTAGTGCCGCGCGTAGATGGCCCCGATCGCGTCCTGCTGGTCACGCCCGGGCGACAGTGAACTTGCGAACATACCTCAAGCGGAGCATTGCTCAGGCTGGACACGAGGTGTGGCCGCGGCTCTTCCCGAACCTGCGGGCCTCATGCGCGGCCGACTGGTTGGAGCGGGACCCGTCGCACGTCGTCGCCAAGTGGCTCGGACACTCGCCGAAGGTCGCGGCGCAGCACTTCTTCATGTCGCGCGACCACCACTTCGAGGACGTGGTGAAGGGCGCGCCGAGCGTCGCGGCGGCGATCGCGGCAGAGGGTCCGAACGGGGTGGCAGCCTGCGACGCGATTGCGACGCGAAATGCGACTCCGCAGGCAGCCGTATCGGACAGCACAGAGCCGCACGAAACGACAGAACCCGCGGCTACCGTTGAGGTTGCAGCGGGTGCCTCGGAGATTACGCCGGTTCTACGACCGACCCCCGGCAGGAGGCCGCGCAAAAAATCAGCCCGCCGGGGCCATGACGGTCGGGCGGGCGTGAACGCGGCAGGAGGCCGCGCAAAAATCAGCCCGCCGGGGCCATGACGGTCGGGCGGGCGTAAACGCGGCAGGAGGCCGCGCAAAAATCAGCCCGCCGGGGCCCGTCATGGGTGTTTTTGCCGTCCATCACCGGCGTATCCGGCCGATGAAGACTTCGGAATAATAGACGGAGACGTTCGCGAAAGAAAGCGCCGCCCGCTGCGCTCGACAGAATCGTCACTTTTCGCCGGCCGGCCGATGAACCCGCAACCGCCACCGCTGCCTTTCGGATGGCCGGCGTCGCCCCCACCGGTGCCCGGCCCACAGGCCCACAAGACGCTGCTCGGCGGGCTGCCATGGGACCAGGGGGCCGCTCCGCACGATGCCCCCGGCGGCCCGGTGCTCATCGATCAGCGGCCCGTCGAGGCCATCGACACGACCTACGACGCCGACCTGCTCTCCTGGCGGTCGCTGCGGGCCCGGTTCGACGATTTCGTGCGACGCAGCCCGCCGCTTACGGTGAGCGTGTCGCTGCACGTGATCGTACTGTTGGCGCTCGCGCTGGCCTCCATCCGCTACGAGCGGCCGTCACGGCCCACGCTCGATCTGTCGTTCGCATCGTCGATCGTCGAGGAGGACGACAAGGGCGTGGAGATCCCGCCCACCCCCGAGCCGGTCGAAAAACCGGAGGTCGAGGAGGCGAAAACCGAGAAGCCGCCCGTCGAGGATCCGGTCGCCGCGCCGCCGCCGCGGGCGGAGGTCGCCGAGGCGCCGGGCGCGGCAACGGGCGAGTCGTCGGCGCCGGTCATCGGCACGCTGCTCAATGGCCGCGAGGAAGGCCAGCGGCAGGCGCTCGTCAAGCAGTTCGGCGGCAGCGACGCCACCGAGGCGGCCGTCGCCCGGGCGCTCGAGTGGCTCATCCGTCAGCAGGGCCGCGACGGGCTGTGGAGCCTGCAAGGGCCGTACATGGACCCCGGCTCACAGGAGAATCGACTGGCAGCCTCGGCGATGGCGCTGCTGGCCCTGCAAGGGGCGGGCAACACGCCCAAGCAGGGGCGGCATCGGGCAGCCGTGGCCCGCGGCTGGAAGGCGCTCGTGGCCCAGCAGCTCCCCGAGGGCAACTTCGACATCAATCCCGTTCCTCACCACCACACACTCTATTCGCACGCCCAAGCGACGATCGCGGTGTGCGAGCTGTACGGAATGACGAAGGAACAGGCTTTCGAGATGCCGGCCCGGCGGGCGGTGAGCTACGCGCTCCAGGCCCAGGGGCGCAACGGCGGCTGGCGGTATGGGCCCGGCGAAAGTGGCGACCTGTCGGTGACCGGCTGGTACATGATGGCGATCAAGAGCGCCGAGATGGCCGGCATCGATGTGCCGGCGAAGACGTTCCAGGCGATCGAGGCCTTCCTCGACAACGTGGCGGTGGATGGGGGGCGACGCTACGGCTATCGCCGCGAAACTCCCGAGGTGCCGCCCCTGCAGGTCACGACCGCCATCTCCGCCGAAGGGCTGCTCTGCCGGCAATACCTGGGCTGGAAGCGCGACGACCCCCGGCTAGTGGAGGGGCTCGAGCGGCTCGTCGCGGGCAGCATCTTCGACTTCGAGAACGACAAGGATCTCTACGCCTGGTACTACGTGACGCAGGTGGCCCACCACACGGGCGGGCCCGCCTGGGATCGCTGGAACGCGAAGCTCCGCGAAGAGCTGCCGGCCCGCCAGGTGAAGGGCGGCCGCGACGCCGGCTCGTGGGATCCCTCGCTCGACAAGTGGGGCCACATCGCGGGCCGGCTCTACGCGACCTGCTTCTGCACCTGGATGCTCGAGGTCTACTACCGTCACCTGCCGCTCTACGGCGGGCCGCATTGACGGGGCGGCGGGGCAGGACCAGTTCCAAGAAGCCCCGGGTGGAAACCCGGGGACACCGGTCATGAAAACCATCCTGTTTTCCATGCCGCACGACGGAACGTGATTCCCCGGGACGAAACGGCGGCGCATGGTGAGCGGGGCGGTGAGTGACCCGGAGTCCCCCGGCTTCCGCCGGGGGCTTTTTGTGGGGCGCGTGTGGACCAAGAAGCCCCGGGTGGAAACCCGGGGACAAGCCGGTCACGGTCCCCATTGCCGCAGCGCCTCGTAGGCCACGATGGCGGCGCAGTTGGCGAGGTTCAGGCTCCGGACCTGGGGCCGCGAGGGGATCGTGAGCAGCGTGTCGGCATGGGCGGCCGTGAGGTCGCGGGGCAGGCCCTTGGACTCGGCACCGAAGACGAGCACGTCGCCGCGGCGGTAGGCGACGCCGGTGTAGGGCCGCGTGGCGCGGGCGGAAAACAGCCAGCGGGTGCCGGCTCCGGCGGCGTCGAGCCGCGGCTGCAGGTCGGCCCAGGAGTCGGCCACCTCCCATTCGAGCTCGTCCCAATAGTCGAGTCCGGCCCGCCGCAGGTAGTAATCGTCGAGCTTGAAGCCCAGCGGCCGCACCAGCCACATCTTGGCGGCGAGGGCCACGCACGTGCGGCCCACGTTCCCGGCGTTGGGCGGGATTTCCGGCTCGTGGAGGACGATATGGAGGACCGGGTCGTACTTCATGGGCGTATCGCCGGCGGCCGCCGGTCTGCTATCGTTTCCAGGAGTACTGTGACGAAAGGAGCGGGCGTGGTCGAGGTGCAGCGAAATCCGACGCGGGCGGTGCGGATCGGCAGGATCACGATCGGGGCGGGGCACCCGATCGCCCCGCAGAGCATGACCGCCACCCACACCCAGGACGTGGCCGCCACGCTCGAGCAGGCCAACGCCCTGCATGCCGCCGGGGCCGGCGTGGTGCGGATCGCCGTCGACTCGAAAAAGGACGCCGCCGCCCTACCGGCAATCCGGGCCGGAACCGAGGCCAACCTCGCCATCGACCTCCAGGAAAACTACCGCCTCGCCCTCGAGGTCGCCCCCCACGTCGATAAGCTCCGCTACAACCCCGGCCACCTCTACCATCACGAGCCGACGAAGCCCTGGCAAGACAAGGTGAAGTTCATCGCCGAGGTGGCGGCGGCCAACGACTGCGGCCTGCGGGTGGGCGTGAACTGCGGCAGCGTCGATCCGGCCAAGAAGGAGCAGTTTGCGGAGGACGATTCGATCGGCCCGATGCTCGCCAGCGCCCTCGAGCACTGCGAGCTGCTCGATGCCATCGGCTTCACCCGCTACGTCGTGTCGCTCAAGGATTCCGATCCGCGGAAGGTGATCGACGTCAACCGCCGATTTGCGGAAGCCCGGCCCGACGTGCCGCTGCACCTGGGCGTGACAGAGGCCGGCATGCCGCCCGACGGGATCATCAAGACCCGGATCGCCTTCGAGCAGCTGATCTCGCGGGGCATCGGCGACACCGTCCGCGTGTCGCTCACCGTGCCCAACGCCGACAAGCCGCAGGAGATCGCCGCAGCCAACGCCATCCTCGCCGACATCGCCGCCGGCCGGGTCCGGAGCGTGGTCGACTACGGGCTCTCCTCGCTGAACATCATCTCCTGCCCGAGCTGCTCGCGGGTCGAGAACGAGGCGTTCATCGAATTGGCCAAGCAGGTCAAGGAGATGACGGCCTACGCCAAGGACCATGCGGTCACGATTGCCGTGATGGGCTGCCGGGTGAACGGGCCGGGCGAGACCGACGACGCCGACCTCGGGCTGTGGTGCGGGCCGACGCACGTGAACCTCAAGCGGCGGAGCACCGAACTTGGCGCCTTCCCATACGACGAGATCCTGCCGAAGCTGCGGCACGAGCTCGACAAGCTGATCGCGGAGCGGTCCTGATGCATCGCCTGCCGATCGTCGTCGACTCCGGAGAGACCTGCGGCGTCGGGACTGCCGTCATGCCGGCCGTGCGACCGGTCGATCCGGCCACCTGCCGCGGCACGTTCGCCATGGTGAGCCTCGGCTGCCCCAAGAACCTCGTGGACAGCGAGCGGATGCTGGGGCTCCTGCGGGAGGACGGCTGGCAGCTGGTGGGCGAGCCGGCCGGCTCCGATCTCGTGGTCGTCAACACCTGCGCGTTCATCGACGCCTCGCGGGCCGAGTCGTACGCGGCGATCAACGAGATGCTCGACCTCAAGAAGGCGGGCGCCACGCGGGGCGTGATCGTGGCCGGCTGCCTGGCGGAACGGCAGAAGGAGAGCCTGCTCGACGAGCTGCCGGGCGTGGACGCGGTGATCGGCGTGTTCTCGCGGGACGAGATCGCCCGGGCGGCCGAGCGGCTGATCGGCGGCCTGGGAGAGCAGCGGAGCGTGTTTCGGCCGGCGCCGGCCCGGGCCCTCGACGACTCGGGCCGGATGCGGGTCACGCCCCGCCACATGGCCTACCTGAAGATCTCCGAGGGCTGCGACCGGACCTGCACCTTCTGCGCGATCCCGAAAATGCGCGGCAAGCACGCCACCAAGCCGCTGGAGGAGGTCGTGCGCGAGGCCCGCGAGCTGGCGGCCGACGGCGTGCAGGAGCTCGTGATCGTCGCCCAGGACACCACCTACTACGGCATTGACCTGTACGGCGAGCCGCGGCTGGTCGAACTGCTCGACGCGCTCGAAGCCGTGGAAGGGATCGAGTGGATCCGGCTGATGTACCTCTATCCGATCCACTTCACCGACCGGCTGATCGAAAAGATCGCCACCAGCCGGAAGATCCTCCCCTATCTCGACATGCCACTGCAGCACGCCAGCGACGCCGGAACAGTTCGCCGAGCTGGTGGAGTTCGCCCGCCGGTGGCGGTTCGAGCGGGTGGGCGTGTTCACCTACTCGCTGGAGCCCGACACGCCGGCGGCCCGGCTCGACGGCCATCTCCCCGAGGAGGAGAAGACGGCCCGCCGGGATGAACTGATGCTCGCCCAGCAGCCGATCGCCCACGACCACGCCCGGCGTCAGGTGGGCCGGATCCTCGACGTGATCGTGGACCGGCCCAGTGGCGAGCGGGAGGACGTGTGGATCGGGCGCACGAAGTGCGACGCGCCGGACATCGACTGTGTGGTGTATGTCACGGCGCCCGGCACGTCTGCGGCGCGGCCGCTGACGGGCCGGATCGTGCCCGTGGAGATCGTCGCGTCGACCGGCTACGACCTCGCGGGCATTCTCGCGAGCGGCGACTGACCGCCGCTCGGTTCGAACTCATTTGGCATGGTAGCCGGGGAGGTATGCCACCCGGAGTTCCCCGGCTCCCGCCGGGGGCTTTTTGTGGATGCGGCGCGCGGCAAGAAGCCCCGGGTGGCAACCCGGGGACACCGGGCATGAAAACCACCCCGCCATCCATGCCGAGCGACGCCCCGCGATGCCCCGGTTCGAACTCATTTGGCATGGCAGCCGGGGAGGTATGCCACCCGGAGTCCCCCGGCTCCCGCCGGGGGCTTTTTGTGGATGCGGCGCGCGGCAAGAAGCCCCGGGTGGCAACCCGGGGACACCGGGCCTGAAAACCACCCCGCCATCCATGCCGAGCGACGGTCAGAGACCGCCGCTACAGGGGAGCACGACGGTCGGAGACTCCCGCTCCAGGAAGGCCGCCGCGGCGGATAAGATGAAGGCATGAGTTCCACCCCCGCCATCGATCGCGTGCTCACCGTGCCGAACGTGCTGTCGGCCGTGCGGTTGGCCCTCGCACTCGTGCTCTTCGTCGCCATCGAGCGCGGCGGCCGGGAGCCGGCGTTCTGGCTGTTCCTCGTGGCGGCCTCCACCGACTGGGTGGACGGCTGGTGGGCCCGCCGTTTCGGGCAGGTGAGCCGGCTGGGGCGGATCTTCGACCCGCTCGTCGACAAGGTGATCGTGTGCGGCGCCTACGTGCTGCTGGCGGACCGCGACGGCTCGGCGATCCTCCCCTGGATGGCCGTCGTGGTGACCGTCCGCGAATTGATCGTGACGGCCGTGCGGGCCGAGATGGAGCGGTCGGGTCGCGACTTCTCCGCCGCCCTCTCCGGCAAACTGAAGATGGTGCTGCAGTGCGCCGCGATCGCGCTGGAGCTTGCGGCCCGGGCCTGGCCGGAGATGGCGGTCGGCGGCATCGGCCTGCGGCCGCTCGCGGCGTGGACGGCCTGGGCGGCTGTGGCCGCCACGGTCTGGTCGGGGCTCGAGTATCTCGTGGCGGCCCGCGGACTCGTGAGCGGGAGCCGGTCGTAGGCCGGGGAACAAGCGCGCCGTGAAAGTGCATCCAGTGGTGTGCCGCCGGCTCGGGGACGGCATGACGTGCGTCGCTGGCGGCCCCACGCCACGCTCCGCATCCGCACGCCGATCCCCGCGGCTCTTCGCGCGGTGCGTGGCGATTCCGTTCAACAGGCCGTGAGGGACCGCCTCGTGCCGACCGATGGTGCTGATCTGACGCTGCCGGAGGTGCCCGATGGGCTCGACGTGCCGGGCATCCTGCCCGTGCCGGCGCCGCTGGTGGCGCTCGCGGTGGCCGCGAGCCTGCTGGTCGCGACGCGGATCGTGAACCGGCGCCGGGCCGGCCTGCCGATCGTGGCCGCGCGGCCGCATGAGCCCGTGCCGTGGGGCGGCGCCGACGTGCTCCAGGTGCTCCTCATCCACGTCGCCGTGGCGTTCGCGGGCGTCGCCGGTCTGGCCGACGACGCGCCGCTGGCGATTCGCCTGGCGGTGAGCGGCCTGGCGACCGCCGTGGGCACGGTCTTCTCGCTGGCCTACCTGATCGTCCGTGGGGCGACGCTCCGCGACCTCGGTCTCGGCGACGTGCGGCCCCGTGAGGATCTGCGGCTGGCGATTGGCGGGCTGGCGCTGGTCGTCGCGCCGGTGCTCGCCTTCGCCTACGCGGTGAACCTGTGGGTGCCGTACGAGCATCCGATCGTCGATCTGCTGCGGGCGCAGCGCAACGCCGCCGCGCTGGCGATCGTGGCCGTGTCGGCGGTGATCGTGGCCCCGGTGGCCGAGGAGCTGTTCTTCCGCCGCGTGCTCCAGGGCTGGCTGGAAAAGCGGCTGCCAGCGGCCGACGGCGGGCAGGCGGTGGGCCTCGCGGCCGCCGCGTTCGCGTTGGCCCACGCGGGCCAGGGGCTCGCGTTCATGCCCCTGTTTCCCCTGGCGCTCGTCCTCGGCCACCTCGTGCGCCGCACGGGGTCGATCCTGCCCGCCGTTCTGCTCCACGGCCTGTTCAATGCGGTCAGCCTGGCGCTCCTGCTTCTCCAGACCCCCACCCCGGCGGCGGCGGGCTGACCGACGGCCGGCAAACTTTCACCAGAATCCGGCCGGCTGGCCCTGGAGGTGGCGGGCAACCGATCTGGTCCGGGGGACGGCCGGCGGCGACAATCCGGGGCCGCCTCCCGCCGTCACGGACGACCTGGCTTGGCCCGCCCCCTTCCCACCCGCTGTGTCGATCTGCTCGCCTATGTCGCGGTGCGGGTCGTGATCTGCATCATCCAGGCCTTGCCGCGGGATCGTTGCGAGCAGTGGGCCCGCCGGCTGTCCGACTTCCTCGCCAATCGCGTCCGCATCCGGCGGCAGGTCGTGCGTGACAACCTGCGGCAGGCATTTCCCGGCTTCAGCGTCGACGAGCGGCGGGAAACGGCCCGCAAGATGTGGGAGCACCTGCTGCTCATGGTCGTGGAGATCGCCCATGCCAATCGCGTGATCCACAAGACCACCTGGCGGCGGTCCCTGCGGATCCACGGCATGGAAGACTTCGTCCGCACGCTGTGGCTCGACCGGCCGAAGGTCATCCTCTCGGGGCACTACGGCAACTTCGAACTCGCCGCCTACCTGTTCGGGCTGTTCGGATTCCGCATCTTCTCGGTGGCTCGCGAGCTCGACAACCCGTTGCTCGACCGCTTCGTGACCGACTTCCGTGAGTCGCGTGGGCAGCGGATCCTGCCCAAGAAGGGCAGTGCGCCCGACGTGGCGCTGGTGCTCGAGGAAAACGGCGCCATCGGCCTGCTCGGCGACCAGGCGGCCGGGCCGCGGGGCTGCTGGGTGGAGTTCTTCGGGCGGCCCGCCAGCGTCCACAAGGCGATCGGCGTGTTCGCGCTCTCGTCGTCGGCGCCGGTGATGGTCTGCTCCGCCACCCGCCGCGCCGGTCTTTTCGACTACGACCTGCGGCTCGAGGGCATCGCCGATCCGGCGACCGGGGGGGCCGAGACGGCCGACCTGACCGCGCTGTCGCAGTGGTACACGGCGCTGCTGGAGCGGGCCGTGCGGCGCGAGCCGGGGCAATATTGGTGGGTGCACAGACGGTGGCGGGGGGAGCCGGGCCCACGAAAACGGAGTAGACTGCCGCGGCCCGCCGCGTGATGTCGCGCGGCGGCTACCCTCCCACGGCCCCCGCGGCCGGCAGCCGACCACAGCCTGCCATGTCTGACTGGATCCCGGTCGCCGCGATCGACGAGTGCCCCCCGGGCGCGAGCATCGAGCGGGTCGCCGACGGGCGGATGGTGGCGATCGCCAACGTGGACGGCCGGTTTCACGCCATCGACGGCCTCTGTCCGCACCAGGGCGGGCCGCTGGGCACGGGCGTGCTCTGCGGGACGACCCTCACCTGCCCATGGCACGGCTGGCAATTCGACGTCGTCACCGGCCGTCACAAGGTGTCGGCGACGATGCGTCAGGCGGTGCACGAGGTGCGGGAGGAGGGGGGCCGCTTGTTCGTCCGCCTCGCGGGCGGCCACATCCCGGGGCGGGAGCCGTGATCGAGTATCGCTGCTTCCGCAACGACGATCCGCCGCGGCTCGCCGACGTCTGGCGGGCGGCCGACCTGGGCCCGTCGGCCATGCAGCCGATGACCTCCGCGCTGCTCGAGGCGTGCGTCTTCTCCAAGCCCTACTTCGACCGCGAGGGTCTGATCGTGGCCCTCGACGGCCAGCGGATGGTGGGCTTCGCCCACGCCGGCTTCGGGGCCAACGCCGACCGCAGCGGCATCGACACACGGATCGGCACGACGATGCTGGTGGTCACGGTGCCTCACGCCGCCGAGGCCGACACGGCGGCCGGCCTGCTGGCCCGCTCCGAGGATTACCTGCGGCGCCGCGGCGTGGCGACGCCCGGGGGCGGCGGCTCACCCGCGAGCGGCGGCTTCTATCTCGGGCTCTACGGGGGCGCGGGCCTGCCGGGGATTCTCGACTCATCGGTGGGCATGCAGGATGTCTTCCGGCGGGCCGGCTACACCGCCGCCGACCGTGTCGCCGTGTTGCGGCGGCCGCTGGCGGGCTTTCGGCCGCCGGTGAATCGGCTGCAGATGGCGATCCGCCGGGCCACCACGCTGCGGGTGATCGACGAGCCCGCGCGGCGGTCGTGGTGGGAGGCGGCCACGACCACCGGGATCGCCCTGCGGCGTTACGAACTGCGAAACGCCGCCGAAGAGCTGCTCGGCAGCGGCACGTTCTGGGACATGCAGCCGATCGCAGCGGCGTGGGGCGTGTCCGCCGCGGGACTCCTGCACGTAAACATCGAGGGTGCGCGGCGGCGGCAGGGGCTCGCCAGCTACCTCGTGGCCGAGGCGCTCCACGACCTCGCCCAGGAGGGGGTGACGCTGGTGGAGACGCAGGTCGTCGAGACGAACGCGCCGGCCATCAACCTCTTCGAGAAGCTCGGCTTCACGGTCGCCGACCGGGGAACGCTGTTCACGAAGGCGTGACGTCAGCGTTGGTCCGCCGCCGCGGCCAGTGATTCGACGTGCTGCCGGACCGCGGCGGCGAGGTCGGCGGGGGTGCCGGGCGCGTGCCGCAAGGCGAGCGAGAGGGGGGGCGTCGCCGTGTCGCGGCGGATGGCGGCCAGGTGGTCCTGGAGCAGGCGGCGCCGCTCCGGGGTGGTGTGCAGCAGCCAGTGGACCCAGCACCAGGCCTCGGCGTAGTGATCCTGCGAGAGTTCTCCCGCCGAGACGAGCGCCTCCATC
The DNA here is from genome assembly GCA_021300535.1 of Planctomycetaceae bacterium. Taxonomy (GTDB): domain Bacteria; phylum Planctomycetota; class Planctomycetia; order Pirellulales; family UBA1268; genus QWPN01. The sequence goes on along the minus strand of JAJTED010000083.1, from coordinate 6,261 downwards.
CGCGTCAGGTCGGGCCGCCACGTGCCTTCGATGATCCGTCCGGCCAAGTGGGCGACATGCCCCGCGTGAAGCCCCTGCTCGGCGCGGGGCACCTCGAAGAACTCGGCGATGCCCTCGTCCAGCCACAGCGGGATCGCCGGCACCACGGCATGAATGTAGCCGTGGGTCGTTTCGTGCCGCAGATCCTCGGCGACACGTTCCTGCCAGGCGGCGAACACGGCCAGCGTGGTGTCGGTGGAGACGAAGAACGCCCGGCGGGCGGGGAAGGAGGGAAACTGCCGCGCGACGAACGCGTCGTACCGCTCCGGGCTCTCGAAGAGGTAGAGATGCACCGGCTCGTCGGAGACCGGCATGTCGAGCGTCTGGCTGACGTCCACCCGCAGGGCCTCCAGGTCGCGGATGATGCGGTGCTGCTCGGCCAGCGGGAAGTCGGCGTGGATCAGCAGCTGGCCGGCCTGCACCTCGGACCGCCGCGGCAGCTCGGGCGCGGCATGCCAGGGCACGAGCCCCGTGGCGTGCAAGGCGACGGCGTTGAGGCCGGGGCCGGCGGCCAGCCGCGCGCAGCCGAAGGTGCCGCAGGCCAGCGCGGCGGCGAGCAGGCACCGCGACAGGAGGCGATCTCGGGCTGTCATGGAGGGCGGTGCCGGCCGACGGGAATGGGGGTGGGATGCTAGCCGGGCGGCGCGGGGGCTCCAAGGGCATTTCGGGGCCCGGATCGCATCCGGAGGAGCGTGCCAACGAGGGCCTCGAGGCCGACCGGCCGGCCAAGAACGGCGGCGGCCCCGGCCCGCAGCGCCGCCCGGACGGTGTCGCCTCTGGGGAAGGAATCGAGCAGCACGATGCCCAGCCCGGGGCGATGGGCGGCGAGCATCTCCAGCCAGGCCCGGTCTGTCGCGCTGGGCCGGCCGGCGTCCCAGACCACGAGATCCGCATCGTCATCGAGTCGCGGCCGGCCGCGGACGCGGCTGGTGACCCGGAATCCCGCGGCGGTCAGCAGGTCGGCGACGCCCTCGAGTGACGTGCGGCACGTGCCCGCCACGGCCACCGCTGACGGCTGCCCGCACGCCGCCACGACCGCCCGTACGTGGCCGGCCGTTTCTGTGATGCGGTCCTCGCGACGTGCCGTTGTCGGCAGCCCCAAGGTTCCCGGCCGGCCGGCCGCGAGCTCCGCCAGCCACCATGTGAGCCGCCCCGGCAGGTCGTGCCAGACCACTTCCTCGACGCCGGGCAGCCAGGGGCCGCTGCGGCGGCGACCATCTGCCAGGCTCGAGACCACGGCGACCAAAGGTGTCAGCGGCCAGCGGCGTGACACCGCCGCTGCAGTGGAGAGCGTCCAGGCGGCCGGCCCGTGCGCGGCCAGCACCGCCACCGTCGGATGGGACACGGGCCCCTCGTCCGCCATCGGTTCGACGAGGGTCGTGAACTCGCCCACCCAGGTCCGCGCCAAGGCGAGTTCCTCCGCCGTTGCGTCGCCAAGCCAGGCGATTTGCGGCGGCACGAAGCGGTCGGGCGATGGGAGCTGTCGCGCGTGCATGCTCCGGGAACGGTACACGGGCCATGTCGATTGCGGCAAGACGGGCTGTCTGCGGGGGCTGGTCGCCCCGTCGATGCCGCCTTGACCCACTCCTGCTCGGCACGACGGATGATGCTTGACGGCAGCGTCGCCGATCTCGCCTCTCCCGCGGGGAGAGGCCGGCCGCAGGCCGGGTGAGGGTGCAGTCGAAGCTGCGCAGATTCCCTGCACCCTCACCCGGGCCCTCTCCCGGAGGGAGAGGGAGAGGCCACAACCGTTGCGGCGCAAAGGAGTGACCTTGACCCGTTTTCGCCCGGATCGACAATCGCTCGCGTGGGCTTCAAGGATGGAGCTGACAGGCATTGTTCCCGAGGCGCCGGCCAGGCGCCGTGGCAGGAGGCCACCCATGAGCGACGCGACACGCGGCCGCACCGGACGCGGCGTGAGGCTGTCCGACATCCTCGAGCAGCCGCGGTTCATCGCCTGCGACGACATCGTCGCCCGCGGCTGCCAGGACGATCCCGACCGCTGTCGGCCGGGTGACGTGTTCGTGGCCCGCATGACGCGGCGCGGCGACGGCCACGAACGGGTGGCGCGAGCCTTGTCCCGCGGCGCGACGGGCGTGATCGCCGAACGTGTCGTCGCCACCGACGGTGTGCCACTGTGCCTGGTGCGGAGCACCGATCGTGCCCACGCCCGGCTGTGCCATGCGCTGGCCGGCGATCCTGCTCGGGCGTTGAAAGTCATCGCGGTGACCGGCACCAGTGGCAAGACCACCGCGGCCTGGCTGACCGCCGCGGTGCTCTCCGAAGCCGGCCGGCGGGTCGGCGTGCTCTCCGATCTCGGCTGCCTCGACGCCGAGGGCACGGTGCCCGATCCGGCCGACTATGCGGACCCAGCGGCGCTGGCTGCCTGGCTCGGCCGGCTCGCGGAGGCGGGCAGCACCCATGCGGTAGTGGAGGTGTCGAGCGGCATGCTCGCCCGCCACGCCCTGGCGGGCGTCGAGGCGGCGATCGTAGCCGTGACGAATCTCGGTTCCGCCCATCTCCAGCAGCACGGCAGCACGCGGGCGTATCACGCGATCACCGCGCGGATCGTCGACAGGCTGGCCCCCGGCGGCTGCCTGGTCACGGGCACGCCCGCTGCGGCGCTGACCCACCTCCGCCGTCGGGCGGAACGCGCCGCGGCCGGCGTCGAGTGCCTGTCGGCCGGCCTGAAGCCGCAGTGCGACGTGACGGCCGTGCCGGTGGAGCGCGGGCTCTTCGGCCAGACATTTCTGTTGCAGGCCGCCGGCGAGATGGTGCCGGTGGCCGTGGACACGCCGACGGCGCCGTTCGTCGCCGACGCGCTGGTCGCCGCGGCGATCGGCCTGCGGTGCGGGGTGTCGCTGGAGCGGATCGCCCGTGGGATCGAGGCCGCGGGCAGCGTGCCCGGCCGCACGGAGCGGATCGACCGCGGCCAGGACGTGCCGGTGTTTCGCGACGCGCCCACCAGCGGCCATGCGTTGGCGGCGACGCTCGTCAGCCTGCGGCGGCTGACGGCGGGCCGACTCGCGGTGGTGGCAGACGACCGCTGGGTGCGGACCGTGGGCGCGGGGGCCGTGCGCCGGCGGCTAACGCGGTGGTGCGACGAAAGCATGATCGTACCGATGACGATGATGGCCGACGCTGCGGCGGCACGCGACGTGACCGCCTACGCCCGGCTCGATCGACTGCTCGGCGGGCTGGGCCGGCGGGATTGCCTGCTCGTGCTCGGGGGGCCGCGGCTCGGAACCGGCGGTGGCGGGCCGGACGACGGCGAGCCCGCCCTCGCGGACGTGGTGGACGGATGGCTGCAATTGGCCCATCCGTCGGGGGAACGGTTCGGTCGGCGGGCCGCCTGACAGGCGTCGCCGCCCGCCGGTCGGCGTGGGCCGCGCGGATGGACGGAAGAGCGGGGCGTGAGGCACAATCTGCGTCGTCCGCCGCCGCGGGCGATTGACGGCCGGCTGGCCTGTCCGGCGTTGCAGGGCACGAGGAGTTCGCGATGCACCAGGGTTCGAAGACCAAGGAGTCCGCCCGCGGCCCGGCCGCCGGCGGCAACGACGCCGCGTCCTCGGCGTTCGACGATCTCGGCGTCGCCGTGTCGTGCGGCGAGCCGTTGGCTCACCACACCTGGCTCGGCCTGGGGGGCGCGGCGGCGTATTTCTGCGAGCCGGTGGACGTCGAGGCGCTGGGCCGCGTGGTGCGCCGGTGCCGCGACCGCGGGATCCCGCTCCGCGTGATCGGCGGCGGGTCGAACGTGCTCGTCTCGGCCGCCGGCTTCCCGGGCATGGTGGTGCGGCTGTCGGCGGCCTCCTTCTGCGGCATCGAGGTGCAGAAGCCGGCGGTCGTCGCCGGGGCCGGCGCGAAGCTCGTGCACGTCGTCTCGGCGGCGGTGCAGGCCGGGCTCGCGGGCTTGGAGACGCTCGTCGACGTGCCCGGCACCGTGGGCGGAGCCCTGGTCGGCAACGCCGGCGGCCATGGCGGCGACATCGGCGCCTGCGTGCAGTCCGTCACCGTCATGCGGCCCGACGGCAGCGTGGAGGTGCGCGAGGGGGCGCGGCTGGCCTTCGAGTCGCGGTGGAGCAATCTCGACGATTGCGTCGTCATCGGCTGCCGTCTCGAGCTCGACGCGGAGAGCCCCGAGCAGCTCACGAAGCGGATGCAAAAGCAGTGGATCGTGGGCCGCGCCCAGCAGCCCAGCGGCACGCGGGCGGTGGCGATGATGTTCAAGGATCCGCTTGGCGCGACGGCCGAAGCGCTGATCGTGCAGGCCGGCGCCCGCGACATGCGGTCCGGCGACGCGGCGGTCTACGCACCGCACGCGAATTACGTCGTGGCCGGTTCGCAGTGCACCAGCGACGACGTGCGGACGCTCGTGGAGGCTGTCCGGGCCCGCGTCCGCGAGCGGCTGGGAGTCGAACTGACACCGCAGGTCGACGTCTGGTGACCAGTCCGCGCACCGCCATGAACATGCCTCCATCCCGCCGCCGGCCGCCGCCGGAAGCCGAGCCGACTCCCGGCCGGGTCGCCGCCTTCGTGGCGGAGCACCGGGCGGGCCTGGCTGCTCTGGCGGTGCTGGCCGCCGTGGTCGTGTCCGGCTGGGCGGCGTGGTCGCGGTTCGGCGACGGCACCCGGGCCCATCCCGATGTCGTCCTGCTGCCGGAAGCGGTGCGGCTCAAGGGCGTCGCCGAGTGGGTGAAGGGAGACATGAAGCTCGAGGCACTGCGGAACGCCAGCCTGGATCGGGGTCTGCCGCTCGACGACCCGGAACTGCAGCGGCGGCTCGCGCGGGCGTTCGACATCCATCCGTGGGTGCGCCGCGTGGTGAGCGTGGAGTTGATGCATCCCGCCGCGGCCGTCGTCGAGGTGGAGTGTCGCGAGCCGGTGGCGATGGTCGCCTGGCAGGACGGCCTGCTGGCGGTGGACGCGGAGGCCGTCGTCCTGCCGAGCGCCGACTTCACACCCGCCGCCGCCGCCCGTTATCCGCGCGTCACCCGCATCGAGTCGAGTCCGCAGGGCACGGAGGGATTTCCGTGGGGCGACGCCGCGGTGGAGGAGGCGGCCGGGGTCGCCGCTGCGCTGGGGCCGGACTGGGCCGCGTTGGGGCTGGTCGAGATTCGCCCGGTCCGCGAGCGGAACCTGCGGATGTGGGAACTGGTCGCCGCCGACGGCAGCCGGATCTTGTTCGGCTCAGCGCCCGGTCGGGAGACGGCCGGCGAGCCGCCGGCCGCGGCGAAGCTCGCGCGGCTCAAGGAACTGGGGCCGACCGGCGGCGTCGGCCGGCTCGATCTGACCGTCGAGCCGCGCGAGCCGTCCGCCCCACGGTCGATCCCTGCCGGCTGAAGGAGGCCGCGGCGATGTCCTGCATGCGACTCGATCCTGCCACGTCCACGCTGTGCGTCATCGACGTGCAGGAAAAACTGCTGCCGGCGGTGGCCGGCGCCGACCGCGTGATCGACCGCTGCGGGCGGCTGGCTGCGGCCGCGGAACTGCTCGGCGTGCCGGCGATCCTCACCGAGCAATATCCGCGTGGGCTGGGTCCGACGGCGCCGGCGCTCGTCGAGCGGCTGCCGCCGGCGGTGAGCAAGATGGCCTTCAGCTGCTGCGGCAGCGAGGCTTTCGTGGCGGCGCTGCCGGCCGCGGCCGCGACGGTCGTGCTCGCCGGCCTGGAGACGCACGTCTGCGTCACGCAGACGGCGCTCGATTTGCTGGCCCGGGGCCTCGGTGTGTTCGTGGCGGTGGATGCGGTCGCGTCGCGGCATGCGCTCGACCACGAGATCGGCCTGCGGCGGCTGGAGGCGGCCGGCGCCGTGCTGACGACGAGCGAGGCGGTGCTCTTCGAGTGGTGCCGCTCCGCCGCGCATCCGCAGTTCCAGGCCGTGCGGCGGCTCGTGCTCTGAGCCGGGCTCGGCACCATCGCGGCAGTGGGTTCGGGCTGGCGTAACATCGCATCGTGCGATTGTTTTGCCTGGCGGGCTTCCGCCCGCCCGGCGGATGCCGGGGGACTCCGGGTCGCATGCCTTCCCGGGTGCCATGCGATGTGGGTTTGAACCGGGCAATTCCGTGCCGTCATCCGGCATGGACGGCGGGATGGTTTTCGTGGCCGGTGTCCCCGGGTTTCCACCCGGGGCTTTTTGTGTGGATGCCAGGCCTGGAGGGCCGGGTTGATTCCAATCGGGCGGCGGCCCGCCAAGCGAACCGCGGCACGATGCCGCGGGTTCGCGT
>JAJTED010000003.1 GCA_021300535.1 Planctomycetaceae bacterium | reverse complement strand
TGGATGGCGTAGGTGGCGTAGGTGCTGAACCGGTTGCCGAGGGCGAAGTTGAACTTCTCCACCGCCCGCATGAGGGCGACGTTGCCCTCGCTGACCAGTTCATCGAACGAATACGTGGGGTCCACGAACTTTTTGGCGATCGAGACGACGAGCCTGAGGTTGGCCGTGATCAGGATCGCCTTGACGGTTTCGGCCTCCGTCAGCCAGCCCTCGATCCGCTCGATCTGCGCGACCGTGGCCCGCCGGCGGTCGAGCCGCCGCCGCATCCGCGCGGCGCGATACTTCAGCCAGTTCATCCGCCGGAAGTAAAACTGCTCCTCGTCCTTGGTCAGCAGCCGGGTGCGGTACAGGCTGGCCAAATACGGCGTCAGATCCTTGCTCGCGGTGGCCTCGGGCCGCGACTGCTCCAGCGGCACGGCCGCCGCGTCCGGCGGCGTCGTGGCCAGAGCCTCGGCCGATTTGCGGCGAAACTGCGGGCAGGCGACGAACTCGATTTCCCGGGCGAAGAACTCCTCGCGACGGATCCGAAGGGCTTCCCGCCGGGCGGCCACCGCCGCGGCCTCTTCGCGGCGGGCCTGATCCGCGGCGAGCGCCACACCCCGGCCGGAGGGGTGGGAGTTACGGGCGAGTTTCGGAATCCGCGGAGCCTTGCGAGCGTGAGCGATCACGGCGTTCCTCCTGGCAGCCAGCCGAAAAGTCGTCTGTGTCTGCCAGGAGGAACCGCAGGGGTTGGTCCGGATTAACCGGCGATTTCGGTCGCCGTTGATTTCGGGCCAGCAGCACGCCGGCGACGCCTGTAACCGGCGGCCAGAACGCCCGCCACGCCCAGCGCGGCCAGAGCCATACTCGAAGGCTCGGGGACCAAGGCGACGTTTACCATGGCCGCGAAGCCCCCTGGCACGTCGGCGACGGTGCCATTGACGAACCCGATCAGGAAGGGATCAGAGGTTGTGAAGCCCGTCGTCCCCGCCTCCGGCCCGAGCGTGAGCACGACGCCATACAGCCCGTCTGCCGCCGTGTTCGACAGGCTCCAGGTCATGTCCTTGTGGAAGCCTCCGCTTCCGTCTGCAGTTGCCACGAGGAAGCCGGGCAGCCCGGAGGTAGCGGTGCCGGAAATTGTCCGCGAGTTCGCACCGAGCGTCACGGTGAGATTCGCCGGCGGCGCGGTGAGCGCGGTGCCGCTCCAGTACAGCAGCTGCTGCACGAAGTCGAACCGCACCTGGTTTCCCGACTGGAAGGTGCCGACCGGGGCATCGAAACCGGGCTCGATCGTCGTGTTGTCAGGATTGCCGGGCGCCAACTCGCCATCGAAGACGCGGCCGGCGAACGAACCCGTCGCGTAGATCCCACCTTCGGTCGCCAACTGTCCGGAGGCGATCACGATGTCAACGTCCGCATGCGGCTCGGCCCAGACCTGATGCATCGACAGGAACAGCCCGATCGCCAGCACTCCCAACTTCGCCCCGATCCCGTCCGGACCCGTGTTCATTCCGCGCATCGCGTCACCTTTCGTCGTTCGTGATAAATCGTTTCCGTCGTTCCGTCACCGATTGGGCTTCGCGAACTCGAAGCCCTCGTTCACCCAGTCGTTGACCTGTGTCTCTGCCACCAGCTCCACGTGACCGTCGGCGTAGGCGAAGTGCCCGCCATTGCCATGACGGTCGACCTGAATGTCAGCCGCGATAGTTCGCAGCACCCGATCCTTCCGCGATGGATACCAGCGGAACCAGTCGGGTGAGTGAGTGTGATCGAAGTGCGACTCCAGCAACTCATCGATCTGTTTCGTTCGATCGGCGACTACGGCCGGATCGGAATACTTCTCGAAGAGCATCACGGCCTTGGAGCGGGCCTGAATCTTGTTGAGGTTGTTGACACCCTTGGAGTTGAGCACCGTATCATCGAACGACAGGTAGCCATTGGCCACAAAACTGGTCTGTGGCGTGAACCGCTTCGTCGGGTCGGGATGCTGAGGATCGGCGAAGGCCACACCTGATCCCGGCAGCCCGTTCATTCGCACGCTGCCGAGCGGGTCGTCCGGGCAGAGCCTGATCGAGTCGACGCTCTCCACGAACGGGGCGAGTTGCTGGATCCAATGCAGGTGACGGGAGACGTCCTCGGTGTGGGTGCGGGACGGAAAGCGGCCGCGGTGGGCATCGGCGTAGGTGATGACGCCGAGAGCGACCTGCCGCATGTTGCTGGCACACTGCGTCCGCCGCGCGGCCGCCCGCACCGACTGCACGGCCGGCAAGAGCAGGGCGACGAGCGTGCCGATGATGGCGACCACGACCAGGAGCTCCACGAGCGTGAATCCACGGACCACCCGGATGGTATTGCACTTGTGTTGCATTTGCAAGCCGGTTGCAAAACATGAGCGGTCTTGATCCGGTGGGCCGAACCTGGGGAACTGCCGGGCGACGATCGACGAGGCGCACGCTTCCCCTAACGGGGACGCCGGGCACCACGGATCAGGACGCGCTCACGAGCAGTCTCGAAGACGTGATGCTTGGGCCCCGGCACACCGCCTCGAGCCTTTTTGCATCACTGTTGCAGAAGATAGACAGGCCCTCCGCGCCCGTCAAGCGGTCGGCCAAAATTTTTTGGCGGCACCGGCGAGGCGCCCTGGGTTGCGGAAAATCCCCGCGAAAACCCGAGCATCTACCCTGCCGCATCCACCGGCGGCGACTCGTGCCCGCCGGCGGCGGCATACCATACCGCGGTTCTCCGGTTTCCCTTCCCTCCTCCCCCCGGGCTCGTCCGCATGCCGCGGCATCTCGTCATCGTGCTCGGCGACCAGCTCGACCGTTCGAGCGCCGCCTTCGACGGCTTCGATGCGGCCCGCGACACCGTCTGGATGGCGGAGGTGGCCGAGGAAAGCACGCACGTCTGGTCGCACAAGGCGCGGATCGCCGTCTTCCTGGCGGCAATGCGGCATTTTCGCGACGCCCTGCTCGAGGAGCGAATCGCTGTCGATTACACGGAGCTCGCCGCGCAGCCGCGGCCCCAGGAGCCGGGCACGCTCGCCGCGGCCCTCGCCGCGAGTCTGGCCCGCCTGAAGCAGGAGCAGGCCGGCCCCGAAAAACTCGTCGTCGTCGAACCAGGCGAATGGCGGGTGCAGGAGGCGTTCCGCGCGGCGGCCCAGGCCGCCGGCCTTCCACTTGAGATCCGGCCCGACCGCCACTTCTTTTCCTCGCGTGAGGAGTTCGCCGCGCACGCCACGGGTCGCAAGCAGCTGCGGCTTGAATACTTCTACCGGCCGCTGCGGGAAAAGTTCGGCGTGCTCATGGATGACGGCGAGCCGGCCGGCGGCCAATGGAACTACGACGCCGAGAACCGTGGCGCGTTCCCGAAGACTGGCCCGGGAAAACTTCCTGCTCCGGTACGGTTCGCGCCCGACGCCACCACCCGCGGCGTGCTCGACCTCGTGAACGCCCGGTTCGCCAAGCACCCCGGCAGCCTCGCCCACTTCGACTGGCCGGTGACACCCGCCGACGCCCAGGCCGCACTCGACGATTTTCTGTCGCACCGGCTGCCCCTCTTCGGCCGCTACCAAGACGCGATCTGGACCGGCGAGCCCTGGCTCTACCACTCGCGGCTCGCGCAGGCCATGAACATGAAGCTCCTCGACCCCCGCGACGTCGTCGCCGGCGCGGAGCGGGCCTGGCGACAAGGCAAAGCGCCGCTGGAGGCGGCCGAGGGCTTCATCCGCCAGGTGATCGGCTGGCGGGAGTATGTCCGCGGTGTGTACTGGCAGTTCATGCCGGAATACCTCGACCGCAACGCGCTGAACGCGGCAATGCCATTGCCGAACCTGTATTGGACGGGCGACACCGACATGAACTGTCTCCGGGATGCCGTCGGGCAGACGCTCGCATATGGCTACGCCCACCACATCCAGCGGCTGATGGTGACGGGGCTGTTTGCGCTCCTCTTCGGCGTCGCGCCGCAGCGGGTCCACGAGTGGTATCTCGCCGTCTACGTCGACGCGGTCGAGTGGGTGGAACTCCCCAACACGCTCGGCATGAGCCAGTTCGCCGATGGCGGCGTGATGGCCTCCAAGCCCTACTGTGCCACGGGCGCCTACATCGACCGCATGAGCAACGCCTGCAAAGGCTGCCGCTACGATCCCAAACAGTCCACAGGCCCCGACGCCTGCCCGTTCACGACACTCTACTGGGACTTTCTCGCCCGCCACCAGAAGCTGCTGGCGAAGAATCAGCGAATGACGATGCAGCTCAAGAACGTGGGCCGCAAGGATGCGGCCGACCTGCGGGCGATCCGCCGCCAGGCCGACGCCGTCCGCGAGCGGCTGTCGTGAGCCGCGGACCCGGCGAAAACCGGCGTGGACTCGGGTTTCATCGTGGCGGTACATTGAAATTTCAACCCGCCAACCATCCCTGCAGCGGCCGATGACGACCTACAACCTCACCCACCTCCGCCAGCTCGAAGCCGAGAGCATCCACATCATTCGCGAGGTGGCTGCCGAGTTCGAAAACCCGGTGATGCTCTACTCCATCGGCAAGGATTCGGCGGTCATGGTCCGCCTCGCCGAGAAGGCCTTCTATCCGGCCAAGCCTCCCTTCCCGTTGATGCACATCGACACGACGTGGAAGTTCAAGGACATGTACCGGCTCCGCGACGAATACGTGGCCAAGGAACTGGGCTTCAAGCTGCTCGTCCACACCAACGAGGAGGGCCGGGCGGCGGGCGTCAACCCGATCACCCATGGCAGCAAGGTCCACACCGACGTCATGAAGACGCAGGCCCTGCGGCAGGCGCTCGACAAGTACCGCTTCGACGTCGCCTTCGGCGGCGCGCGACGCGACGAGGAAAAGAGCCGGGCCAAGGAGCGGGTGTTCTCCTTCCGTGACGAGTTCCACCGCTGGGATCCAAAGAACCAGCGACCCGAGCTGTGGAACCTCTACAACACGAAGGTCCGCAAGGGCGAAAGCATCCGCGTCTTCCCGCTCTCCAACTGGACCGAGCTCGACGTCTGGCAGTACATCCACCTGGAGCAGATCCCGATCGTGCCGCTGTACTTCGCCGCCGAGCGGCCGATCGTGTGGCGCGACGGCGTGATGATCATGGTGGACGACGAGCGGCTGCCCCTGAAGCCGGGCGAGCAGCCCGAGATGCGGCGGGTGCGGTTCCGCACGCTCGGCTGCTACCCGCTGTCGGGCGCCGTCGACTCCAGTGCCACCACCCTCCCCGAGATCATCCAGGAGATGCTCCTGACGACGTTCTCCGAGCGGCAGGGCCGGCTCATCGACACCGACGAGGCGGGCAGCATGGAAAAGAAAAAGAAAGAGGGCTACTTTTGAAGCCACCCCTTCGCCAGCCGTTGCTCCGGACCGCGGCACAAGCCGCGGCCGCAGAACGGCCCTTGCGGCCGCGGACAGGTGCGGTGTGACCAGACTCATGTCCTCCCGAACGAAGACCCGCGAGGGGCTGCCCGTGCCTTCGAGCGGGCTATGGAAGCGAGCGGAGCCAGGGATGGCGAAGCGAAGCGGACATGCAGAGAGCCGAGGCCGGGAGGGCCGAGGCGAACGTCCGGCGAGAGGGCACGGGCAGCCCCGAGCTGCGGCACCACCCGAGTCGCACGTGTCATCCATCGCAGCCCACTCCAGCCCTTGCCGAAAACGCTAGACACCCATGTCACACCAATCAGCACTGATCGCCACGAACATCGACGAATACCTCGCGCAGCACGAGCGCAAGGAGCTGCTGCGGTTCATCACCTGCGGCAGCGTGGACGACGGCAAGAGCACGCTCATCGGCCGGCTGTTCTACGAGTCGAAGATGATCTACGAGGACCAGCTGGCGGCGATCAAGAAAGACACCTCCCGCTACGGTACGACCGGCGAGGAGGTCGATCTCGCCCTGTTCACCGACGGGCTGGAGGACGAGCGGCAGCAGGGGATCACGATCGACGTCGCCTACCGCTACTTCTCCACCGACAAGCGCAAGTTCATCATCGCCGACACGCCCGGCCACGAGCAGTACACCCGCAACATGGCCACCGGGGCCTCGACGGCCGACCTGGCCATCATCCTCATCGATGCCCGCCACGGCGTGCTCCCGCAGACGAAGCGGCACTCGTTCATCGTGTCGCTCCTCGGCATCCGCCACATCGTCGTGGCCATCAACAAGATGGACATCGTCGGCTACGACCAGGCGGTGTTCGAGCGGATCCGGCAGGATTACGTCGACTTTGCCGGCCGCCTCGAGCTGCCCGACCTCCACTTCATGCCGATCTCGGCCCTCAAGGGCGACAACGTCGTGGCCCCGAGCCCAAACATGCCCTGGTACACGGGCTCCCCGCTGATGCCGCTGCTCGAGACGGTGTACATCGGCTCCGACCGCAACCTGGAGGACTTCCGCTTCCCGGTGCAGCTCGTGCTCCGACCGAACCTCGACTTCCGCGGCTTCTCCGGCACGATCGCCTCCGGCATCATCCGCCAGGGAGACGAGGTGATGAGCCTCCCGTCCCGGAAGAAGAGCCGCGTGAAGAGCATCGTCACGTTCGACGGCGAGCTCACCGAGGCCTTCGCCCCGCAGTCGGTCACGCTCACGCTCGAGGACGAGATCGACTCCAGCCGCGGCGACATGCTCGTGCGGCCGGGCAACGTGCCCAAGGTGGACCACCGGTTCGAGGCCATGGTCGTGTGGATGGCCGAGGAGCCGCTCGTGCCCGGCAAGCAGTATCTCTTCAAGCAGACGAGCAAGGTGGCGCCCGGGGCCGTGGGCTCCCTCCGCTACCGCGTCGACATCAACACGCTCCACCGGCAGCCCGCGCCGACGCTGGCCCTGAACGAGATCGGCCGCTGCGCGATCACGCTCACCAGCCCGATCGCCTACGACGCCTACCGCCGCAACCGTGCCACCGGCTCGTTCATCATGATCGACCGGCTCACCAACGCCACGGTGGCCGCCGGCATGATCCTCGACCGGGAGCAGGAGGATGGCGGCAAGGCCCACTGGGACGACCCGCCGGCCGCGGCCGGCCTCCACGGCACCGCCAGCACGGTCACGGCCGCGGAGCGCGAGGCCCGCTTCGGCCAGAAGCCGGCCACCATCCTGTTCACGGGCCTCACGGGATCGGGCAAGACGACGCTCGCCCAGGCGGTGGAGCGGCGGCTCTTCGACCTCGGCCGGGCGGTGGCGGTGCTCGACGGCCAGTCGCTGCGGCTGGGCATCAGCCGCGACCTCGGCTTCACCGCCGAGGAGCGCAGCGAGAACCTGCGCCGCGGCGTCGAGGTGGCGCGGCTGTTCAACGACTCGGGGATCGTGGTGCTCGCGGCGTTCGTGGCCCCCGACGAGGCCGTGCGGCACAAGGCCGCCGAGCGGGTGGGGAGCGACCGATTTCTCGTCGTCCACCTCTCCGCGCCGCTGGAGGTCTGCCGCACCCGCGACACCGACGGGCATTACCCGCTCGCCGACGCCGGCGAGATCGCAAACTTCCCCGGCATCTCCGCCCCCTATGAGCCACCCGCCGGCCCCGACCTCGTCCTGCCGACCCACGAGTGGCCGGTCGCGAAGTGCGTGGACGCCGTCGTGGCCCTGCTCGAGGCGCGGGGAATCATCTAACTGTCAGTGGACAAAGCCCTCCATGGCCTTTGTCCACTTGGCCGACCGGTGGAAACGCCGAGGATTTCCCCGGTCGGCATTCCTCGCATCCTGCTCGGGAAGACTTGTTCCACAGTCTGCGAACGACGCTTGGATGATCGAGGATTGAGCCGCATCGGCTGAACCCCGCTCGGGGACGGCATGAGTTGCGTCGCGGGCTGCCGCGCGCCACGCTTTTCCCGAGTCGCTCCCTGCAACGGGAGGTGAGCGGGTCGGCGTGAGGATCGCGAGCGTGACGGCGCTGCGCCGCAGCGAGCGAACTCATGCCGCCTGCGAACCGGCTTGGGCCAAACCTTCGGCACACGCTATGTCACATCCACCCGCACACATCGGCATCCTGACGGTCTCCGACCGGGCCAGCCGCGGCGAATATGCCGACGAGGGGGGCCCCGCGATCCGGTCCTATCTCGCCGAGGTGCTCGCCTCCCCGTGGGAGGCCAGTGAGCGGATCGTGCCCGACGACATCGACGACATCGCCGCCGCGATCCGCGACCTGGCGGCGGCGGGCTGCTGCCTGGTCGTCACGACCGGCGGCACCGGCCCGGCGCCGCGCGACGTCACGCCCGAGGCCACGGAGCGGGTGTGCACGAAACTGCTGCCGGGGTTCGGCGAGCGGATGCGACAGGTGTCGCTGCAATACGTGCCCACGGCGATCCTCTCCCGGCAGACGGCCGGCGTCTGCGGGCTGGCGCTCGTCGTCAACCTGCCGGGCCGGCCGAAGAGCATCCGCGAGTGCCTCGACGCGGTGTTCCCCGCGATCCCGTACTGCGTGGACCTCATCCACACGGGCGTAGACGATCCTCCCCGGCTGGAAACGCGACCCGAGCGGCTCGTCGCCTTCCGCCCGAAGTCATGACCCGAGGCTGCGGGCGATCTCGGGAGCGAAGTAGGTGAGGATGCCGTCGGCGCCGGCCCGCTTGATCACCAGCACGCTCTCCCACCTGGTAGGCGAACGTGGGCAGGCCGAACGCCGCCTTCACGCGATGGATGATGTCGAGCGCCGTGCCGGCGGGCTTCACCATCACCATGTCGGCCCCCTCGGCGATGTCGAGGGCCACCTCCCGCAGGGCCTCGGCGGTGTTGGCCGGGTCCATCTGGTAGGTCTGCTTGTCGGCCACACCGTGGGCGGCGGCCGTGCCCAGCGCCACGCGGCTGCCGACGGCGTCACGGAAGGGGCCGTAAAAGGCCGAGGCATATTTTGCGGCGTACGACAGGATGCTCACGTCCTCGTGGCCGGCGGCGTCGAGGGCCGCGCGGATCGCCCCCACGCGGCCGTCCATCATGTCGGACGGCGCGACGACGTGGCAGCCCGCCGCGGCGAGCACAACGGCCTGCCGGACGAGCACTGCCACCGTCTCGTCGTTGAGGATCTTGCCGTCGCGCAACAGCCCGTCGTGGCCGTGGGTCGTGTAGGGGTCGAGGGCCACGTCGCAGATCACGCCCACCGCGTCACCCAGTTCCCGCTTCAGGGCATGCAGCGTGCGGCACACGAGGTTGTCGGGATCGGTGGCCAGCCGGCCGTCGTCGGTCTTGAGGGCCGGCTCCGTCACGGGAAAAACCGCGATCGCCGGGATGCCGAGCCGGGCGGCCTCTTCCGCGGCCCGCACCACGCCCTCGATCGACAGTCGCTCCACGCCGGGCATGCTCGGCACCGCCGCCGGCTCACGATGGTCGTGGACGAACAGCGGCCAGACGAGGTCGGCGGCGGCCAGCCGCGTCTCGGCCACCGCTCGGCGGAGCCATGCGTGCCGCCGCAGCCGCCGCAGCCGCGTCTGCGGAAAACGCCCTGGGAACGATTCGCCCGTCACGTCGGCCTCCGATCCACGCACACCGCGGCGGCGATCGGCACCGGCGGCGCGGCCGGGCCGGCGCCGCGGCTGGCCACCGCGCAGGCCTCGTCGGTCTCCCAGGCCGCCCGCACCGCGGCCAGCGCCGTCGCATCCTCCTCGAAGAGGATGAAGGCGTGGTCCCAGTGCTCGTCGAGCCAGCCGAGCATCCGCTTCTTGATGAGCGAGAAGTCGACAACGCGACCCACGGCATCGACCGCGGCCCCCCCGCCTTCGGCCTCGACCTCGATGTCCACACGATAGTTGTGGCCGTGGAGAAACGCGCACCGGCCCTCGTGGCCGTAGAGCCGGTGCCCGGCGCAGAACGAGAGCCGGCGGATGAGGGCGAGGTGGGTCGCGGCCATCGTGGTCACCCGCAGGCGGACTCCGCGACGGCCGTCTCGATCCGGATCGGCCGGATGTCGAACTTCGGGTTGGGCGTGAGCATGACGGGTCCCGCGGACTGGGCGTTTGCCTTGTATCATAGCCCGGAATCCGCCGGTCGGCCGACTGCCCCCGGCGAACCGTACACGCCCCGAACCCCTGTCGCCCCAGGCCGGCCGCACCCCTGTCATGATCCTCGTCACCGGCGGTGCCGGCTTCATCGGTGCCAACTTCGTCCTCGACTGGCTCGCTCACGGCGGCGAGCCGGTCGTGAATCTCGATGCGCTGACGTACGCCGGCAACCTGCAGAACCTCCAGCCCATCGCCGGCGATGGACGATACCGGTTCGTCCACGGCGACATCCGCGACCGCGATCTGGTCGAGCGGCTGCTGGCCGATCAGGCCGTGCGGGCGATCGTGCACTTCGCCGCCGAGAGCCACGTCGACCGTTCAATCCACGGCCCCGAGGATTTCGTGGCGACCAACGTCGTCGGCACGTTCCGGCTCCTCGAGGCGGCCCGGGCCCACTGGGCGGCCCTGCCCGCCGCGGACCGCGGCGCGTTCCGCTTCGTGCACATTTCCACCGACGAGGTCTACGGTTCGCTCGGCCCCGCCGATCCCGCGTTCACCGAGACCAACCCCTACCAGCCCAACAGCCCCTACGCGGCGACCAAGGCGGCGAGCGACCACCTGGTCCGCGGCTACCACCACACCTACGGCCTGCCGGTGGTGACGACCAACTGCTCGAACAACTACGGGCCGTACCAATTTCCAGAGAAGCTGATCCCGCTGGTCATCCACAACGCGCTGGCGGGCAAGCCGCTGCCGATCTACGGCGACGGCCGGCAGGTGCGCGACTGGCTGTACGTCGGCGACCACTGCGCTGCCATCCGCCGGGTGCTCGAAGCGGGCGTGCCGGGCGAGGTCTACAACGTCGGCGGGGCGAGCGAGATGGCCAACATCGACGTCGTGCACACGCTGTGCGGCATTCTCGACGAGCTGCAGCCCCGGGCCGACGGACGTTCCTACCGCGAGCAGATCACGTTCGTGAAGGACCGGCCCGGCCACGACCGGCGATACGCGATCGACGCCACCAAGATCGCCACGACCCTCGGCTGGCGGCCGGCGGAAACGTTTGCCAGCGGCATCCGCCGCACGGTCCGCTGGTATCTGGACCACCAGGACTGGGTCGCCGACGTGACCAGCGGCTCGTACCGCGACTGGATGGCGAAGCACTACGCGTCATGAGCCTCAAGATCCTGCTGCTGGGCAAGAACGGGCAAGTGGGACACGAGCTGTGCCGCACGCTGCCGGCGCTGGGAAGCATGGTAGCCCTCGACTACCCGGAAATCGACTTCGAGCGGACCGCCGACCTGGCCGCGCTGGTCGATCGCGAGGCTCCCGACGTCGTCGTCAACGCCGCTGCCTACACCGCCGTCGACCGGGCCGAGGCGGAGCCCGACCGCGCCCGCATGGTCAACGCCGACGCCGTGGCCGCCCTCGCCGCCGCGGTCGCGCGACGCGGGGCACTGCTGGTCCACTATTCCACCGACTACGTCTTCGACGGCACGAAGACCGGTCACTACGTCGAGACCGACACCCCCGCGCCGCTGGGCGTCTACGGGGCCACCAAGCTCGCCGGCGAGCGGGCCGCCGCCGCCGCGGGCCGCCACTACGTGCTCCGCACCAGCTGGGTCTACGGCGTGCATGGCGCCAACTTCGTGCGCACGATCCTCCGCCTGGCCCGCGAGCGGGACGAGCTGCGGGTGGTCGACGACCAGACCGGCGCACCGACGGCCGCCGCGCTCCTGGCCGACATGACGGCCAGGCTGATCGACCGCGCGACGCGGACCGGTGCGGCCCCCGAGACGGGCATCTACCACGCCGTGCCCGGTGGCCACACCACGTGGCACGGCTTTGCGCGGTTCATCCTGGAGCGGGCCCGCGACCGTGGCCTGCCGCTGCGTGTCCAGCCCGAGGCCGTAGAAGCGATTCCATCGTCCGCCTACCCGACGCCGGCCCGCCGGCCGCACAACTCCCGGCTCGACACCGGCAAACTCACCGCCGCCCTCGGCGTCGCGCTCCCTGCCTGGCAGGATGATGCGGCTCCGGTGGTGGACGCCCTGGCCGACGTGCTGCTCCACGCTGCGCCGGTCTCCCCCCGAGCCCTCCCATGACGGCACGCAAAGGCATCATCCTCGCCGGTGGCAGCGGCACGCGGCTGCACCCCGCCACGCGGGCCATGTCGAAGCAGCTCCTGCCTGTGTACGACAAGCCGATGATCTACTATCCGCTCGGGGCGCTCATGCTCGCTGGCGTGCGGGAGATCCTCGTCATCTCCACGCCCCAGGACACCCCGCGGTTCCAGGAACTGCTCGGCGACGGAGAGGCCTGGGGGCTGCGATTCCACTACGCGGTGCAGCCCCGGCCCGAGGGCCTCGCGCAGGCCTTCGTCATCGGCGCCGACTTCGTGGCCGGTGGCCCGTCGGTGCTCGTCCTCGGCGACAACATCTTCTACGGCCACGAGCTCGCCGCACGGCTCCAGGCAGCCGACGCCCAGCGGCACGGCGCGAGTGTGTTCGCCTATCCCGTCGCCGATCCGGAGCGGTACGGCGTCGTCGAGTTCGACGCGGCGGGCCGGGCGATCTCCCTCGAGGAGAAACCCCGCCAGCCGCGCAGCCGCTACGCCGTCACCGGCCTTTATTTCTACGACGAGCAGGTCGTCGACATCGCCGCCACGATGAAGCCTTCGGCCCGCGGCGAACTCGAGATCACCGACGTCAACCGCGTGTACCTCCAGCGTGGCCAACTCACCGTACACACGATGGGCCGGGGCGACGCCTGGCTCGACACCGGCACCCACGACAGCCTGATCGAGGCGTCGCAGTTCATCCAGACGCTGGAGAAGCGGCAGGGGCTGCGGATCTGCTGCCCGGAGGAGAT
Organism: Planctomycetaceae bacterium; assembly: GCA_021300535.1. Taxonomy (GTDB): domain Bacteria; phylum Planctomycetota; class Planctomycetia; order Pirellulales; family UBA1268; genus QWPN01. Next base: position 66,642 of record JAJTED010000003.1, on the reverse strand, counting down.
CGCCTGGCGAAACGGCTGGATCGACTCCGCGCAGCTCGAGCGGCTGGCGGCGCCGCTGGCCAAGAGCGGCTACGGCGAGTATCTCCTGGGCCTGGTCCGCGAGGGCCGCCGCCCATGAATGTGACGCCGACGGCCATCGACGGTGTGCTGATCCTGACGCCGCGGGTCTACGAGGACGCCCGCGGGCACTTCTTCGAGAGCTTCAACCAGCGGGTGTTCGAGGCGGCCGTGGGCGGACCGGTGACATTCGTCCAGGACAACCACAGCTTCAGCCACAGGCACGTCCTCCGGGGCCTCCACTACCAGGTCGAGCAACCCCAGGGAAAACTCGTCCGCGTGGTCAAAGGCACCGTGTTCGACGTGGCCGTCGACATCCGGCCGGAGTCGGCGACGTTCGGCCGTTGGGTGGGCGTCGAACTCTCGGCCGAGAACCACCGGCAGCTGTGGGTGCCGCCGGGGCTGGCCCACGGGTTCCTGGTGCTCTCCGACGCGGCCGAGTTTCTCTACAAGACCACCGACTACTACGCCCCGGACTGCGAACGGTGCATCCTCTGGAACGACCCGACGCTCGCCATCGACTGGCCGCTCACGGCGCCGCCGGTGATCTCGGCGAAGGATGCCCAGGGAGCGACGCTGGCGGAGAGCGTGCGCCGGTGAAGGCGGACCGCCGGGCTACGCCGGTGTGACCATCGTGCAAGAGACCCGACGCTACAGCGGTTCTTGCATACGAGTAGCGTTGCCCGGACTCATCGGGACCGGGAGGCAAGGGGGTCGGCGAACGCTCGACGAGCGTGTGGCCGCCGCGGCCACAGCGAGAATCTGCAAGACTGCGCAGCGGCGACTTTTGCCGCCCCCGCAGCCGGTGCTACACAAAAGTCGGATGCACCCTAGAGCTGCGTCGGATTCGGCGCGTCGCCGTAGACGGCCTTGGGATCGAAGGCCTTCTCATGCTCGAGGAACTCCAGCGCCGTGCCCTGGGCCCGCGCGGCCCCGACCGGCACCTTGCGGTAGAAGCATGATCGGTAGCCGACGTGGCAGCTGGCCCCGCCGGCGATCTCCACCCGCAGCCAGACGCAGTCCTGATCGTCGTCGATCCGCATCTCGACGACCTTCTGCACCAGGCCGCTGGTCGCCCCCTTGTGCCACAGCTGCCGGCGGCTGCGGCTCCAGTAGTGGGCCTCCCCGGTCTCGATCGTCCTGGCGAGGGCCTCGCGATTCATCACGGCGACCATCAGCACCTCGCCCGAGTGGAAGTCGGTGGTCACGCAGGGAATCAGCCCCGCGGCGTCGAACTTGGGGGCCAGTTCCTGACCCTCCTCCACCTGCTCGACGGTCACCCGGCTGCCAAACAACGACTCCGACACGTGATCCTCCTTCAAGATACGCGGCTCTGCGCGTTACTATACCACCGGTCCTACGGCCTCATCGGAGTCTCCCCATGCCAGCGTCTCGCCCGTGGCTCACCCTGTTCGCCGTTCTTTCGCTCGCAGTCCCGGCCGCGGCGGTGCCCGCGGCCGACTGGCCCACGTTCCGGGGCGCGGCCCGCACGGCCGTGGCGCCCGATACCGACCTCCTCGAAGCCTGGCCCGCCGACGGCCCGACGCTCGTGTGGGAGACGAAGGGAGCGGGCCGCGGCTACGCCAGCCCGGCGGTCGCGGGGAAGCACATTTTCACGCTCGGCGACGGCCTGTCCACGGCCGACGACGCCGATGAATATCTGACCTGCTTCGACCGAGCCACCGGCCGGCAGTTGTGGAAGACGAAGACGGGCCAGCCGTGGGCCAGCGGGCAGGAGTCGTGGCAGAGCTCCCGGAGCACGCCCACGGTTGACGGCGACATGGTCTACGTGCTCGCGCCCCATGGCCAGCTCGTGGCCTGCGTCGCCGCGACCGGCAAGGAGGTCTTCCGCGTCGATCTCAAGACCCAGTTCGGCGGCAAGAAGGGGGATAGTTGGGGCTACAGCGAGTCGGTGCTCATCGACGGCAACCAGCTCGTCTGCACGCCCGGCGGCGAAAAGGCGACGATGGTGGCCCTCGACAAGAAGACGGGCCGCCCGCTGTGGAGCTGCCCGGTGCCGGGCGACCGCGGCGCGGGCCACGCCTCGATCGTGAAGGCGAAGGTGGCGGGCCGGGAGATCTACGTGCAGACCACGGCCTCGTCAGCCCTGGGAGTGGATGCCAAGACCGGCACGCTCCTATGGACCTACCCGATCGACAAGACGCCCGCGGTCGTCCCCACGCCCATCGTCCGCGACGACCTCGTCTTCTTCTCGGCCGGCTACAAGCGGGGCGGCGCGCTGTTGCGGCAGAAGCCGGGACCGGGCGGCACGGTGACGGTGGAGGAGGTCTACGGCCTGAAGCCCGAGCTGGCCAACAAGCACGGCGGCGTGGTGCTCATCGGCGATCACCTCTACGGCGGCTCCGACGATCAACCGATCCCGTTCTGCGCCGAACTGGCCACCGGCAAGATCGTGTGGAAGCAGCGCGGCAGCGGCAAGAACTCGATGGCCATCGCCGCCGCCGACGGGCATCTCTACATCCGCTACGCCGACGGCACGCTGGCCCTGGTGAAGGCCGAGCCGGCAGGCTACGCCGAGGTGGCGGCGTTCAAGGTTCCCGGCAGCGGCGACCGGCCCAGTTGGGCCCACCCGGTGATCGCCGACGGCCGGCTGTATCTGCGCGAGGGCGACGCGCTCCTCTGCTACGACATCCGGGCGCAGTGACGCGGGGACGGCGGCCCGGCCGTCCCCACGTCGCCTGCCGGATCAGTCGGCGCAATCGTCCACGGCCTTGTAGAGCAGGCCGCCCACGATGCCGCCCACCAGCGGCGCCACCCAGAACATCCACAGCTGGGAGAGCGCCCAGCCGCCGGCGAACACGGCCGTCGCCGTGCTCCGGGCCGGGTTCACCGAGGTGTTGGTGACGGGGATGCTCACCAGGTGGATGAGGGTCAGGCACAGGCCGATCGCGATCGGGGCGATCACGCTGCCGGCCTTGCGGTCGGTGGCGCCGTGGATCACGAACAGGAACACGGCCGTGAGCACGACCTCGATGATGAAACAGCTTTGCCAGGAGTAGCCGCCCGGCGAATGGGCTCCATAACCGTTGGAGGCGAAGCCACCGGCGGCGGCATCGAAGCCGGGCAGCCCCGAGGCGACCAGGTGGAGGACCAGCGCCCCGAGAATGCCGCCGATCACTTGGGCGACGACGTAGCCCGGCAGGAGCACCGTCAGGCCGAAGGCCAGCGACACGCCCACGAAGCCGATGCCGAGGTGCGGGTCGGCGGCCCAGGCGGCCGCGAGCACGGCGCTGCCGCAGCCGCCGAGCACGAGCCAAAAGGTGCCGATCGCCTCGGCGACGAGTTTGCCGATGTTGCCCATGAAACGTCTCCAGAAAGGTGGCAGGAAACGGGGCTTCCGCGCTGGCCGCCCCACTGACCACGGGCACCGTACGCCGCCGGCGTCGCGCGGGTCAACGGCAGTCGGCCGCCCGCGCGGCGGCGTCAGCCAAGCAAGGCCAGCAGCCGCGGCCAAAAGATCACGAGTCCGACGACGATCGCCGTACCCACCGTCACGAGCACCGCTCCGCTGGCCATGTCGAGGGCGTCGCGAATCCGCTCGTCGGGGCCGCGGTCGAGGGCCTTGGCGAGCATCTCGATCGACGAATTGAAGGTCTCCGCCGCGAGTACGGCGCCGATCGCGAGGGCGACGAAACACCATTCTCCGGCGGAGATTCGACAGAACCAGCCGCAGGCCACGGCCGCCGCCGCCGCCGGCAGATGCGCCGCGAAGCTCGACTCGGTGACGACCGCGCGAAACAGCCCGCGGAACGAGTCACCGAACTTGCCCGCCCAGGTTCGCTTCCCCGCACTCATGAGCCCTCCCCGGCCGCCGCCACCCGACGGCACGGGCGGTCAGCCGACCTTCACGTACGGGTCGCCCTTCTTCCAGTTGCACGGGCAGAGCTCGTCGCTCTGCAGGGCGTCGAGCACGCGGATCACCTCGGCCACGTTGCGACCCACGCGGCCCTGGTTGACGTCCACCCACTGGATGACGCCGTGCGGATCGACGATGAACGTGGCCCGCAGGCAATAGCCCTCCGTCTTCTCCAGGATGCCCAACTCGGCGGAGAGCTTCTGGGCGGCGATCAGCGGATAGCCGAGGTTCGTGAGGTCGGGATGGGCCCGCCGCCAGGCGAGATGGGAATACTCGTTGTCGGTGCTGCCGCCCACGACGGCCGTGTCGCGGTCGGCGAAGGCCTTGAGCTGCTTGTTGAACTCGGCCAGCTCCGTCGGGCAGACGAAGGTGAAATCCTTCGGATAGAAGAAGTACACCACCCACTTGCCTGCGAAGTCGGCGTTGGTGAGCCGCTTGGTGGCATCCTTCTCGGTGCCGACGCAGGCCTGACAAGCGAACTGCGGGAACGAATCGCCGACGGTGAGCATGCTGCTTTTCTCCGCTGGTTGAGCGACGACGAGTGTACGGACCACACCGCGGGGGTTCAACACGCACACTGTGCGGCGCTGGTTCCCGGTGCATACTGGCGTTTCCCATGCACCATCGCCCCCCGCCGCCACCGCACGCCCCCCACGGACCGCGGGTCCACCACGACTCCCTGGCGGGGCGGCACGTATTCGTGGCGCCGCAGCGAAGCGCCCGTCCCGACGACGCCGACCTGGCGGCGGGCGGCGGTGACCCCGAGACCTGGTGCCCGTTCTGCGCCGGCAACGAATCCCGCACGCCGCCTCACAGCCTGCGGACGCCGGCCGACCCCGCCCTGCCCTGGCGGGCGCGGATCGTGGCCAACGGGTATCCCATCGTCATGCAGCACGCGGAAGCCGCCGCGGCTGCCGCCGATCGGCCTGCCCGTGGCGTCCACGACGTGGTCATCGAGTCGGCGACTCACGAGCGGTCGATCCTGGCCCTCGACGCCGCCGCGTGGCGCGACGTGTGGATGCTCTGCCAGCGCCGGCTGGCCGATCTCGCCCGGCGGGACGACCTCGCCTGGGCCACGGTGTTCAAGAACTCGGGCCCCCGGGCGGGCGCCTCGCTCGAGCATCTCCATAGCCAGCTCGTCGCGCTCGATTTCGTGCCGCCGGTGGTGGCGGCGGAGTTGGCGGCCGCGGCGGCGGCGATCGATCCGTTCGGTCGGCTCATCGCGGACGCCCGCAGTGCAGGCCGCGTCGTCGCCGAAACGGACGGCCTGGTGGCTCTCGTGCCCCCCGCGCCGCGGCAGCCATTCGAGACCTGGATCCTGCCGACGACAGCCGCGGCCTTTTTTCACGCGGCGGCAGCGGAGCACGTCGCCGCGGTGGCCGAGCTGACCCGTTGGTTCGTGGACCGGCTCGGCCGGCTCGCCCCCGGCGCCGATTACAACTGGTGGCTCCATCAGGCGCCGCACCGCGGGGCCGACGTCTCGCCGGCCTGGCACTGGCACCTGGAGATCCTACCGCGGCTGGCCCAGTTCGCCGGCTTCGAGCTCGGCACCGGCTGCCACATCACGACGCTCTCGGCGGTCGAATCCGCCCGCCGGCTGCGGGAGGCCTGACGGCCGCCGACCGGTTTGGCGCGCGACCCGCCGCGGGTCGAGAATCCTGCTTTTCCCGCCGCATCGCCCGTCGAGACACCCCATGGCGCCGACCGTCCGCCTCGTCTTCGTGGTCCACGATCACCAGCCCGTCGGCAACTTCGACGACGTCATCGAGCGGGCCTACCAGGAGAGCTACCGGCCGTTCCTCGATCTGGTGGAGCGGCACGCCGGCATCCGCATCGCGATGCACACCAGCGGCCCGTTGGCCGAGTGGCTCGACCGCCACCATCCCGACTACCTCGACCGGCTGGCGGCCCTGGCGGCGACCGGCCGCCTGGAGATCGTGGGCGGCGCTTTTTACGAGCCGGTGCTGGCGATGCTGCCGGCCCGCGACCGCATCGGGCAGATCACCCGCTACGCGGCCTGGCTCGAACGCCGACTGGGGGCGAACGTCTCCGGCATGTGGGTGGCCGAGCGGGTCTGGGATCCGGGCATGGCCCGCGACATCGCCCAGGCCGGCATCTCCTGGACGATCCTCGACGACGCGCACTTCAAGGCGGCCGGACTCGCCGACGACCAGCTCGACCGCCATTGGCTCACCGAGGGGGATGGCGCGACGCTGGCCGTGTTCCCGGTGAGCGAGCGGCTCCGTTATGTGATCCCGTTCGCGGCGCCCGAGGCCGCCATCGACCACCTGCGGTTCATGGCCACGCGACGGCCGGGCGCACTGGCCGTGTTCGGCGACGACGGCGAGAAGTTCGGCGCCTGGCCCGACACCCATCGCAGCTGCTACGAGGAGGGCTGGCTGACGCGGTTCTTCGGGCTGCTCGAGGCCAACGCCGACTGGATCCGGATGTGCCTCCCGTCGGAGGTCGTCCGCGACCAGTCTCCGGCGGGCACCGTCTGGCTGCCGGAATGCAGCTACCGCGAGATGACGGAATGGGTGCTGCCGCCGGAGCCGCAGCTGGCCTGCATCGCGGCCCGCCAGGCTGCCGAGGGAGATCGGCGGCTCGCCGGCGTCGCCCGCTTCATCCGCGGCGGCTCGTGGCGGAACTTTCGCCTCCGCTATCCCGAGGCCAACGAGATGTACGCCCGGATGATGGCGGTGAGCACCCGGCTCGACCGACTGCGGCAGGCGGGCGTGACCGACCGGCAGGCGCTGGCCGACGCGGAGCTCGCGCTCTACCGCGGCCAGTGCAACTGCAGCTACTGGCACGGCGCCTTCGGCGGCATCTATCTGCCGCACCTGCGCAACGCCGTGTATCACGAACTGATCGCCGCCGACCTGGCCGCCGACCGGGCGGAAGGGCGGACGGGGCCGCGGATCGACGCCCTCGTCGGCGACTTCGACTTCGACGGCCGGCCGGAGATCCGGCTGGCGAGCGACACCCTCGATGCCTGGCTCGCGCCGGCCAAGGGAGGCATGCTCTACGAGCTCGACCTCCACGCCCAGCGGCACAACATTCTCGCCACGCTCGACCGTCGGCCCGAGGCCTATCATGCCCAGGTGCTCGCCGGCCCGGGCGCGGCGCGGAGCATCGTCGACCCCGCGCAGGCGGCGCGGTTCAAGCAGGCGGGACTCGAGCGGCTCGTCCGCTACGACGGCTGGCGCCGCAAGAGCCTCGTCGACCATTTCTGGGACGTGGACGTCGCCGCGCAGGCGATCATCGAAGGGGCAACGCTGGAGCGCGGCGACTTCGCGGCTGGCGAATACGTGGCCGAGGTGCACCGCAGCCCGGACCGCATCGCCGTCACGCTCACCCGCACCGGCAACGCCTGGGGCATCCCCTTCACGCTCGCCAAGTCGATCACGATGGCGGCGGGATCATCCGCGCTCGAGATCGCCTATCAGCTCACGGACCTGCCCGCCGACTTCCGCCAGCACCTTGCGGTGGAGTTCAACTTCGCCGGCCTGCCGGCGACCGCCGCGGGCCGGTTCTTCGCCGACGAGGCGGGGCGGGAGCTCGGTGAACTAGGATCGCATCTCGACCTGCCGGCGGCCCGCGGCCTGACGCTCGTGGACGGCTGGCTCGACATCCAGGCCCGGCTGACGTTCACCGCGGCGACCAACGGAGCGGAGGCCGGCGTCTGGACGTTCCCGATTCAGTCGGTGAGCCAGTCCGAAGGGGGCTTCGAGCTCGTTCATCAGTCGGTCGTCGTGATGCCCCACTGGATCGTGACGCCGGATGCCGCGGGCCGCTGGGGCGTAACGCTGCAGCTCGATCTCGGCCGCGGTGCCCCGCCGATCACGGCCGACACGCCAGCCTCACCCAGTCGATCGCCGGCGTGATCCTCTCGGCCGCGTGCGCGAGCATGCCGATCGGCACGCCTGGCAGCCGCGCGGCCAGTTCCGCGCGGCTGTCCGCGGCGATCCCGGCGGGGCTTGTCGGATCGTCCGCCGCGCCCGCGAGTGCCGCAACCTGCGATAGGACGACCGCAGCCACGGTGAGTCCCTCGGCCCGCGCCGCCCGCACGAGGCCGAGCGTGCGGCCGATCGCCCCCAGCCGCGCGGCGTCCACGACCACCAACGGCAGCCCGAGATCGCGGGCGAGATCGACGTTGAGCGTCGTGTCGCCGAGCGGAGAAAACAGCCCCCCCGCCCCTTCGACGACGACGATCCCGCCAGCCTCGCGCCACGGCTCGAATCCCGTCCGCAACAGCCGCTCATCGACCATGCGGCCTGCCACGCGGGCGGCGCGGTGCGGCGCGATGGCCGCGGAGAAGACCTGCGGACACACGGCTTCCAGCGACAGCGGCCGGCCGGCAGCGGCCCATAACGCCGCGGCATCCCCTCCGGCAGCACCCCCGCTGGCCGCCGGCTTGTAGGCGCCCACCGCATGGCCTTGGCCGGCAAGTTGGCGCAGGATCGCCACGGCCACGGCAGTCTTGCCGACATCCGTATCGGTGCCGGTCACGTACACGCCGCGGGCCATTGGTTCACTCTCTTGTCGCTGGTTCCGGTTGCCGGAGGACGCTTTTGGTTCTACACTTCCGTTGGTTTTGAGAATTGTTCTCATGTTTTCGGGCTCGGTCGCTCGTCTCCCTTACCCCATGTCCCATCCGGCGTCGCTTGACCGCCTGCCTCCGGGCCATGCCACGGCCATCACCGACGTGGTTGGTGATGACGCGGTGTCGCTGCGGCTCTTGGAGATGGGCCTGACACCGGGCGTCGAGGTCCGCATGATCGGGCGGGCGCCGCTCGGCGATCCGCTGGAAGTGGAAGTCCGCGGCTATCGGCTGTCGCTGCGGCACAGCGAAGCGGCGCGGGTCGCGGTTGCGACCCCCTGATCCGCCGCCCGCCACCGAACCCCCGGTCGATCATGGTCCTCCAATCCGGCCGCGATTCCGAACGCCCGCGGCTGACGGCGGCTCTGCTCGGGAACCCGAACACCGGCAAGAGCACCCTGTTCACGGCCTTGGCGGGGATTCCGACCCGGATCGGCAACTATCCCGGCGTCACCGTCGAGGAAAAGGTCGGGCGGTTCACCCATCGAGGCGTGACCATCGACCTCGTCGACCTGCCCGGCACCTACAGCCTGACCGCGCACAGCCCCGACGAACAGGTCGCCATCGACGTGCTCCACGGTCGGATGGCGGACCTGCCGCGACCCGACTGTGTGATCGTCGTCGTCGATGCCACCAACCTCGCCCGCAACCTGTATCTCGCCGGGCAGGCGCTGGAACTCGGCCTGCCGACGGTCATCGCGCTGACGCTCACCGACGTCGCCGCCACGAAGGGCATCACGATCGACGCTGGCACGCTCGCCGCCCGGCTCGGCTGCCCCGTCGTGCGGGTCGTCGCCCCGACCGGCATAGGCATCGCCGCCCTCGGTGACACGATCGTCGCCGCGGCCCACGCACCGCCGCCGTCGCCCCCGGATCTTTCCGGGCACGTGGCGGCCATCGACGGCTCCCGCCCTCCGGCCGCCCGCGCGGCGATCGCCCGCTATGCCTGGATCGATCGGTCCCTCGAAGGCATCGTGCAGCGGTCGGCACCGGCCCGGCGGCCGCTCGACGAGCGGATCGACGGCTGGCTCACGCATCGCCTGTGGGGCACGCTCGTGTTCGTGGCCGTGATGCTGGCCCTGTTCACGTCGATCTTCCAGCTGGCGGCGCCCCTGATGGATCTCATCTCCACCGGCGTCGACACCGTCTCCGCCTGGACCGAGGCACGCCTCCCCGCGGGGGCGCTCCGGTCGCTCGTCGTCGATGGCGTGCTCGCGGGCGTCGGCGGGGTGGTGGTGTTCGTGCCGCAGATCGCCCTGCTCTTCCTGTTCATCGCGATCCTGGAAGGCTGTGGCTATCTCGCCCGGGCCGCGTTCCTCATGGACCGGCTGCTGGTGTGGGCCGGCCTGAGCGGCAAGTCGTTCATCCCCCTGCTCTCCAGCTTCGCCTGCGCGATCCCCGGCATCATGGCCGCCCGCACGATCGAGAACCGCCGCGACCGCCTGCTCACGATCCTCGTCGCGCCACTGATGAGCTGCTCCGCCCGGCTGCCGGTCTACCTGCTGCTGTGTGGCGCCTTCATCCCGAACGTCGCCGTCGGCGTGCCGTGGCTGCGGCTGCCGGCCGTCGTGCTCGTGGGCATGTACGCGGTGGGCGTGATCGTCGCCGCCATCGTGGCCAGCATCCTGTCGCGAACCGTGTTCCGCGGGCCGCCGCAGCCCTTCGTGATGGAGCTGCCGGGCTGGCGCTGCCCGCGACCGGCGGTGGTGGCGGAGCGGGTGCGGGAGGCCGTCTGGTCGTTCCTCAAGAACGCCGGCACGCTGATCCTCGCCATGAGCGTGGTGATCTGGGCCCTCGGCAGCTATCCCAAGCCCGTCCTGCCCGCGGCGGCCGCGCTGACGGATGCCGAACAGCAGGGCGAGGCCCTGCGGCAGAGTTTCCTGGGGCGGGCCGGACGGCTGATCGAGCCGGTGGTCAGGCCGCTGGGCTGGGACTGGCGGCTCGGATGCGCGGCGGTGGCGAGCTTTCCGGCCCGCGAGGTCGTGCTCGGCACGCTGGGCGTGATCTACAACCTCGGCGACGTCGACCCCGGCGAGGAGGAGGGGGCGACGGCCCTCGTCCGCCGGCTCAAGGCGGCCACGTGGGACGGCACCGACCGCAAGGTGTTCACGGTGCCGGTCGCCCTGTCGCTGATGGTGTTCTTCGCCCTGTGCGCGCAGTGTGCGAGCACGCTGGTGGTGATCGGCAAGGAGACGGGCAGCTGGGCGTGGCCGGTGGTGACATTCACCTACATGACCGCCCTCGCCTGGCTGGGGGCCTTCGCCACGTACCAGCTCGGCACCGCCCTCGGCTGGTAACGGCCATGCAGGACCTGATCGCGATCGCCGTGGCCGTGGCCGCCGGACTGTGGCTGGTGCGAACGCTCTGGCGGCAGCTTGCCCGCCCGTCCTGCGGCCAGGCCGACACGCCCCCCGGCACCGACGGCTTCGTGCCGCTCGACGACCTCACGCGCACTCCTCCCCAGCCATGAAGGCTGAGAAGTGGTGACACAGGGGTTGCCGATCCCCCTGGCTGGATGTTCGCTTGATGGTGCGGGTTTGCATGCCGTCGTGCGACATGGACGGCGGCGTGGTTTTCCGGCCCGGGGCTGCTTGGGCCGCGGGTGAAGCACACAAAAAGCCCCCGGCGGAAGCCGGGGGACTCCGGGTTGCAGGCCTTCCCGGGTGCCATGCGATGTCGGTCCGAAACCGCGAACCGCATGCCTTCGTGCGGCGTGGTTTTCCGGCCCGGTGTCCCCGGGCTCCCGCCCGGGGCTGCTTGGGAACCCGGCGCAACTGCCGTGGTTTCCTGTTCAACAGACCGCGGGGCAACCCTCGCCGCAGGCGAGTCGCCCAGCCGCAGCACCGCTGCGGCCGCGGTCGCCCGGTGGTGCGACCGCCCGGCCGGCCGGGCACACCTTGGCTGTGCCCGCGCCGGCCCAAGCGAAAACGGGCAGGATGCCCGGGTTTCGCATGAAAACTAATACATGTCGTGGTCGCCGCCGTGTCCGGCGCCGCCGGTCTTGGCCTTGTGCTCCTTCGGCTTCTCGGCGATCAGGGCATCGCTGGTGAGCAGGAGCGTCGACACGCTGGTGGCGTTTTGCAGCGCCGTCCGCGTGACCTTCGCCGGGTCGATCACGCCCGCCTTGACCAGGTCTTCGTACTCGTTGCTGGCGGCGTTGTAGCCGAAGTTGCCGCTGCCACCGAGCACCTTCTCGCAGACGATCGAGCCGTCCTGGCCGGCGTTCGAGGCGATCATCGTCACCGGCGCCCGGGCCGCCCGGAGCACGATCTGGTAGCCGACGCTCTCGTCGTCCGAGAGGCCCTTCGGCTTGACCTGCGAACTGGCCCGGAGGAGGGCCACGCCGCCGCCCGGGAGGATGCCTTCCTCGACGGCCGCCCTGGTCGCATGCAGCGCGTCCTCGACGCGAGCCTTCTTCTCCTTCATCTCGCTCTCGGTCGCGGCGCCGACGTTGATCTTCGCCACGCCGCCGGCGAGCTTCGCCAGCCGCTCCTCGAGCTTCTCGCGATCGTAGTCACTGGTGGAGTTCTCGATCTCACGGCGAATCTGCTCGATCCGGGCCTTGATCTCGGAGTTCTTGCCGGCGCCTTCGATGATCGTGGTGTTGTCCTTGTCGACGATCACCTTCTTGGCCCGACCGAGCTCCGCCAGCCCGAGGTTCTCGAGCTTCATGCCGAGGTTCTCGAACACCGCCGTGGCACCGGTGAGGATCGCGATATCCTCGAGCATCGCCTTGCGGCGGTCGCCGTAACCCGGAGCCTTCACCGCGCACACCTGGAAGGTGCCGCGGAGCCGGTTGATGACCAGCGTGGCCAGGGCCTCGCCGTCCACTTCTTCGGACACGATCAGCAGCGGCTTGCCCGCGTTCACCACTGCCTCGAGCATGGGGACGATGTCTTTGACGCTGGAGATCTTCTTCTCGAACACCAGGATGTAGCAGTCTTCGAGGACGCACTGCATCTGCTGGGCGTTGGTGACGAAATAGGGGGAGAGGTAGCCGCGGTCGAACTGCATCCCCTCGACGAACTCGATCTCGGTCTTCAGGCTCTTGCCCTCGTCGACGGTGATGACGCCGTCCTTACCCACCTTGTCCATGGCCTCGGCGAGCAGGTCGCCGATCTCCATGTCGTTGTTGGCGGCGATGGACGCGACCTGGGCCATCTCCTTCTTACCCTTCACCGGAATCGACATCTCCTTGAGCTTGCCGGTGATGTCGGCCACTGCCTTCTCGATGCCGGCCTTCATCTGCACGGGATTCACCCCCGCAACCACGGCCTTGAGGCCCTCGTTGAAGACCGCCTCTGCCAGGACCGTCGCGGTCGTGGTGCCGTCGCCGGCCACGTCGCTGGTCTTGCTGGCGACCTCACGGACCATCCGGGCGCCCATGTTTTCGTAAACGTCCTCCAGGTCGATTTCCTTGGCGACCGTGACGCCGTCCTTGGTGACCGTCGGCGAGCCGAAGCTCTTCTGGAGAATCACGTTGCGGCCCTTGGGACCGAGCGTCACCTTCACCGCGCGGGCGAGTTTGGCCACGCCGCGGCGCATCGCCTCACGGGCCTCCTGGTCGAATGCCATCATCTTGGCCATGGTTCAATCACTCCTGGGAGAAATGGTGCGAAACTGTAGATCGATGGTGCCGGGCCGACCTTCGCCCCGGCCGAATGGTCAGCCGAGAATCGCGAGGATGTCGTCTTCACGCATCAGGAGGAGCTCGTCGTCACCCACCTTGAACGGCTCGCCCGCATAGCTCGTGAACACGACCCGGTCGCCGGGCTTGACCTGCAGGGCATGCCGCTGGCCCTTGGCATCGAATCGCCCTTCGCCGACGCTCACGACCGTGCCCCGAGCCGGCTTGTCCTTGGCGGAATCGGGCAGAAGGATGCCACCGGCGGTCTTTTGCTCGCTCTCCTCCCGCTGCACGACCACACGGTCTCCGAGGGGGATAAGGCTCGACTTCTTCTTGGCAGGCTTGGCGGTCGCGGACGACATGCGGGAACCTCGTCTGAATCGGGGAATGGTCGAAAGGGGTCGGCTGCCGTGGCTCGGCTGCGAACACGACGGACCAACCTCCGGGAGCAACTGGCGCGCCAGAAACTTTACCGTCGCCCGGGATTGGTTTTTTCGGCTTGAAAAAGCCATTTCCGCCAGGCACCCAGCGCTTCCCAGGGCCACAAGCCGCTGCCACTTTGGCAGCGAGAGCAGCCGTCTTCGGGCCACCGGGCCGCCGTTCCGGCGCGAGCCTCCGCCCGCATGGCAAACCACCGACCGACCGGCTAGGCTGCGTGTTTCCCGTTTGATTCCTTCGGGATTCCGTTTCGAGGCCCGCATGGCAACGCATCGGCGGATCGACGTCTCCAAGGTGGGCGACGTTTCGGTCGTGAAGTTCCAGGACAGGAAGATCCTCGATGAAGCGTCAATCCAGGAGCTGGGGCTGGAGCTGTTCGGCCTCGTGGAGCACGACAACCGCAAAAGCATCCTGCTCAACTTCAAGGGCGTCGAGTTCCTGTCCAGCGCCGCTCTCGGCAAGCTGATCACGCTCGACCGGAAGGTGAAGTCGCACAAGGGCCGCCTCAAACTCTGTGCCATCCGTCCGGAGATCCTCGAGGTCTTTCAAATCACGAAGCTCAACAAAGTGTTCGACATCCGCACCGACGAGGCGGAGGCGATCGCGGCCTTCGCGTGACCAACCGGTCCGCCGGCCGCAGCCGCGGGGGATTGCCATGGAACATCGTCCCGCCGAGTCCGGCTGGAATCTTGAGGTCGATCTCCCCAGCCAGCGCGGGGCAAGCCGCCTCGTCACGGACGAACTGCTCGAGCAGCTCGGCATCCACGGCTGGTCACCCTCCGACATCTTCGCGATCCACCTGGCGGCCGAAGAGGCAATCGTCAATGCGATCGTCCACGGCAACAAACTCGACCCGGCGAAAAAGGTGCATGTGTCCTGCGAGGTGACGCCGGGCCTGGCCCGGATCCGGATTACAGACGAGGGGGAAGGCTTCGACCCCGGCCAGGTGCCCGACTGTACGGCCGACGACCGGCTGGAGATGCCGGGCGGCCGCGGAGTGATGCTCATGAAGTCGTTCATGACCCGGATCGAATACAACGCCAAGGGCAACAGCGTGCTCTTGGAAAAGCGGCACGACGCGGCCGCCGGCTGAAGCCCAGCCCGTATCGATTTCACAGCCTGGATGCGGTATTCTCGATGTCTCGATCCCCGATAGCTCAACGGTAGAGCGGCCGGCTGTTAACCGGTAGGTTGTAGGTTCGAATCCTACTCGGGGAGTTTGCCGGCCAACTGTCGAGTCCAGTGCGGCGTCTGGGGCTCCACGCCAACCGGGAGTCGTGCGGGCACGGCCGCACGGATTGCGTCGCATCCATGCAGGGGTGCGGCGAACTTCAGAACCGCCACCCGAGGCCAGAGTCCACGAAGTACGCCGCCGCATCCTGAGTGAGGCCCCAGCCCATGCGGCAGCCGATCTCGAGGCTGGGCGTGATCATGAAGTGCGTGCCGGGGCCCACGAAGGGCCGTACTTTCTCGTCCTCGAGGCCGTCGGTCCAACTGCCGAACCACTCGGCGTGAACCTCCCAGCGTTCGGTGACCGGCATGCGGAGCACGGCCGAGGGCAACCACTTGTCGAAGAGCCCCTCCGCGCTGTCGGCAAGCACGTAGCGGATCGCGGCGTCCAGCCGCCATGTGCGCGGCAACTCCCAGCCGAACGCATAGGTGATCGCCGGCTCCGTGCCCCACACATCACCCGAGAGCGGCGTGAACGCCTCGACGATCACGCTCGATCGCGGCGCCCAACCGCCCTGCTCAGTCACCAGCGCCTTGAAGCCGTAGAGGATGTTCGACTCCGAGGCGAGTTCGTCTCCCTCGACGCCCTCGCCCCCCTCGACGGCCGTCACGACACTGCCTCCCGAGCCCGATTCGTAATTGAAACCGAGCCGCCACTCGAAACGCTCGGTGGCCCCGCGGCGAATGAGCAGTTCCGGAAAGCTGTTCGTGGCCGGTGTGCCGCGGTTGTCGATGAACGAGTAGGAGGCCTCCGTGAGCACGTGGCCCACCGCCACAGGCCGTGTGGCGGGGGTGAATGCATCGCGGTCGGTATCGAGCTCCTGAAGCTCCTGACCGCGGGCCGGCGATCCGGCAATCAGCGTTGCCAGCACGATCGCGTGTCGCAGCCCTCGGCTTGTCGGCATGTGGCTTCCGGTCAGTAGACGCCGATCGCGGTCCAGCCGTCGGCGGGGCGGTTGATGTTGAACGTCATGGCGGACTGCGCGATGCGGATGCCGGGCAGCACGTCCGACAGCGGATTGCCGCCACGAATGACAGACTGGCCGCACACCCACACTTCCACGCCATTGGCAACCAGTTTTTCGACCAGTTCGCGGTTCGGATTGGAGCCGCCGGCTGGGGACTTCTCATGGGCTTCGTCCTTGAGCGCCGCCACGGTCGCGTTGAAATGGAGAATCACGGCAATCTGGGGCCGTGGGCCCGACAGGCCCTGGAGGGCATGGAGGTTGACCAGGCGGGCTGCACTCTCAAGCCCCCGATTCGGTTTGCCGGCCGGTGCCGCCGCCGTTGTGTCGAAGTAGATCTTTCCTCCACTTCGGATCCGCTCGCCGGCGTCCGGCAGCGCGACGACCGAACCATACTTTTCGATCTGCGGAAACTGGAGGGACGGCAGCCCGGCGCCCGGTTCCGCCGCTGGAGACAAAGACGTGACGAGCGAGGCATAGACGACGGCGAGGAGTACGAATGGGAGGCGGCGATGCAAAGAACTCATCAGTGTTCTCTCCTGGGGATACGAGGCGATCAGAAGCGAAGGAACGTCTTGAAGATGATGAAGGCCGCGACGATGACGATCGCCACGGCGAACACACGGGCGAGCGTCGGGCCGCCGATCTTGCGGCCGATCCACGAGCCGACGAACAGGGCGGGGACACCGCCCCCCACGAAGCTGCCGGCGATGTCGAGCGGAATGCTGCGACCGGCGGCAACCTGGGCGGCTACGGCCGCGGCGCCCACGAGCGTCATCACGAAGAGCGACGTGCCGACCGCGCGAAACACGTCCATCGTGGCGAAGGCGACGAGCGCCGGCACGATCAGGAACCCGCCCCCGACACCGAACAGGCCGGAGAGCAGCCCGACCAAGAGCCCGACGAGCGTGAGGAGCACGAAGCAGCGCGTGGTCATCCGCAGCCGGCCCTCGGCATCGCGACTGCAGGTCGGGCCGACCCCCGTGGCAAACACCCCGGCCGCCGCCCTCTCGGTGCGATCCGCCGCCTTGCGCCACATCCTGGCGGCGATCAGCAGCATGAGTCCCGCAAACGCGGCCATGAGTGTCTGCGGCGGCACGTGCCCGCCGAGCCAGCTGCCGGCCGGAGCGGTCAGCATCCCAGCCGCCGCGAAGAGCAGCCCCGTGCGAACTTCGACCTGGCCATACCACCACCGCTCGACTGCACCGAAGAGCGCCGTCGCCGCCACCGTGACGAGCGAGATGCTCACGGCCGTCCGCGGATCGACGCCGATCCAGTAGACGAGCAGCGGCACGGCGAAGATCGCGCCGCCGCCGCCGGTGAGGCCGAGCGACAGGCCGACGATGCCACCGGCCGCCACCGACGCCGCCGCTGCCCACGTGGGGGGAGTCGTGACCGCAACGGCGTCGATGGTCGCCAGGAGGGAGGCGATCATGCGGGGAGCTTCGCGGCGAGCCAGGCCTTGTAACCGCCCACGATGTCGTGCACGTCACGGCGGCCCAGCTTCTGCAGCAGGCTTGCGGCGATCGCGGAGCGGTAGCCTCCTTCACAGTGCACGGCCACGGGCCGGCCGGCCGGGATCTCACTCATTCGTTCGTCGAGATGCGTGAGCGGGATGTTGAGGCTCCCTGCGATATGCCCGCCTGCATGCTCCGCCTCGCTCCGCACGTCCACGACGATCGGCGCCGCACCGGCGTCGGGCCGCTTTCCGGCGAGCCATTCGCCGAGGGCCGGCGCGGTGATCCGCGCCGTCCGCTCCACGAGATCGTCTCGCTTTGCCAGGGCGTTCATGCCGCCGGCGAGGTAGCCCGCAACGTTGTCGAAGCCGATCCGGCCGAGCCGCATCACGGCTTCTTCCTCGCCACCTTCCTCGGCGATCACGACGATCGGCCTGTCATGAGAGAGCATCGATCCCGCCCAGGTCGCATACTTGCCGTTCAAGGCGATGTTGAGGGATCCCTTCAGGTGCCCCCCTTCGAAGTCGATGCCGTCGCGGACGTCGAGCAGCTGGCCGTCCGACTTTTCGAGCGCGAGCACCTCGTCGAGCGACAGCGGCTTGAGTGTCTTCTCCATCGCCGCGCCGAGCGATGCCCGCTCCTTGCGGTTGAGAATCGCGTCGTGCACGAAGTAGTCCGGCGCCTCCGGTTGGTCAGCCGTGACGATCGCCTTGAACGCCTCGCGGCTCATCGGCTGGAGGGCGTAATTGAACTTCTTCTGCTCGCCGATTGTGGAGACCGTCTCCTTCGACAGGCTCTTGCCGCACATGCTGCCCGCCCCGTGGGCCGGATAGACGAGCGTGGCGTCGGGCAGCTTCACAAGCTTGTTGGTGATGCTGTCGTAGAGCATGTCGGCCAGTTCGTCGGCGGTCACGCCGATGCTCGCCAGCAGGTCGGGCCGGCCCACATCGCCGATGAAGAGCGTGTCGCCGGTGAGCACGGCCAGCGGCTCGGTGCGGCTCTTCGCCAGGTCGTAGACGAGGATCGAGATGCCTTCCGGCGTGTGGCCCGGCGTCTCCATGATCTCAAGCTTCACGTCGCCGAACTCGACGATGTCACCGTCCTTCATGTGGACGCATTCGAATTCCGCCTCCGCCTGCCGGCCGAGGTGGATCGTCGCCCCGGCCTTGTCGCGCAGCTCGATGTGCCCGGCGATGAAGTCGGCGTGGAAGTGCGTGAGGAAGACGTGCTTGATCGTGTACCCGCCGGCCTTGGCGTCGGCGAGGTATTGATCGATGTCGCGCTGGGGATCGACCACCGCGGCCGTCTTCGTCTTCTCGTCGGTGATCATGTACGACGCGTGCGACAGGCATGCGAGGTAATACTGCTGGATCTTCATGGCGATGTCTCCAGTGATGTTGGGGGAACGGGTAGCCGGCGCGTCACTTGCCGACGACGGCAGGAAAGCCGGCCTTCACGAGCTGCGGATAGCCGGGCTTGATCGCCCGGACGTCGTACCCGAGCGGCTTGAGGATCGCGGCGGCCTCGGCGCAGCGGCCGCCCGCGAGGCAGTAGCAGTAGATGACCTTGTCCTTGGGCAGGGTCTTCGCGAGTTCCTGCGGGGGCACGCCGCGCTCGAGCACGCTCAACGGAAGCAGGCCGGCCCCGGCCAGATGTCCCTGCTGCCACTCATCCGGCTCGCGCACGTCGATGATCACCGCTTTCTGCTCGCGCACGGCCTGCTTCACGACGTCGAGCGAGTCCTTCGTGTGCTCGGCGACCGCAGTGCCGGACGCCGCTCCGAGCACGAGCCCGAGCAGGATGGCGCGGGAACAGGTCGTGGCCGTACGGCAGGCCCCACCCGACGCCTGGTTCCACGGCATACGGGCGATCAGCATCGCCATGCCGCAGGTATCGGTGATCCCGGCGAACACGAGGCCGCAGCCCACGAAGCCGGCCAAGCCCGCGCCGATCGCCTGCCAGTTGACCGGCGATTCCGGGCCGAAGGCGGCCAGCGCCGCACCGACGGCGACGAGCGCGCCGGCGGCGATCCGCACCTGCCGTTCGAGCGACATCACCTTGCGGCCGCGGACGACCGGCACCCCGGCAGCCTCGCAGGCGGCCGTGCCCCCTTCGACACTGACCACGTCCTTGATGCCCGCGGCGAGCAGCTTTTCGCAGGCCTTCTGACTGCGGGTGCCCGACTTGCAGACGAAGTACACGGGCCCACTGCCTGCGAGCGACGTCACGGCCTGTGCATCGAGCCGGTCGAGCGGGATGTTGTGGGCGAAATCGACATGCACCTCGCCGAACTCGGCGGGCGTGCGGACGTCGATGAGGGTCAACTTGTCGCCCTTGCGGCGAAGATCGGCGAGCGTCGTCGGGGAAATCGTGGCAACCATGAAATCATCCTCCGTGGGGTCAGGAACGAATCACTTGAGTCGCGGTGTCGTGATATTACGATACGTTTTGAAACCGGCAGCGGGACCGTAGCGGCACGACGCCTAGGTGGACACCCCGGTTCGCTGGGACTTCGGGCCGCCGAAGCGGGACTCGATGCAGGCCATGATGCTGGCGAGGTGGGGCTCGGCGATCGTGTAATAGACACACCGCCCCTCCTTCTCCACGTCGAGGAAGCCGCACCGCTGCATCAGCCGCAGGTGCTCGGAAGCCATGTGGCTCGGAATCTCGCAAGCCTCGGCCAATTCGCCCACCGTGTAGCGGCCGCCGAGCAGCATCTGCACGATGCGGAGCCGGTGGGGATGGGCGAGGGTCTTCAGGCATTCGGCCGCCTGGCCCAGGTTTTCGAGGCTCGTGAGCTTCGGCGGACGGGCGGGTTTGCGCTTCGTGTCGACCATGACCACGGCTCTGACGGTGGCGGGCTGGGGGGCCTGAACTCGCGCCGGAACTCCCAGCGCCTGGGAATCATATCGGAACATTCCGATGTGTCAATGAGTTTTTCCAGCGGGGCCACAACAGTAATGGAAATATCGCGATGAGTCGATATATACTCGACGTATCCCAACGGAGCATCGACAGCCATGCCTGACCACCATCGCGTCCTTATTCTTGGGGGCGGCACCGCCGGAATCACCGTGGCCGCCCGGCTGCGGAGGGCCGCCGCCCGCCTCGACATCGGGATCGTCGAGCCCTCCGAGAGCCACTTCTACCAGCCGCTCTGGACGCTCGTGGGGGCCGGCGTTTTCCCGCCGGAGGCCAGTCGCCGCCAGGAGGCCGACTTCATCCCCGCCGGGGTCGACTGGATCCGGGACCGCGTGACCGAGATCCTGCCCGACCAGAAGGCGGTCGCCACGGCCTCGGGCCGACGGCTCACCTACGATTGGCTCGTCGTCGCCTTGGGCATCCAGATCGACTGGACGGCGATCCCGGGCCTCGCCGGGGGCATCGGCACCCGCGGCATCTGCAGCAACTATTCCTTCGAGCACGTCGCCTACACCTGGGAGACGATCCGCGGCTTCAAAGGAGGCACGGCCCTCTTCACCGTGCCCAACACGGCCGTGAAGTGCGGCGGCGCGCCCCAAAAGATCATGTATCTCGCCGATGACGCGTTTCGACGCCAGGGGGTGCGCGACCGCACGCAGATCGTGTTCGCCTCCCCGGCCAAGGCGATCTTCGCGGTGGAGAAGTATCGCAAGACGCTCGAGCAGGTCGTGGCCCGCAAAGGCATCGACGCCCGGTTCCGCCAGAATCTCGTCGAACTGCGACCCGACGCCCACGAGGCGGTCCTCGAGCATCTCGACACCCACGAGCGGAGCGTCGTCTCCTACGACATGATCCATGTGACACCGCCGATGAGCGCCCCCGACGTGATCAAGCGCAGCCCGCTCGCCAACGAGCAGGGCTGGTGCGCGGCCGACAAGTTCACGCTGCGACACCCGACCTATCCCGACGTCTTCGCCCTGGGCGACGCGGCGGGCCTGCCCACCTCGAAGACCGGCGCCGCGATCCGCAAGCAGGCGCCGGTGCTCGTGCATAACCTGCTTGCTGCAATGGGGGGGAAGCCGTGCGATGCGGCCTATGACGGCTACACGTCGTGCCCGGTGGTCACTGGCTACGGCCGGATGGTGCTCGCCGAGTTCGACTACGACAACAAGCCGAAGGAATCGTTTCCCATCGACCAGTCGAAGGAGCGCTACAGCATGTGGCTTCTGAAAACACAGGTGCTGCCGCGGCTCTACTGGTACGGCATGCTCCGCGGGAGGGTCTGAATCCCGTGCGGGACGTTCGCATGCTCCGCGGCGTTTCGTCGCGAGGTGCCTTCGTCCCGACTACCCGCCTCGATCGATGACCTTGTCCTTCATTGGCGAGTGTGTCGTCATGCGGACGAGATAGATGCACCAGATGATGGCTGCGGCGTTGAGCACCGCAAACACCAGGAATACCGGCAATCCCCCGATCCGGAGCGCCGCGGCATGGGATGCGGCCGACGCGGCAAGATCGACGGCAGTGAGGCGGATCGCTTCGCGAACGACCGCGACGGCGACGAGGCCGACGATCCAGCCGGCGGTCGCCGCGACCAGCAGGGGCCACGACAGCCGGCCACGGATCGCCGCAATGAACCAGACTGCTGCCTGCACGGCCACCGCCCCGCCGAGGATGGCCAGCCACGGACCGGCCAGTGGCCCCGCCACGGCGGCCCGGACGGCAGCCGAAAGCGTCGACCAGTAGAGCACCGCAGCGGTCACGCAACCGACCAACCCGGCACCGGCCGTCAGGGCCAGCCGTCTCACCGGCGACAGCCCCGCCACCGCCGCGGTGGGCTGCGGGACGGCGTGGGTGCCGACGCCGGTGAGCCTGCCCTGCCATGCCAGCTCGATCGCCAGGCTTGGAAATGCCAGGAAAAACCAGGCGGCCAGCCGCGGCAGGAGGCCGGCGGATTCGTACCGCAGGCCTCCGGATTCATACAGCCGCGGCCACGCCGCCTGGTCGAGCATGAGCAGGTGATTCTCCGTCCAGCTCAGGGCGATGAACAGGAATCCTGCGCAAACGGCGACGGAGACGAGCGGCCGCCAGACCCACTGGCGCCTGCTGATCCAGGCCGATTTTTGCAGGTAGAGCAGGTAGAAGCAGACAATCAGCACCGGCAGGATCGCCATCCAGCGATGCGAAAGCAGCAGATTGGCCGTGGCGAACTCCCGGCCGTAGAGCATCTGGACGAACAACAGCGGTGCCACTCCGGCCGTGATGGCCAGCCCCGTGGCAAACGGCAGCCAGTCGAGCAGGATCCCCTGCCACTCACAGGCCGCACAGCGGGCTTTTCCCAGCAACCGCCCGCAGGCGAGATACGTCGCTCCGGCCAGCACGTAGTGCATGAACACCATGTGCACCACGAAGGTCGCCAGGTAGAGCGCGAGATAGAAGGCGGTGGCACCGGGCAGGCCGAAGGGAAGGGCCGCGTTCATCGCAGTGGCCCCGTTGCGGCAAGTCGCGCGTCACCAGGGCCCGTGCCCGCCTCGTCGAGCCAGCGACCGATCTGCGCGAGCACCGCGGCATCGTGCGCCTCCTCCCAGTCCGGAGGCCTGCCGGCCCGGATCCAGCCGATCAGTTGCACGACCGCCTCGACCTCCGCCGGCGTGCCGGCGAAGGGCGGCATGAAGGGCTTCGTCCGCTGGAGCTGCGCGATGTTGAGCCGCCGCTGGTCGATCGACCAGGTCGCCGCCAGCTCGCACACGGCGTTCATGCCCTCGAGCGTATGGCACACGGAGCACTGGACCCGAAACACCTTCGCGCCGAGGGCGAGCTGGGCGTTGGGATACGCCGCCGCATCCCGCAGCGGATAGGGGTCGTCGGTGGCACAGCCCCTCTGCCGGAGCTGCCCGATCCCGTCGCGGGCGATCGAGTTGGAGTAGAGATACTCACGAATCGTGAACGGCTTCCGCACGCCTTCGCGCACGAACTCGCCCCCGGCCGTGGCGGCGAACGCCAGGGCCAGCAGCAGCGTGGCGGTGGCGCCGTTGACGCACAACCGCTGGCGCAGGATGGCCACGACCGCGTACAGGCCGACAAGCGTCGAACTACCCACGGCCATCGTGAGAAACAGCGTCATCGGCACGCTGCCGCCCGTCGTCCAGCCGCGGCTGTCGGCGGGCATGGTCGCCAGATACCAGGCCCCCACCAACGGCATCGCCAGCATGGCGACCAGCGGCCGGGCACACACGGCCACCAGCTCGTGCCGCTCCTCGCGGGAAAACCCCCCCACCGCGTTGACGAGCACGCAGGCTGCCAGCGCCGCGATCGCCGCCGCGGAGATCGTGCGAAAAATGAGCGAGGGCAGGAATCCAGGATTGAAAAACCCGGCCCACACGTCGTGCGATTCCAGCCAGCCGCCGGGGGTCAGCTGCCAGGACAGGATCCCGTTGATCCAGAACAGGCTCATCCACGAGGCGCCCGAGTAGAGCAGGAGCAGCTGCAGCCGCGCCGGGTCGGTGAGCCGCGGCCCGTAGCGGTAGAAGAGATACCCGGCCACGACCTCCAGGCAGAAGAACGTCCACTCGGTGGCCCACACCCAGTGGAACTCCCGCACCATCGTGGCGATCGTGCGGGGGCTGACCTGAATGCTCGTAAACCACATCGCCACGCCCGTAACGGCGCCGAGCACGAAGCTCACGAGCACGAGCACCTTGAAGTAGTCGTCGGCGAATCGGCGGGCCAGCCGGCAAGCACCCCGCATGTGGAGCCACTGCAGGTAGCAGAGCAGCATGCCCCCGCCGATGGCGAACTGGGCGAGAAAGACGTGGAAGATGCCCAGGCCGCCGATCACGAGCCCCTTCATGAGCGGGCCGACGTCGATGACGGGAAAGTATTCCAGGGGTGGCATATCGCTCATGATAGCCCGGGAATAGCCCGGGACGACGCGGTCGTTGCCGGCCCACGGGCTGGCGATTCCCGAAAACGCATCGTCCTCGGCCCATCGGATAGGGGTTCTTCTGGATGAGTACACGCGCTGACTAGGTTCCCGTGACGTAGGCGGTACCGAGCCCCAAGGTGCTCCCTGCCGGGTAGTGCCGTTCCCTGCGCACTCCGGGCCTACGTCGCTTTTTACGTCACGTCCAAGCCGGCTTTGCCGTATTCTCCGCGAAAACAACGATTCGCACTGTTCCTACTCGGGGAGCTTTCTTCGCAGCGTGCCGCACCCGCTCGCCTAGGGCCGCACCAGGCGGCATCTTTCAGACAGCGCCATCCGGCAACAGAGGCTGGAGCGCGGCCAGGATCGCCCGCGCCTTCTCGATCGCCTTCGTCGCACTCGCGAGGGACGCCTCGGCGACGCCGCCGTAGTCGGCGGTCTCGCGAAGATCGAGCAGGAAGTCGTAATCACGACCGAGATGCGCAGAGAGCGCACCGGACTGAATGAGATCCCGATGGAGGGCCGCCCGCACCGCCGTGTGCTTCGTGAATTCCATGCCTCGCCCCGCGAGCGTTGCGGTTACCCCGTGAAACGCGGCATAGTACGCTCGTGATGCCGCTGAGTCTGGGTCGGTGTCGAGAGTTGCCTCGGCGGCAGCAAGCGAACGCATCGCCTTCATCCATTGACTGCGGATGAACTCCTTCATGCCGCAACACCCGAGCGACGCACCTCGCGAAGCAGCGGGCTGTCGCCCTGTTCATACTCATCGCGTGCCAGGGGTTTCACGCTGACGCGACGACCGATTCGTAGGGCAACCGGATACACCGCTGCTAGTCCTCTCTCCAGTTCATCGCCGTAGTCGCCGGCCAATTTATCGAGAACGGCCACGACGTCGATGTCGCTATCCGGCCTGGCATCTCCTCGGGCTTCAGAACCGAAGAGGACAACCGCGTGCAGCCGTTCGCCGTAGGCCTCCGAAAGCCGTTCCTTGAGTTCAGCGAGTATCCGGGACGCTCTCACGGCAGTTTCCCTGACGATCAGATGATGAACTCATTCTACCGCCACCCGCGTGTGACCTCCTGCGGCTCCGTGCGAAGTTCACGCTGCGTCGGATTCTGCGTCGCTTTGACTCGGCAAGCCCTGTTTTTCTGGCGGGAAAACGCGATTGTGCGCAATCCTACTCGGGGAGTTTTGGCTCTTTTTGAAAGTGGCCGCACGAGATCGCACGGAGCCGCAGAGTGACGCAAGTCGTTCTGCGGCTTGGTCTTTTGATGGGGAAGCCATTTTGTTGATGCGGAGGCCCATCAAGCCCGCGATCCGCAAGCCACGAGAGCATTTCGTGCAGTGTGTCTCTCGCTCACTCGTGTTTCTACGGAACCGCGTAACACTTATGGCTGGCTGCGCGGACCCAAAGTCTGCTGCCTCACATGAACCGCACGGTCACCGTTGACCGCAACGCCCCTCCAAGATTCCCGTGAACGACAGGTCTTCGTCGAGCGTCGGCCAGTGCAGCCCAAATGGAGAGATTTCGATACGGCCCACATCTTCCTCGGCAGCGGATTCCAGCCGCGGGTTGCCCTTGGTGGGAAAACTCACCTCATGGCCGCTGGCGAACCTGATAAAGATCATTCCTCGCTCATGCCATGCCTTCAGGGCACGGTCAGCCAAGGTGCTCGGCCCATTTTTGTTTGATGAGTTCGAGGTGGTCATCGATGAGGTCCTCCGCTCGCGAAAGTTCTCTTACATTGAACCCGACTGATTCACGCAGTTCTACTTCCGGTTCGACAACGAACACCGCTTCGCCCCCGCCCCTGCGAACATGGACGTGGATGGGGGCATGGTCATTGCTGTAGAAGAAAAACGAATAGCCATCTTGTTCGAAAATCTTCGGCATCATTCAAGTGTACATGACCGCGGTTTCGGAGGCCCTCCCCGCCGTGGCCTGATTGCTCAGCGGGTGCCGGGCAGGCGGGTTCGCTGCCGCGGCCCTTTGCCGAACACCGCTCGGGGGCCCGGTGCGACCTCCTGCGGGATCATGCGGATTGGGGAGTGAGTCGTTTTTTGAGTCGCTTTCTTACCGACACCCAGTTTTTCGCGAAGAAAGCGGCGGTTGTTACGAATCCTACTCGGGGAGCTTTGGCTCTTTTTGAAAGTGGCCCTACGAGCCCGCCGCGGCCATTCCGGACTACTCGATCACCTCGATGTCCGAAAGCACCCAGGAGCGGTCGAAGTAGGTCTGGGTCGGGCCGTAGAGGCGGAAGTAGCTGAACCAGCCTTTGCCCGGGAGCGTCTTGATCCAGTTGCTCTCCGGCGTGCCGGCGGGAACCGCGGGGCCGAACGTGAGGTCCACGGAGCCGTCGGCGTTCGTAACGATGGCGTCTCGCGATGAACGATCCGGCGAAACGCCCGACTTCACGAAGCAGCGGGTCTCGTTGTCGTACACGGTGACAGACCAGAATTGCGTTACGGGAACGTCCTTCGGGACCGTGAGGCGATAGGTCTTGGCACCATCGAGCCAGTGGCCCTGGCTGTCCTTCGCGGCCTCGAGGTAGACCTGCCCGACTCCGACGGCGCGGCCCATCATGCCCACGGAGACACCGACCGCTTCGTAAAACCAACTCGTGCGCTCATCCAACTGCGTATGGTGCGGCGCTTCCTGATTGGTCTCGGCAAGCAACAGCGACAGCTCCCAGTTCCTGCCCGGCCAGACTTTCGCGCCTTCGAACCGCTTTCGATAGGCGATCGCCCGGGCCATCACCTCCCCCGTCTGCGCGGCGTCGATGAGGATTTCCTTCTGCCGTTCAGTCGGCGTGAACGGCTTGCCCTTCTCGATTCCCAAGGGCTGCAGCATCCCCATCATGATCCTGTCGCGCTCATGGACGGGTTCTTCCTGGATGATCTTCGACAGGCCTTCCCAGTAGGCGAGGCCACGCGGTTGTTCGCCGCTCCACGGGCGACCAGCCGGCGAAACGTGACGGGTTGGGGCGGGGTTTTCACGCTGGCTGAAGGGATAGATCTTCAACCCCTCGATAAGCTGCTTGGCTTTGGCTGGATCGGGGTCGAGCGCGCGGTGGGCAGACCAGACGTTCACCGTGGGCGAACGGAAGACGTAATACCCTTCCGGCTTCAGTTCCGGGTCGTCGGGGCCGAGGATCAGATACCGGCCGCCGGCGCCCTTGTCGGGGCCGGTTTGGCCCGAATCGGTGATGGGCCGCTGCCAGAAATCGGTGAAGCCGCCCGCCGTGGGGCCGGCGGGAACCTCGAACACCAGCGGACCGGTTTCCTGCAGGTTGGGGAACGCCATGATGTACGGCGTCGTGGCATTTGCCGTGAGGAGGCCGAGCTTGTCCTGGAAGGTGATGTAGTCGACATAGTCGAGCTTTCCGGCGCCGAACCTGGCGAGGTGCTCGCTCTGCCATTGCTGCATCGCCATGAGCGGCAAGGCCCAGAGGTAGGCCTGGCACGCCCTCTGGTAATCGATGTCGTCGAAGATCTTCACGACGGTGGCATCGGTGGGATAGCCATTCTCCAGTTCGAGCGGGCCGAGCCGGGATGCAAGTCGTGTCATGGTCAGGGCACCTTCTCGATGTCGCCGGGTTTCCAACGCTTGTCGATGGCAGCTTCAGTCGGCCCGTAGAGCCGAAGGACGGCGAAATATCCCTTGCCAGGCACCGTCGCGAGCCAGTTCCGCTCCTTGCCTGCGGGCGTCTCGGGGCCCAGATAGAGGTCCGTGCTGCCGTCGGCGTTCTGCGTCGGCGTGTCGCGCGAACCGAGCGACGGGAACGGCTGGCCGTTGGCGAGTCCCGAGCCGTTTTCGGCCTCGTACAGCGTCACCGACCAGAAGTTGGCGGCTGGGATGTCAGGCGGCAGATGGAGCCGGTAGCTGCTGCCGCCCGAGAGGTTTGCGCCCTCGCTGTCGACAAAGACGATCATGTATTTGGCGCCCCGGCCGGGCGTCTGCGACAGCATGCCCGGACTGACCGAATAGTAGTTGGTGAAAAACCAGATCCGGGCGTCGAGATCGAGATAGCCACCGGCCACCCTGCGCCAGCCGAGGTCGAAAGGCCCCCCGACATTCTCGGGGGTCGCGTCGGCCATGGGGTTGATCCACCGGCGATCGGGATAGATCCGCAGGGACCGGCCGGCGATCACCTCCTCGAAGCCGATGACGCGGCTCATCTTGTAGGCCGTCCGCGCGGCGTGATCGAGGATCGCCCGTGTCTTGGCGTCGGGCTCGAAGGGCCGGCCCTTGGCGATGCCGATCGATGCCAGCATGCCGAGCGAATCGGAGTCGGCAAGAGCAGTGCCCTCGCTCTCCACCAGTTTCTTGAGCGCATCGAAGGCGCTGCCGTCGCTGATCGGCAGCATGTTGACCGGCACACCGGAGGCATCGGGAAACTGCATCGGCCGCGCGGTTTCCCGGCCGTTGAGCGGATAGATTTTGGACTGTTCGATGAGCGCAACGGCCGGTGTCAGATTTTTCGGATCTTGATAGAACGCGCGCAGGAAAACGAACACATTGTTGGTCGGCGAGCGGTAGACGAAACAATCGTCCGGCACCGCTCCTTCGTAGCCGGGCGGTAGCAGCAGAAACTTCCCGCCCTTGCCGCCGTCGGGGCCCGGCAGGCCGACGTCCCCGAAGAACCTGCCGCCATCCACCGGAATGGGCCGCTGCCAGGCATCAAGCAGGATGCCCTGCAGGTTGGGCGGAGCCTCGAACACCAGCGGGCCATCTTTGCCGAGGTCGACGTAGCCCATGGCATAGATGACATCGGAATTGGGGGTCGTTATCCGGGTCTTCGAGTCGAGGCGTTTCTTCCAGACCGGCAGGACGTTGTAACCGGCGCCGAAGACCTTTTCCGAGCCGACCTTCATCCCGAGTGTGTTGATCAACGGCAGGGCCCAGAGATACGTCTGCGTCGCCCGCTGGAACAGCAGCTCGTCGCGCAGGGTCTGTGCGCTCTCCGCTGTGGGCCGGTTCTCCGCGAACGGAAGATTGCTCAAGGCCTCGAAGCGGGCGACCTGCGCGGAGGCCGACCCAGCGTGCATGAGCACAGCGGCGAGGGCGACCGAGATGAGTCTCTGCATGGGTTTCGTCTCTCTTGATGTTCTCCACATTTCTGGATCCATCCGAGAGGTTAGGTTTTTTTGACCTTGGCATCACCAGATGACGGGCTTCATCCGGGCCTCGGTGCCCTTGATGTGCCCAAGGCCCCAGTCTCGGAGCACTCCGAGGATGGGCAGCAGTGACTTGCCCTTTGGGGTCAGGCGATAGCCGTTCCAGCCAGTCGCTGGCGTTGGGCTGAAAGACTCGGCCAATCCAGAGCGGACGAGGCGTTGCAGCCGATCGGACAGGATGTTCGAGGCGATCCGCTCAGGGGATGCGGAGAACTCCTTGAAGAGCGTCTTGCCACAGGCCATGTCCCGCACGACGAGCAGCGTCCACTTGTCACCCAGGAGATCCAGCGCACAGGCAACCGGGCATACCGAACGCTTCGCCATCCTCATACAACGCCCTCGCTTCCGAAACAGCTTCTCGCGCCGCAAGTCCCCGCTCTAGTTCTTCGCCGTAGTCACCGGTCAGAGTCTCGAGAACGACGAGGACGTCGATGTCGCTATCCGGTCTTGCATCCCCGCGGGCTTCGGAGCCGAAGAGGACAACCGCGTGCAGGCGTTCGCCGTAGGCTGCCGACAGCCGTTCCTTGAGTTCGTCGAGCACACGGGACGCGATCACGGGATTTTCCTTGGACAGCAGTTGTGAGTTTCATTCTACCGCCACAAGCCTGCGGCCCCATGCGGCTCCCTGCGAAGTCCCCACTGCGTCGGATTCCGCGTCGCCTTCCTACGCCATTCCCCGGTTTCCAGCAGGAAAACGCAGTCGTGCGTGATCCTACTCGGGGAGCTACGCCACTCATGTCTAGAGTGGCACCAGGAGGCAGGGGGTTGCAAAACCTTCTGCCTCTCGTCGTTTTTGAAGGTGACCTGCACGAGCTCTGCCCAGTCGTTCGGCGGGCCCCGGGCGGGAGAGACAGGAGGCGGCCCGACGATTCGCCGCCGCAGGGATCGCCTTCACCGTCGACGACTGCGAGGAGCTGCGGAGCGTCGACGGCGGATGGCGGGTGATCACCTGCTTCGAGGTGATCGAGCACCTCCGGCGTCCCGAGTCGTTTCTCGCTCGGGCAGGCACGCAGTTGACGGCCGACGGCGTGCGGGTGGAGAGCACGGCGCTCCAGTGCCGGGTCGCCGCCGTCCGTGCTCAGCGCGGAGGCGACGCGATGAGCTGGCTGAGCAAGGGGCCGACCTGCTGGCCTGCTTCGCGGCGCGCGCACGCCCGACGACGGTGGTGGTCACCGCGGACCATGGTGAGTGCCTCGGCGAGGAGGGCTTGTATGGACATGCCTTCCACCATGAGAAGGTGATGGAGGTGCCGCTGCTGATCTTCCGGCTCAACGCCGGCTCCGATCCGGCAGAGCCTGGCGCACCTCGGCGCGTCGCCTGACGCGCGGCCGATTCGTCCCTACCCAATCCCGATTCGTCCCAGGGGCGCGCCCGATTCGTCCCTACCCAATCCCGATTCGTCACTTTTTCGGCCGGATCGTTGATTTCTGGCGGAAACGGATTATTTTCAAGGGGCCCCCATCGGGGTGCCCCCCCCACAGCAGTGCCATGAAAAACCACTCCTTCGCAGTCCGCTCGCTCGCTCGCCTAATGCCGATGCTCACCCTCAAAGCTGTGAGCTTGCTCGCGTTGATCGTAGCGCTGCCGCCGTTTGCCGCGGCGGCCGACCTGGTGTGGGTCGGGAACGATGGTGCAAACACCAGCAACTTCAGCAACTCCGGCAACTGGCAGGGCAACACGCTGCCCTCGTGGGGCTATGGCAACAGCCTCAGGTTCAGCCAAAACCAAAACTCGAACGTCACCGGGCTGAACTACAACTGGGGTGATTGGCGGCAGGTAAACGACATCTTCTGGGACTCGTCGTTCACCGTGTCCCGTACGCTTTCGCAAAGCAACGGCGGCGGCATCGGCTTCAAGACGCGGATCGAGAACAACAGCTCGTTCACCCAGACTGTGAACATGGACCTGTCGGGCGGTTCGGACGGCGCCTCTGACATCCAACTCAACCCCGTCAAGGGCAGTCTGATCCTGAGCGGGCCCATCTACAACGACAACAGCAAGGATTACGTGGTCTACGGAAGCGACACGGGCACCACCACGAATCTCACGCTAAACACCGCCCTCGGTCCCAACGCCACGCAGGCCAACGTCGACTTCACCGTCGCCGGCGGTCGCAACACGGCGGTGCAGGTGAACGCCAGCCAGTTATGGGCCGGCACGACGACCGTCAACTCGGGTGCCTTCACGGCGGCGAACGGCGTCACGCTCGCCTCGACGGCGATCGTCGTCGGAGGGGGCACGGTCGCCACGACCTCGGCCAACACGCTCGCCGACACGGCCTCGCTGACAGTCAACACCGGCCGCCTCTCGATCGGCGGCAGCGACACCGTGGCCTCGCTCGCCGGATCCGGCGGCACGATCGATATCGCCTCCGGCGCCACGCTTACGGCGGGCAACGCCAACTCGACGTCCTACGCCGGCTCGATCACGGGCAGCGGCGGCTTCACGAAGGTGGGCAGCGGCACGTTTACGCTCTCGGCTGCGAGCAGCTACACGGGAACGACGACGGTGAGCGCTGGACGGCTCTCGCTCGCGGCGGCGAACCTGCTCTCCGACTCGTCGGCGGTCACCGGCACCGCCGGCGCCGTGTTCGCGCTCGGCGGCAACGAGACGATCGGCTCGCTCGCCGGCTCGTTGGACGTAGCCCTCGGCTCGAGCACGCTCACGGCCGGCGGCAACGGCCAGAGCACGACCTACTCCGGCGGCATCTCCGGTTCGGGCGGCTTCTCGAAGGTCGGCGGGGGTACCCTGCAACTCGCCGGGGCGAACACGTTTTCGGGCGCCACGAACGTCAGCGACGGCGAACTCGCGCTCAACGGCTCGATCGCAGGCGGCCTGAATGTGGCATTGGTCGCGAGCCTGAGCGGCACGGGCACGGTGGGTGGCAACGCCACGATCATCGGCACCCACTCCCCGGGCAACTCCCCGGGAGCCCAGACCTTCAGCGGCAACCTCACCTACGAGGCTGGCGCGGTCGTGAACTGGGAGCTGAACGCCAATACGACGGGCGGCGCCGGCTCGAACTACGACCAGATCATCCTCCCCGCGGGCAACCTCACGTTCTCGGGTTCGACGACGCTCGCCCTCTCGTTCAACGGCGCGGGCAGTTCGGTCGACTGGACGAATGCGTTCTGGAACGTCAACCGTTCCTGGATGGTCTACGACCTCTCGGGCGGTACGACCAGCAACCTGTCGAACCTCGCCCTCGGCGGCTCACTCCTCGACTCGCAGGGCAACTCGCTCTCGCCCACGGCGCGAGGCTCCTTCACGACCTCGCTCGCCGGGCAGGACGTGATGCTCAACTTCGTCGCGGTGCCCGAGCCTTCAACGTGGGCCATGGCCCTCGCCGGTCTGGCCTGTGGCGGCTATGTCGTGTTCCGCCGTCGCAAGCAGGTCTGACACCAACCCGCCAACGTGATTCCAACGCAAGGGGAGCAGGTCGCCATCAAGGGCCTGCTCCTCTCCGCCTGCTCTGCATCGGCGGGTGATGACGACGTGCGATCACGACTGCGGCTCCATCCCGAGGCGGCGGCCGAAGGCTGGAACGCCTCAGGAGAGCCGCAAGAGATCCTTGAGACGGGCCATCGGCGTGCGGCCGATCGGTAGCGGCTCGTCGAGCCCGGCGAAGAAGACGAGCATCTGGTCGCGCGACTGCCACTGCGTGGAGCGGATCATCGGAACCTGCACGATCAGCGAGCGGCTGATCCGCGCGAACGCCGGGGGCAATATCGCCTCCCACTCCTGCATCGTGCGGCGCACCACCGTCAGCTGTTCCCCGATGATCTGGACCCGCGTGTAGTTTTGCACGGCCTCGATCCAAGCAATGGTGGCGTAGGGCACCACGACGAAACCGGCGCCGCGGCCGCTCGCGAGCCGCACCGCCTGCCCCTCGTCGCCGGAGATTTCCCGGGCTTTGGT
Organism: Planctomycetaceae bacterium; assembly: GCA_021300535.1. GTDB lineage: Bacteria > Planctomycetota > Planctomycetia > Pirellulales > UBA1268 > QWPN01. Next base: position 33,451 of record JAJTED010000003.1, on the reverse strand, counting down.
CCGGTCGCCGCCGAGGTCTGCCGCAGCCGGCTCGCCCGTGCCCCGGCCCTCGTTGGCGGCGAACCGCTTTTCAAGCCGCTCCACCGTGATCGCGAGGCGGTCGTGGTCGAACGGCTTGAGCACGTAGTCGACGGCTCCGGATCGGAACGCCTCGACCGCGTAGCCCTCACGGGCCGTCACGAAGACCACCGCCGTACCCTGGGGGATGCTGCCGAGGAGGTCGACACCGAGCCGGCCAGGCATCGTGATGTCGAGAAACACGACGTCCGGAGCCCTGCCCCGGAGAAATCTCTCGGCTTCGTCGACGCTGCTCGCACGGCCGATCACGTCGATCGATTCGACCGCTTCGAGCATCTCGGAGAGGCGGTCGATCGCCTTGGGTTCGTCGTCGACGAGCAGGGCAGTGATCATCCGGCAATCTCCGTGGGCTCCGGCGCGACGGAGGGGAGAGCATACTCCGCCGTAAGGGGAATCTGGATGACGACCTGCACCCAGCCGTCGTGTTCCGACATGGTGACGGTGGCTTCAGGGCCGCCATGGATGAGCAGCCTGCGGCGGAGCGTGTGGAGGCCCGTGTTGGTCGACTGGGCCTGGTCTGCGGGCACCCAGTGGCCCGTGTTGGCGACCTCGATGAAGAGCTTGTCGTGATCGCGGCGGGCACGCACTGTCACCTCCAGCGGCTGATCGTCGGCGTGGCGTCCGTACTTGAGCGCGTTTTCCACGAGCGGCTGGATCATGGCGGGCAGCACCGGAATGCGGCGGATGTCGGTGTCGCAGTCGATCCGGCAGGAGAGTTGGTCGCCGAACCGGAACGATTGGATCGTGAGGTAATCCTCGAGGGCGTCCATCTCCCGGCCTAGCGGCTCGAGCGTGGCGACGGGGCGGAGGATGAACCGCAGGTACTTCGCCAGCGACTGCGTGATCACCTCGATGTCGTCGGGCGATTGCTTGCAGGCGAGGATCGTGTTCAGCGAATTGAAGAGAAAGTGCGGGCTGATCTGGGCCTGCAGGTGGTTGAGCTCGTTGCGGGCGGCGAGGGCTTCGGCCTCGAAGGCGCGCAGTTCCGCTGCCCGCTGGTCGCGGAGCAGGTGGGAGCCGAAGTAGGCCGCCGACCATGTGCCGAGCAGGATCACATCGAGGAGAAACCGGGCGGCGAGGCCGAGCCGGTTGGGAGCGCCGGCGGAGATGTCGATCGTCAGCGGAGAGCCTCCCGAGAGCGTGCCGTAGACCATGAACGCGAGGGTCATCACGACCGCGCCGGCCAGCGGCCCCCCCACCGTCAGCCCGATCTTGGAAATCCCCAACCGCTCGAGCAGCGGCGAGCTCTTGGCGGCCATCCGCACGGCTGCCGTGATCAGGCAGGCCGCCACCACCCGCATGCCGACGAACCACGCTGCGTCCGGCAGGGCCGGCTTGAACGCCCGGATCACGATCATCGCGCCAGCGAACGCGGTCAGCCAAAAACAGGCGTGGGCGATCCAGAACGTCTGGCCTGAGAGTAGAGGAAATCGCCGGTTGAAACGCACTGCCTGATCCTCGAGAACGGATCAGTATGATACCTTCCGATAGATTGCCGAGCCTTTCACAAGGGATAGAAGGATAGCCCGGTCAACGGCACCTCCGCAACGATTTCCCGGCTGGCGAGCGACTCTCGCGTCGGCTGGAAAGCCGTTCGGGCTCCCGGGGGCGGTTTCCGGAACGCTTGCCTTCCTCCCTTTGGTGGCGGTTTTCTGGCGTCGGCGTAGAGTCTCTCCCGACCGCCCCCATGGCGGCTTCGGTAATGCCTCGCGTCCGGAGGGGTCAGAGGCTGTGGATGTCGATCACGGGCAACTCGTGACGGAAGCGGTTTCGAGCCCCAGCGTGCTCCCTGCCGGGCGGTGCCCGTCCCGGCGTACTTCGGGCTTACGTCGCTTTTTACGTCACGTTCGAGCCGGTTTTACGGCATTCCCCCAGAAAACAGCGATTCGAACTGTTCCTACTCGGGGAGCTTTTCCGCTGACAGAGCCAGACCGACGAACGGTCAACGCAACTCCACCTTGAGCCGGCGATTCAGAGCAACGGCGGCGCGGTCCAGTCACCGCTTCCGCCGCTGCCGGAAGCCCTCGGGGATCACGAAGTCGTCGGTGCCGCTACCGTCCGGCTCGGGGATCAGTTCGAGCGTCTCGATGAGCGGGATTTCGACGTCTCCCTTCTGGATCAGGGCCGTGAGCGTCTTGGGAGAGATTTTCCTGAGGCTGGGGAGATTCAGCGGGCCTTTCTTCGTGGCGAGGGCTTCGGCGACGGCGACCGCATCCGGGGAGTCGAGCGCGGCGACCCGAGGAAGAAAGCCGGACCACTTATCGGCGGCAGCGAGTGCTTTGGTCGCCTCGGCCGAGAGCCTGGTCAGGCCGGCGAGGGACAAATCGCCCTGATGCTGCCCCAAGGCCTGGGCCGCGTCAGCAGACAACGTGGTCAGGCCGTTGAGGACCAGGCTGCCCTTGTGCTGCGCCAATGCCTCGGCCGCGTCATCAGGCAGCTTGGTCAGGCCGTTCAGCGACAGGAAGCCCTTGTACTGCGCCAATGCCTTGGCCGCCTCTTCGGAGAGCGTGGTCAGGCCGTTGAGCCGCAGGCCAAGGGCCTGGTGCCGCGCCAGCGCCTGTGCGGCTTCGGCAGAGAGCGTGGTCAGGCCGTTCAGGGACAGGTCACGCTCGTGCCTCGCCAGTGCCTTGGCCGCTTCGTCGGAGAGCACGGTCAGGTCGTTGAGCGACATACTGCTTTGACCGGCGAGCTTCTCGGCCAGCGGCACCGAGTCGAGCACCCGGAGCGGCAGGTCGAGCTTCACGGGGATCTTGGCCAGTTCCGCCGCCGTTTCGGGCGACGGCCTGTCGATCGCGGGGCCGGAGAGATCGATGAACGGGCCGCGATACGCCTGCAACGCGGCGGCCGCCTCCGGCGAAAGCTCCCCCCGCAGGCCGGCGATCGAGAGCCGGCCCCGATACTGCGCCAGTTCACGAGCCAGTGCCGGGGTCAACGGCGGAGCTATGCCCGCCAGACCACGTCCGCCGATGAATAATTGCGGCGTCCGGTCGAGACCGCCCCACGTCGGCACCTCCTTTCCGCGGTTCAGCGCCGCCACCAGCACCCGGGCGGCCTCCGGGGAAAGTTCGGACAGGCAGGGAAACGCAAGGGTACCGCCTCCCAAATTGAAGGTATCGCTGGCCATTTCGCCGAACGCGGCAGCCACTTCGGGCGTGATGGCCGTGAGGCCCAACGTCACACACGAAGCCTGACACACGAGGCTGCGGACGGTCTCCGGCTTCGCATCCCGTAGCGCCGGCAGCGAGATCCCGTTCCAACGCCGGTTCATGAGCAGCCGGGCCGTCTCGGGGCTGAGTTCCTCGAGGCTGGGAAAGTTCAGCCCGGCGTTCGGCTTGCCGGCCGCCGCTTCCGGATTGCGGCCCAGCGCCTCGGCCACCGCGGGCGAGATGCTCGTCACCCCGAAAAGACCGTCCGAGGATCGCAGCAGCGTCTCGGCCAGCAGGGCGGAGTCGAGCGTCGTCACCATCGGCACGTTGAATTTCGAGCGCGTCCCGGCTGGGCCGCCCGGAACGCGATCCACCGCCGCGGCCATGATCCGCACCTGTTCGGCACTGAATGAGGCCGTGTCCAGCAACTCGATGCGCACGGGAGACTCGACCAGGATCTTGAAGGCCGGATCGGCGATCGACCCAGCCCCGAGCGCCAGCCGGCCCGCCGCCGGACGCTTCGCGAACACGGTCGCGACTTCCTCGGACATCACGGACAGCGGCAGGAAGGTGCCTCCCAGGAAGAAAACACGATCCACCGCGGCGATCACCTCCGCCTGTTCCACGGACAGCGCCCGGATGCCCGGTAGCAGGACCGACGATGCATAGCCGGCGGCGAGTTTCCTGGTGAGCGGCAGCGAGTCCAACGACTTAAGGCTCGGCAACGAGAGGGATGTGGCGGTCTTGGCGAGCGCCTCCTGAACCTCCACCGGCACATCGGCCAGGGCGGCCAGTGTCAGGCCGCGGGGGGCCTCCGCCAGCGCCGCGGCGACCTCGGGCCCGATCTTTTTCAGGTAGGGGAGCGACAACGCCGCCGGTCGCCCGGCCAGTTTCCGCGCCAGCGGCACCGACTCGAGTTCCACCAGGCCGGAGAGCACCAGATGGCCCGGCACCTCCGCGATGGCCGCGGCCGCCTCGGGAGTGACCGCCGTGACCGAGTGCAGCCAGACCGTGGCCGCCCGGCTATTTCCGAGCGCCTGGGCGACCTCCGGCGAAAGCGACCGCAGCCCCAGGATCAACATCTCGCCCCGAAACCCGGCAAGCACGGCCGCGACTTCCGGGCTCACGTCGGGCGTCCGGCTGAGCTGGAGGATCGCATAATCCGATTTCTCCTCCGCCTGCCACACCAGTTCGCGGGCCTGCTCGACCGTGACCTCCTGGGGCGGATCGGCCGGGAGGTTTTGGATCGCGGCACGGTTGGCCGCGAGATCGGCGGCAGGCGGCAGGCCGCGGCGGATTAGTTCGCCGAAGGTCGGTGAGTTGGGGAGCGACGGATCGGCCGGAATGTCGTTGACCCGCCGCCCCGCCTCGCGCTTGCGGGCGGAATTTTCCCGGTCGTAACCGGTCACCAGCATGTTGATCGCGGTTCCGTACCGATTCCGGGGACTATAGTCGGCCACATGGCAGACGACGCACGACGCGCCCCCCTGCCGCGTAACCTGCCGCGCCCACGCCTGCCGGGCGTCGAGGTCGTCGACATCGCGGACTTGATCGAAGGCTGCCGCATCGAGACCACAGATGGCGTGGGACTGTGCCGGGAGGCAGATCCAGACCAGTCCGCAAACAAGGCCGACACACCGGCGTCTCCAACCTCCGTATCGATCTTTGCTTCCGCGATTCATACCGGCTCTCCTCGAGACAAACGCATCACAATGGTGCGCCTACGGCCGCCGCCGATGGTGCCGGTGCAGGGAAACTACCCGGTGGATTCGCTAAAATCCGTTGATCGGATGCATGCCGTCGGGATGTCGTAATTAATCACCTGGTGGCTTCGTTCAGCGGGCGACCAGCGGGAACGCTGCTGGAGGATCTGTGGGTCGGGATGCACCGTGATGACGGCCGGGATCAGGCGCCGATCACTGGCCGGTTATGCGCGCCGACTGACAAGGTGGTCATCGATGAGGCCCGCCCCGGCGAACATGGACGTGGATGGGGGCATGGTCATTGACGTTCGAGTGTACCGTGCTGCGGTCTCGGAGCCCGGCTCCGCGTGGCGTGATTGCTGGGCAGATGCCGGGGTGGGGGTTCGTCTGCCGCAGCCCTTTGTCGAACACCGCCCGGGGGCCTGGTGCGAGGTCATGCGTCCTCCTATGGACTGGAACGTGAGTCGTTTTTTAAGTCGCTTTGTCGCCGACCCATGTCTTTTCTCGGAGATAACGGCGGATGTTACGCATCCTACTCGGGGAGCTTCTTATGCAGGGGGCCGCACCGGCTCGCACTGAGCCGAATGCAGCACCGTTTTTCAGGCGGCGCTATCGGGCAAAAGTGGCTCGATCGAGGCCAGGATCTTCCTTGCCTTTTCGATCGCCTTTGTCGCACTCGCCAGGGATGCCTCGGCAACTCCGCCATAATCGGCGGTCTCGCGGAGATCGAGCAAGAAGTCGTAATCACGACCGAGATCCGCAGAGATCGCGCCAGACTGGATGAGATCCCGATGCAGGGCCGCCCGCACCGCCGTGTGCTTCGTGAATTCCATGCCGCGTCCTGCGAGGACCGCGGTCACACCATGAAACGCAGCGTAGTAAGCCCTCGATGCTGCTGAGTCCGGATCGGTCTCGAAGATCACCTCAGCCGCAGCAAGCGAACGCTTGGACTTTGCCCATTGACTGCGGATGAACTCGTTCATGCCGCCACGCCTGAGCGACGCACCTCGCGGAGCAATGGGCTATCGCCGCGATCATACTCCTCTCGTGCCAGCGGTTTCACGCTCACGCGGCGGCCAAGCCGCAGGGCGATCGGATACACCGCCGCAAGTCCCCGCTCCAATTCCTCACCGTAGTCGCCGGCCAGAGTCTCGAGAACTGCCAAGACGTCGATGTCGCTGTCTGGCCCGGCATTTCCCCGAGCTTCGGAGCCGAACAGGACAACCGCGTACAGGCGGTCGCCGTAGACCGCCGACAGTCGTTCCTTGAGTTCATCGATTACACGGGACGCGATCATGGCAGTTTCCTCAGCCAGCAATTTCATCTCTACATTCTACCGTCACCAGCATGCGGCCTCCTGCAGCTCCCTGCGGACTTCCCGACTCTACCGAGTGAGTCGTTTTTTGAGTCACTTTCTTGCCGATCCCCGTTTATTCACAAAGAAAACAGCGGTTGTGACGAATCCTACTCGGGGAGCTACGCCACTTTTCGCAAGAGATCGCATCAGGCCGCAGGATGACGCAAGTCGTTCTGCGGCCTGCTCTTTTGATGGGTATGCCGTTTTGTCGGTGCGGTGCCCTGCGACCTCCTGCGGGCAGAGAGTGAGTCGGGTTTTGAGTCGCTTTTTGAGTCGCCCTCAAAAGCGAACACATACGGGATCGCAGGCACCGTGACGAAGGCTCCCGAACCGTTTGTCCGCCTTAAGGTCAAGGTGGTTCCAGGGTCATCACGGGACAGGATCGTGGGCTGGCTTGGAGAAGCCTTGAAGATCAAGGTGATGGCACCGCCAGAGAAGGGGCGAACCAATGAGGCGGTGGTATCACTTCTCGCCGAAAAGCTCAGGCTACCCACTGATGCCGTCAGCGTCGTGAGCGGTCACTCGTCAGCATCCAAGGTGATCACCATCAACGGCATGGACGACGAGGCGATAAAGAACGCTCTCGGGTAGGCGCGGCGACCAGCAGCAAAAACAAAACCACCCGACCGGTCTTCTCGGAACTCGGTCGGGTGGCTCTTTGATGGTCAGGTAAGCCGACACTATCCAGCGCGCTGCTCGGGAACACATCGCAACAACGCCCGCTGAAAGTCTTCGTCGGTGACTTGGAGATAGTGCTTTTCCGCCACTTTCGGCGTATTCCCAAGCCAAGCGCACACGCCCGCCGCCTTGCCGATCTTCGAGACGATCTTCGACACCTCCCAGTCGCGGTACCGTCCCTGCCAACCTTCGAGGCGAAACACCGGCCCCGTCCTGCCCCCCTTCCTAAATCCTGAGCCGTTCGAGCGCAAAGGGCGTCCCTCGGTACGGGTCACCCCTTGGTCGCATGCAAGTGACCTCGGCCGTGTGCCTTGGGGACGGTGCCGAGATTCGAGTTGCTGGCCGTCGCAGGGAGCCCTGAGCAAGCTCCTTAACCGCGACGGGGCGCCGGTGCCTGCGGTCGGGAGTCCGAGAGACGGTCGAGCACGTTACGCGTGATCTTCTCGACGAACCAGTTCCGCCGCTGGAGGCCCACCACCCAGTCGGTGGCTCCGGCGACGAACATCGTGCCATCGCCCGGCGCTACACCGCGGTCGTAGCTGGCGATCATGCCCGCTCCGTATTTCGGGTGCCGCGCTCCCTCATGCTCCTCCAAATGCGGCAGCCCCATTCCGTCACCCTTGATGGATGGGTTGGCGACGGAGTTCATCGTCGTGGCGGTGGTGCCGTTGAAGTGATCCTCTTCGTGCTGCACCGCAGGGGCCATGGCGATGATCGTGAGGTTTGCCGGGGCTCCGTCCTTACCCGTCGGATAGGGAAGGCCGTCCCGCATGGTGAAGTCGCAGCCGTCGATCTCGTACGCGGCGATGCAATCGGGCCGACCGCCGATCAGGTCGCCGAAGTACAGGTCGCTCCCCTCGAGGCTCCAGTGCCACGGGCGGTAGATTGTGAATCCGCCGCTGGACCGGGGCGCGGCCCCTCCGTACATCGCGTGGATGACGTTGGAGCCGGTGAGGCCGAAGGTGTGCGCGAGCGGCCAGCCGACGCAGGGGAGGTCCCACGCGTTGCTCACGAAGCGGTCCTGGTCCGTGCCGAGGAGAGGGTCTGTGGTCTCATCCTTATGGTTGACGAAGGTGGTGCCGCCGTCCTCGTAGCGCACCTGCCAGATGTTGTTGCCCGCAAAGCGGGCATGATTGCCCCCTACCGCGAGTTGGTGCTCGATCGCCTGCCGCATCGGCCAGCTCGAATACTCGTCGTGTCCGACCACGATCGAGAGCCGATAGGGCTCGAGCGCATGGGGATCGTCGTGGAGATCGTGCAGGGTGTAGTAGTCGAGTGTGTAGCCCGCGGCCTCCGCCCATTCGATGAAGAGCTTGCCGTAGAGGGCCCAGCTGGCATCGCCGTAGTCACGGGCGAATCCGTAATGGTGCGCATAGGCGTGGGCTGGCAGGCTGGGCACCGCGAAGGGAGCCAGTTCGGCGGTTGAAACGGCGCGTGGAGCGCCGCCGGGCAGTTTGATCAGGCCACGGGACCAGGGCCGGAGCAGTGAGGTGCGCGGAAACGCCTTCTTGAAGCGGGGCGTGCCCCCCTCGCCGTGATAGCTGTTGCCGCCACCCCAGTCGTTGTAGGCGTTCATCGTCGCGGTCGAGACCACGAAAGCGATGCTGGTCGCGCGCGCGGGTGTCGTCGGCTTGACCACGAAGAAATGCTCCCGCTCGAAGATGCCTCCGTCTTCATCGTGGACGCGGACCATCACGACGTAGAAGCCCGATCGCCACTCACTCGGGACCTTCACCTGCAAGGCCACGGGCCAGCTGCAGCCCACCACGTGGGGATTGGCAGGCGTGGTCGCCGCCGTCGCCGAAATACCGGCCTGCCGGTAGACCACCTCCGGCGTGGGCCCTTCCCGATAGATCTCGATCTCGAACACCGTGCGCGTCGAGTGGACGTGGAAGTCGATTGTCTCGCCAACGCGGTATCCGTACCGTGGGGTGTAGCACCAGATCTCGGCGATCGCCGGATCGTTGAGTGGCTTCTCGTAGGCCCACCCATGCCGCGAATCGTTGTGGGGCGCTGGCCCCGCGCCGGGAATCACCCGCGGCTGATTGAGAATCGATGGGCCGTCATTGAAGGGTCGCTGCCCGGCGGAGGATGCCATGCGGTGAGGCTCTCTTGAGTGCTGGAAGAATCGCTTCGGGAAGGTTTAGCCCGGTCAATGGCACTTCGGCAAGGATCTCCCGGCTGACGAGCGACTCATGAGCGCAGGGGGGAGCAGCTTGGGCGTCCAGAGACGGTTTTCCGAAACGCCACTCACCCCCTGCGATGGCGATTTTCTCGCCTCGGCGCAGACCGGCTCGCAGTCCGCCGATCCCGGGGCTTCGGTGCCTCGCGTCCGGCACCGGTCAGAGACTGTGGATGTCGATCATCTGCGGATCGTGGAGCGGCCGCCGCTCTGAAGATTCCCAAAAACGCATCGTCCTCGGCTCATCGGGCGGGGGTTTCTCTTGGGAAGCCAGTGCTGGACGGGAACCCATGACGCAAGCGGTCTGGAGCCCCAGGGTGCTCCCTGCCGGGTGGTGCCATTCCCTGCGCACTTCGGGCCTACGCACGGGCTCGTATCGAACCGCACCGAGCAGCGTCCCTCAAGCATTACCGGGAGCGTCATTCGGCAAAAGCGTCTTGAGCGCGGCCAAGATCGCCCTCGCCTTCTCGATCGCCTGCCTCGCACTCGCCAGCGAGGCCTCGGCGACGCCGCCGTAGTCGGCGGTCTCGCGAAGATCCAACAAGAAGTCGTAATCACGACCGAGGTCCACAGAGAGCGCCCCAGACTGAATGAGATCCCGATGCAGGGCCGCCCGCACCGCCGTGTGCTTCGTGAATTCCATGCCGCGTCCTGCGAGGACCGCGGTCACACCGTGAAAGGCCGCATAGTACGCCCTCGATGCCGCTGAGTCCGGGTCGGTCTCGAAGATCGCCTCAGCCGCAGCAAGCGAACGCTTCGACTTCGCCCATTGACTGCGGATAAACTGCGGGCCAGTTTAGCATCCAAACGAGCCGGGTCACGGCTTGAAAGAAGCAGCTCATGGCCCAGGCGGCCGAGTTGTTCGCCGATGGGCGACAGCGTCGCACTGAGCAGGCGACGGATGAGCAGGAGTTCTACGAGCAGATCGGCCGTCCACTCGGAAATCAGTGACGATGGGGAAACCGAACGTGCCGACCTGACCATGGAAGCCAGATGACCCACCCGCTCAGCCCGGCAACTACAGAAGAGGGGTTGCTCTATCCTGCCGGCAGGTCGCGTTCCAGCGTCGCGATCGTGTCGACTATGGTCTCCGCAGCGGAGGGTCGATCGGACTTGTCGTGAGCGATGAGCCGCATCACCAAATCGGCCACCGGTATGGGCAGGTCCGGGGCGACCTCCCGAAGCGGCAGGGGTCGGCCCCGCGAGATCGACGCCAGCATCGACACCATAGTGGTGCCCTCGAACGGCAGCCGGCCGGCGAGCAGTTCGTAGAGAACGACCCCGAGACCGAAAAGGTCGCTGGACCCGTCCACGTCCTGGCCGGCAATCCGCTCCGGCGGCATGTAGGCCGGCGTGCCGATCACGGCCCCGTCCACCGTGACCTGTGCCGATCCGCGCCCGAACTCCCGTGCGAGCCCGAAGTCAATGATTCGCACACTGCGGTCGTCGCCGTCGAGAAAGATATTGGCGGGCTTGATGTCGCGGTGTACCAGGCTGCGGCGGTGGGCCGCCGCCAGACCCGCCGCAACTTCCCGGCCGATCCGCAGCACCTCCCGCAGCGGGCACGGGTTTCCGGCCCGGCAATATTCCGCCAGCGTGCAGCCCTCGAGGTATCGCATGACGATGAACGGCAGCCCGCGATCCTCGCCGACCTGATAAATCGTCATCACATGAGGATGCTCGACCGCAGCTGCGGCCCGGCTTTCGCGGAGGAACCGCTGGCGAGCCAAGGGGTCGCGGGCCGAGCCGGAATTCATGACCTTGATCGCGACCCGACGGTCGAGCCGGGCGTCGTGGGCCATGTAGACCCGGCCCATCGCGCCGCTGCCGGCGAGGCCGAGGATCTCGTAGTCGCCGATCCGATCCGGCATGGCGTCGGCGACGAGCAGGTCAGGCGGGGCGGGCGGCGGCGAGCCGACTGGCACCGGGGTCGCGACGACGGTCTCGCCGAGGTGCCCCAAGGCGGGCCGCGTGTCGGCGGCCGTGCGCCGCACGGTGAACGCGCAGAACGGGTCGCCGCGGAGCATGCAGCTGGTCTCGTCGAGTTCCAGTGTCTCGCCAAAATGCCGGCCCACTCCGCGGATCACGCCGGCTGCCAGCCGGCACAGCCGCCGTCGTGAACTGTAGACCAGATGCAGTTCATCGACGCCGACCCGCAAGGCCTCGAGGACCGGGGGCTCGGCGCCGGGCTGGCTCTTCCGCACCATCGCGTGGATGAGCGGCTCGGTGTGCTCGATGATGTCGAGCGATCGCCAGGTCGGATCCACGAGCGGCCCGGCGACCTTGATCAGATGCGGCGCGAGGAACTCGCCGAACCGGGGCAGCAGCCCGGGCAACGGCTCGTCGATGCCGTCGGCGATCGCCTGGAGGACGGCAACCGCATCCGCGTCGTCATAGACGCCCGTGGGGAGGTAGCGGGCCGTGCCGCAGAAGACCGATGATCGCCGGCCCGCGTGCGTCGCCGTGGCGAGCAGGTCGGCGAACTTCTGCATGTAGAAGAAGATCAGTCCGTGCACGAGCCGACAGCTCCGCGATAGTATGGCGGCCCGCTGGGTCCCGACGCTCGCAGATCCATTCGCCGGCCGAGCCTGCGTTTATTCCCCACCCGCGCGTCCGCGTTACGGGCCAGCATCAGCATCACGGCGATCCCGCCGCCCAGCGTCAGGCCAAACCGACGGCACACCGAGAAAATGCTCGTGGTCGACTCCGGGGGACGGATTATCGAGCGGTGCTTGATAGCGGGCCGGGCCGGGCCGTCCTTGGAATGCCCCGCTTCCAGAGCACATGCGGCTCCTGGCGGAGTTCCCGCTGTTTCGGATTTTGCGGCACCTGGGGCCGGGCACCAGTTGATTCCCGCATGAAAAAGCACTTGTGCGCGATCCCTGTCGGGGCGCTTTCGTGCCAGCACACCACACTGACTTGCATGGCGCCCCACCCAGCACCTTCGATCAAGCGTTGCCAGCAGCGTCATCCGGCTACCGAGGCCCGAGCACGGCAGGGTTTGCCTGCGTTGCGTGGCACCGAAAGGTTGCCGGCCCTTCCACCTTTTTGACCGTTTGCAGGGTGGTGGTCTGCCTCGTCCGGTGGCCTCGTTCTGCAGGCGACCAGCGGGAACGCTGCCGAAAGACCTGTGGGTCGGAATGCACCGCGATGCCGGCCGGGATCAGCGCCGATCACTGACCCGTCATGCGGGCCGACTGAAAGAGGATTCGGCGGTGAGGGCGATCCCCAATCAAATGAGTCCAACTAGTCACCGTTGACCGTAACGCTCCTCGAGGATTCCCGCAAACGAAAGGTCTTCATCGCGCGTCGGCCAGTGCAGCCCGAACGGAGAGATTTCGATACGGCCCACATCTTCCTCGGTAGCGGATTCCAGCCGCGGGTTACCCTTGGTGGAAAAACCCGCCTCATGGCCGCTCGCGAATCTGACAAAGATCATTTCTTGCTCATGCCATGCCTTCGGGGCACGGCCAGCCAAGGTGCTCAGCCCATTTTTGTTTGATGAGTTCGAGGTGATCATCGATGAGGTCCTCCGCTCGCGACCGCTCTCTTCCATCGAACCCGACTGATTCACGCAGTTCTGCTTCCGGCTCGCCAACGAGCACTGTGAGGGCGACCCGTGCGAACTCATGCGTCCTCCTGCGGATTGGAAGGTGAGTCTTTTCTGAGTCGCTTTCTCGCCAACCCCATTGGTTCCCCGAAGAAAAACGGGGAGGTTACAAATCTTACGCGGAGATTTTTTCCGCAGGGTGCCGCAACGGCTCGCGTCAAGTCACAGGACGCTCCCCGGATCATCGCCCCGACGATACCGCGTCGCACTCGCTCAAAGCGTCCTGTCATCCTCGTCGCGTGCCAGGGGTTTCACGCTCACGCGGCGACCGAGCCGCAGGGCGACCGGATAGACCGCCGTCAGCCCCCGCTCCAGTTCGTCGCCGTAGTCGCCGGCCAGGGTCTCGAGAACGGCCAGGACGTCGATGGCGCTTTCCGGCCTTGAACTCCCACGGGCATTGGAACCGAAGAGCACCACCGCGTGCAGCCCGTCCCCCTAGGCCACCGAAAGCCGTTCCGTGAGTTCAGCGAGTACTCGGAACGCGATCACGGTAGTTTCCTTGGTGATCAGATGATGAACTCATGCCACCGCCACCAGCGTGCGACCGCCTGCGGCTCCGTGCGAAGTTCCCGCTCCGTCAGATTCTGCGACGCCTGCCTCCAAGAGCCATCACCTGCCGTGGTGGGCACGTCGGGAGGCATCGCAGTTCAGGCGGCCCACGGTCTCAGCAGTCGGTCGGGCGCCGCCAGGGTCACGAGCGTTCGGCCCTTTGACGCGAGCACTTCCGCGTAGACGCCCACCACCGCCGCGAAGGTCCCCTCGCGCGCGTGGGCGGCTGCCGAGCGACGCGCCGCCCGGCCCATTGACATCCGGCCCAACCGATCGACAGCCAGCGTCCGGAGGGCCGCGGTCAGGGCCGTGACGTCGGCCGGATCGTCGAGCACGATGCCGTCGCGCCCGGGCGTGATCAATTCGGCCGCGCCGTTCGCGCGGGTCGTGATCACCGGCAGTCCGCTGGCCAGTGACTCGAGCGTTGCGAGACTGCAGGCGTCGTAGAAGGAGGCCTGCACCGCAATGTCCGCGGCGGCATAGAAGGGGGCGGTGTCGATGACGCTGCCCGCCTGGAGAACCCAGTCAGACACGGCTCGACCGCAACTCGATCCCGGCTGCGGCGTGCCGCAGACCAGCAGACGGACGGGCAGCCCCTCCCGACGCAGGCGGCGCACCGCGTGCGAAACCACGTGGACGCCTTTGAGCCGATGATTGTGGGCGACGACGATCACGATCACGTCGTCAGCGTCGATGCCGAGTCGCCGGCGGATGGCGACACCAGCCGCCACATGCCGCTGGGAATCGAAGTGATCGATGTCGACTCCGTTGTGGATGATGCGAATGCGGTTCGGTGGCACGCCTTGAAGCCGCTGCAGATCGTTCGCCACCCGCTGCGACACGGCGATGAACAGCGAGTTGGGGCTTCCGAACTGCTGCGCGGCCAGCCCGCGGATTCGCCGGCGACGGGGCCCCTGCACGAGGCGGCGAGCATGCCGATACCACCACGGCATGGCGGCATCCATGCCCATTTGGCAGGCCACCGGTGACCCGACGTGCGACTGAAAGACGTCGCAACCGACGGCCACGCCCATGTCGTGACTGACGTCGATCGCCAAGGCGGCGAGGCATTCACTCCCGGCGGCCGCGAAGTCGTGCCCGCCGTACCGCGAGCGGACCTCGTGGCATACGCACGGCAGCCTGCGTTCCTGCTCGCCCACGTTGCGGGCCACCACGTGCACCTCGAAGCAGCGGTCGACCAACCAGGCGACGAGGTCCCGGGTGTAGACCGCGGCGCCTCCGCGGGCGGCATCAAACTTGTCGATGATGACCCCGACCCGTGGCGGCCGCAGGCCGCCGTCACTGTCCTGGATTGCGAACCGTTGCTGCTCGGCGGGAACTGACATACGTGTTCTTTCGGCTGCGGGGCCGCCGCTCCCACACCTGATGTACCAGGCACCCGTCGCCGCTGAGGCCCGGCCGTTGCCCCGCGTCCACAGCTCTCCCAGCCTGCCGGCTCCCGGCAGAAGCTGCAAAGGATGGCTAAGCGACGGATTCACGGAGCGAGATTTCTTCCGCCCGGTCTCCATCGCTGTCAGTCCGGCAGCCGATACCAAAGGCCTTACGAGTCGGGCCGCGCGCAGGCTGAACGTGCGCACGGCGTGGATTTCACGGGGCACGCACGTGATGCGGCGACTGTTGGTCATGAGCGAAGGCGAGCAGTTCGTCTGCTACCGCTACCGATGGGCGGCGTTCGCCCCGGCGCTGGCGGCTGCGGGCTGGCGGCTCGAGCACGTGCAGCGGCCACGCGGCGGGCACGAGTTCGTCCGGACGCTGAAGGCCATCGCCGCCGCGGATGCCGTCGTCATCCAACGGCGACTCGTCAGCGGTGGCAAGGCCTGGCTGATCCGTCGCGCCGCCCGCACGCTGCTCTACGACTTCGACGACTCCGTGTACCTGCGCGACAGCAACAGCGGGCCCACGGCCAACGACCCGGTTCGCTGGTCGAGGTTCCGGCGGATGATCCGCATGGCGGATGCGTCCTTGGCAGGATCACCACAGCTCGTGGCGCAGGCGCTCCGCGCCGCGCCAGCCGCTCGGGTGCAACTCGTGCCCACCTGCATCGATCCGAGGGGCTACGCACTCGCGGCGCATGATCGGCCTGCCGGCGGGCCCGAGATGGTCTGGATCGGCAGCCGGAGCACGGCGGCCTCGCTCGGCGACGCCATACCCTGGCTGCGTGCGGCCTGCGCGGCCGCGCCGGCGGCACGGCTGACGCTCGTCAGTGACTGGGTTCCTGAGCTTCCCGGCGTGCGGACGCGGCACGTCCCCTGGCGCGAGTCGACGGAAACCGCGGACCTCGCCGGCGGCGATATCGGCATCTCCTGGCTGCCCGATCACCCTTGGAGCCTCGGCAAGTGCGGGCTTAAGGTGCTGCAGTACATGGCGGCCGGCCTCCCGGTGGTGGCCAACTCCGTGGGCATTCACGCTCGTCTGGTCATTCACGGCGAAACAGGATTTCTCGCGGACGATCCCGAGGCCTGCCGGCGGGCCATCACCACGCTGGCCGCCTCGGCGGACCTGCGTCGCCGCATGGGCCAGGCGGGACGGGCCCGCGTGGAGCGGGAGTGGAGCGTCGCTGGCTGGGGGCCGAGGCTGGCCGCGATCGTGACGGCTGCCTGCACACGTTCGGCCCCACAGCGAGTCGCAGCATGACGTGCGAGCGTGCCATGCCGGGCGGAGCAGAGTGGGCCGATCTAGCGGCCCCGCATCTGGCCCGTTATCTCATGGCGGCGGAGTTCACCACCGGACGCCGCGTACTCGACGCCGGATCGGGTGCCGGCTACGGGGCGACGATCCTCCGGTACGGTGGCGCGGCCGTCGTCCTCGGCATCGACAAGGATGCCGGCGCGGTGGCCACGGCCCGGGACAAGTTCACGGCGCCGAACCTCTCGTTCGCGTTGGACGACTGCGAGAAGTTAGAGCGGGTCGACGAAGGCTGGGAAGTGATTTGTTGCTTCGAGGTCATCGAGCACCTCCGGCACCCCGAGACCTTCCTCGCCCGGGCCGGTCGCCTCCTGGCCACTGGCGGCGTGCTCCTGGTATCGACTCCCGACCGGGCAAGCACGCCGGCATTCGTGGATGGCCGGCCCCGCAACCGGTTTCACGAGCATGAATGGTTCACCGCCGACTTCGTCGCCATGCTTGGCCGCCACTTCCACGAAGTGGAGCTGCGAGTGCAGGTGGAGACCGCGGCACTGCAGGCCCGCACCGCGGCCGTGGCCGCCGTGCGCGAGGGGCTCACCGCCTGCAACCCGGTGGCGGCCTTCGCCTGGCGAAAGTGGCCGTTCCGTTGCAAGGCGGATCGCGGCTGGACGCGGCTCCAGGGACTCGCGGCGCCCGGGCTCGCCGACTTTCCGATCGTTCCCGCGGCCCTGGCGACGGTCTACGGCACGCCCCGATTCAACGTCGGCATCTGCCGGCGTCCAGTGTCCGGAGACTCACCATGAGCCGGCTCAGCACCAGCATCATCGGCCGCACCTGGGACGAGTGGCGGCATCGGCGGCTCCAGTCCGGCGGCGACACCGAGGATTTCCTGCTCGTCACCTGGGATTCGTGCCGCCACGACACCTTCGAGCGGGCCCGAACCCCGGTGCTCGACGGGCATGCCGCCGCGAGGCGTGCCTGGGCCATGGCCACGTACACGCTCCCGGCGCATCAGGCCATGTTCAACGGCTTCCTGCCGCACGTGTTCGAGCCCCTGCCGTTCTACAACCGCTACGTCCAGCAGCTGTGGCGGATCTCCCATCGCAACGTTGCCGTCAAGCCGCTGGTGACGTTCCCGGAAGGCACGGTGAACATCGTGAACGGGTTTCGCCGCCGCGGCTACGCGACGCTGGGCGTGGCGGCGATGGACTGGTTCAAAAGACCCAGCCCGTTGCAGGATGGTTTCGAGTGGTTTCGCGTCACCGGTACGCGAGCCCGGACGCAGGTCGAAATGCTCCGCGAGCAAATCACCCGTCGGGCCCGCCACCGCCCATGCTTCGTGTTCGCCAACTTCGGCGAGACCCACAGCCCCTTCCGGCACGAAGGCATGGCTGTCGGAGCCGATCCCCAGGGCGAGCGCATGAGCCTTGGTCGGCTCTTCAATGCGTCGGGCCTGCACGACGCGACCGCGACGATCGACACAGACCTGTGGGCCCGTCAGGTCGCATGTGCGGAGTTCCTCGACGCACAGATGGCTGACCTGCTCCGGTGCTTCATGGCTCGCGGCCGCCCGACGACGGTCGTCGTCACCGCCGACCACGGCGAATGCCTCGGTGAGCAGGGGCTGTATGGTCATGCAATCCATCACGAGAAGGTGCTCGAGGTGCCGCTGCTCATCTTCCGACTCAACGCTCCGCCACACGCGGCGCCCGAGACGAACGCTGAGAAGCCATCGGCCGGGCCTCACGGTGCAGGTCGTGCCGGGGTCGCTGCGGCCATTCCCGACTACTCGATCACCTCGATGTCTGCCAGCACCCAGGAGCGGTCGAATTAGGTCGGGGTCGGGCCACAGAGGCGGATGGAGCAGAACCTTCTAAGGATTTGAGTTCGCGAAGCCGAACCTCAACCAGCCGTTGCAGGGGAGTGTCTTCATCCAGTTGCTCTCCGGCAGGCCGCAGGGGGGCGCGGGGCCGAACGTGAGATCCACGGAGCCGTCGGCGTTCGTGACGATGGCGTCTCGCGATGAACGATCTGGGGAAACGCCCGCCTTCACGATATCGATGGGCGGATTATCGGATTGGCACGACGATGCGAGTGTGTTCGACAGAAGGCCGACGGATGATCGCGTGGGGTATATCGACGCCCACCTTGTGGGCCAGGCCCCTATGACACAGCCACCGACTGCTCGGCCTTCAGTTCATCCATGAGCGGCCAGAGGGTGTCGATATCTTCCTTGAAGAGATCACCGATCAGCACGTCGGTGATGAGCCCCTTGCGGTCGGAATGTTTGCGGACGAACTGCCCGAAGTTGAGCCCGTCGTAGAACTCGCAGACGAGCCTCCGCATCCGATCCATGCCCGCGATGAACTCCGGGCCCCACTTGCCCAGCTGGGCCGCCGAGGTGTCCCCCTTCGACAAGCCCTCGGAGATCGCGTCGGCGGCACAGGCACCCGACTTGAGCGCCAAGAGCACGCCGGACGAGTAGAGCGGGTCGAGAAACCCAAACGCGTCACCGACGAGCACCCAGCCGTCGCCGGCCACCTGGCGCGAGCGGTAGGAATATTCCTTCGCAACACGAAAGGGGCCGTTCCGCTCAGCCCCGGCGATCCGCGGCTGTACTCCCGGGCACCTCCCGACCTCTTCGAAATAAAGTTTCTCGATGTCCTTCGTATCACGGCCGCGGAAGAGGTAGTCGTACGGGGCGACGACACCTACGCTCGCCACGTCGTCATGCAGCGGGATGTACCAGAACCAGCCCTGCTTGCCCTGCGTTTGCATGACCATCGTGGCCCCCTCGTCCCGGCCGCTGTCGCGAAGGGCGCCCTTCCAGTAGGTCCAGATCGCAGCCTTCTTGAGGACGGGATCCCATTCGCGGAGGCCCAGCCGATCCTGGATCATGCAGCTCTGGCCCGCCGCATCGACCACCACGCGGCAGCGGATCTCCCGGACGGCTCCGGTCTCGTCGGCGGCCCGGACTCCGACGGCCCGCCCCGCGTCGAACAGGACGTCCAGAACCCGGACCCCCTCCTGGACCTCGACGCCATGATCCCGCGCGTTCTCCAGCATCATCATGTCGAAGTCCTGACGCAGCACCTGCCAGGTTCGCGCACTTTCGTGCGGCTTGTGGTCGGCGAAATAAAACGGCTCCGACAGCCGCCCGTGCTCCGACACGAACTGCACGCTGTGCTTGTTGACGAACCTGCTGCCGCGGAGTTTTTCGAGCATGCCGAGACGCTCGAGCACCCAGAAGGTCTCGGGGATCAGCGACTCGCCGATGTGGTACCGCGGAAAATGCTCCCGTTCGAGCAGGAGGACCGAGTGCCCCTGCTTCGCGACGAGCGTGGCGGTGGTCGCACCGGAGGGGCCGCCCCCGATCACCACCACATCCGGCTGCGTCAGGCCGCGACTGGCTTGCTGGATCATCGCTCACCTCCCCGCTTCGATTGCCTGTTTCCGGGCCACGCCTGTGCCATCGCCGGATCCTCGTGCGGTTCGCGGGCCTGCTGCAAAATTCCGATCAGGGCCTGCAGCGTTTTCCGCTCGAGGTGACCCAACTGATCCTTGCCGCAGCGTTGGACATCGGACGCGAGCCTGTCGACGACTGCCACACCGCCCGCCGTGATCGATACGAAAACGACTCGCCTGTTCTCGGCGCACCGCTTTCGCGCGACGAATCCCCGTTCTTCGAGCTTGTCGAGCAATCGCGTCATGTCGGCAGCGCGGGAGACAAGCCGGGCGCCGAGCGCGGAGGTCGAAAGCGACCCAGGCCGCACCGAACGCAGGATGCGCAGCGCGTTGTACTGCTGGGCGGTGATGCCATGCGCATGAAACACCCGCTCGTCGATCTCGCGCAGCCGGTCGTAGGTTCGCCAGAGCTGCAGGTAGGCCTCCTGCTCGAGCGAGTCGAAGGGGGTAGAAGACGGACGGGCCCGGCAGGAGGGAGCAGTCGCCATGCATCTATCTTATCGGCCGTCTGCCCTCTTAACAATAGTCGTTTCAACGACTATTATGGCGGTCGCGATTCGGACGCCCGGAGCCTGCAGCTGTGACCGCGACCGACTGGGCCCTGCTCTCCCTGCACCTCGCGGCGATGCTTTTTGTCGCGGTCGTGATGGGGCAGGCGGCACGGCGGATCGGCATCCCCGCGGTCGTCGGGGAAATCGCCGGCGGGCTCCTGCTGGGCCCGACGGTCCTGGGACGGCTCGCTCCGGACATCCACGCCTGGCTCTTCCCGACGTCGGGCACGATCACGGGCGCCCGGACCGCGATCGCCCGCGTCGGCATGCTCTTCTTCATCGTGACGATCGGGCTCGACATCAGCGTCGGCGAGTTCCGCCGGATCGGCCGCAAGGCCCTCTCCGTGGGGACGATCGGCACGCTGGTGCCCCTCGTCCTGGGATTTCTGATGTGCTACGTCTTCCCCGATGTCATCGGCGTCACGCGGAAGGATCTCTTCGCGACGGCGCTGTTCATGGGATCGATTCTCTCGCTGTCGGCCAATCCTGTGATCGCCCGGATTCTCATGGACATGGGGCTCTTCAAGAGCGAGATCGGCCGGACGATCATGTCGGCGACCCTCGTGGACGACCTCGTGGGCTGGGGACTGTTCGCGGTGATCCTGGCGGAGTTCGCCCCGCATTCGACCGACCAGGGGCAGGGAGCGGCGATCCTTGGGCTCGTGGCGTTGTTCATCGGCGGAATCCTGCTCCTGGGAAGGTTCGTCCTGCCCCCGCTCCTGCAGTGGGCGCACCGCAACCTGCCGCAGCCCGCATCGCTCGTCTCCTGCATCGTGCTGCTGGCGCTGCTGGGAGCCGCCGGTTCGGAATATCTCGGCCTGCACTCATTCCTCGGCGCCTTCGTGGTCGGCATCGCGCTGTCCGAGGTCTATCGCAGATACCCGCAGCCGTTCGAGATCATCGGCGATTTTTCCTTTGCCGTCTTCACGCCGGTCTTCTTCGTCTCGATGGCGATCGGTGCCGACTTCGTCGAAGGCTTCGATCCCTGGCTCGTGGCGCTGATCACGGCCGTCGCGTTCGTGGGAAAAATCTGCGGGGTCTTCATCGGGGGAAGGCTAGCGGGCATGGATAACCGGCAAGCGCTCGCCGTCGGGTGCGGCCTGAATGCGCGGGGAATCCTCGGCATCGTCATGGCCGCGGCGGCCTTCGAGGCGCAACTGATCGACCTGCGGCTCTTCGTGGCCTGCGTGCTGATGTGCGTCGCCACGACGATGGCTGCCGGACCCGCGCTCAGCCTGATCCTCAATTGGCAGGAGCCCGAAAACACGTAGCCGCACCGCAATCCCACACACAAGGAGCATCGCCATGGCCGCCCCGGAAACCTGCACCCGCGAACAGATCTATCATGAGCGAGCGCCGTGTTTTGACGCTGTACCCCTACCTGCTCCACGACTCGTGTTGGGTGTTTGACGACGTCCGCACGGGGCTCAAGGAAGGGGCCTTCGTGCTGGGAATGACGGAGATGATCTCCCCGAAGGCGACGTTCTCGCGGAAGGCCTGCGGCTGCTGCAGTCGCAGGAGGCCCTCCGAGCGGCCGTTCGGAATGGCTTTGCCGAACTCGATGGAGGCCGATCCACGCCTGCTGAGCCGATCGGCTCGCTGCTGGCCGCTCGCCGGCGGCTAGCCGACAAACCGGAAACGCGGCACGGTCTGTCCGTCCACCACGACCGTCTCGGCGAACATCGTTGCCGGCCGGACCCAAAGCCCGCGGTCGCCGTATTCCTGCCGGTAGACGACGAGTTCCTCGAATGTCTCGCTGTGCCGGGCGACGCCGAGGACCGTGTATTCGTTGCCCTTGTAGTGCCGGTAGCGGCCCGGCGCGATCTCGGCCATCGGTTCCCTCCTTGTAACGCTACGCCCGGTTCATCCACGTGATCGAGAGCTGCAGCACCGTGGCGATCGAGACCCAGACAAAGTAGGGCACATGGGCCGCCGCCGCCGGCCACGTGACCGCTGACCACGCTCCTGATCGTGCTCACGGCCGACCTCGCAGCGTGGAAGAAGGCGCCCGAGCGGTACTGGAGGAACGCTGCGCCCGAGATCCAGAAACTGGTTACGGGCTGGATGGGACCGTTCTACGAAGGGAAGGAGCAGCTGCAGCGGGACGAGGCGATGCGGTCGTGCGGAATCGCGGGGCAGACGATCATGCTCGCGGCCAAGGCCATGGGCTACGACTCCTGCCCGATGATCGGCTTCGACCCGGTGAAGGTCGCCGAGATCATCAACCTCCCGAGCGACCACGTGATCGGCTTCATGATCGCCGTTGGCAAGGCCGTGAAACCCGCCGTGCCGAAGGGCGGCCAACTCGCCCTGTCCGAGGTTGTGGTGCAGGATCGGTTCGCGTGAGCCGCTTTTGCGGGCCGGACCCGGGCCCACTGAGGGGCGCTACCGTCGTTTTCCAATAAGAAAGCGATTGACCTCACTTCGAACCAGCCACCATGCCCGCCCAGCGCTCGAAGGAACTACTCGGGGTGTCCAGGCGGGGGGAGGCTACACGCCCAGGCTGTCCGCTCGTCAACGCTCTCGACGCTGCTGGCCAACGAAAAAAGCCTGACGCCTCAGAACTCCTTTCGGGCCTTCTGCACGGCCTGCGTCGCATGGCAGCGCTCCGGGAGATGGGGGGCTACCGTAACTTTTTTCGACGCAGTCGTGCGATCGCCCTGAGTAAATGGGTTTTGACGTGCCCGGGCTCGCTGAGCCCATCGTGCATGTGCTCATCGTCGTTCCGAGGAACGGCAAGCATGTACAGATAAATGCCACCGATAGCGGCTCCAGCGATGACCACGGCCAGAATCAGCATGTCGAAGCGAAAGGGGCTCATGGTGCCTCCCAAGACGGCGTTGGCTCCGGCAAAGCGGCCGCGATGTTGGATTTTCGCTGGCGATTCTTACGGCTCAATCAGGCCATGGGCTGTTCGGCGACTCCGTCACGATGGACCGGCCGTTTTCACGTTCGAGACACTCTGCGCCCGTGGCTTCTCGGCAGTGGCCCCTCGGCTGCAGAACGCCCACTGCGGAACCGGGGGCCAGGAGTCCGTGATGCCAGGTGTCGCAGAAGGGCTGGGCTGCCCGTTGACTCTGGTATGCGCCTTCTCGTCGGGCCCTGGAAAGAATGCCACTCCGTAGGGATGCGACGAACCGCGAACGCATCGATCCATGGCAGGCCAACGGAAGTACGAGTGGGAGGCGATCGCAGGCCTGATCGCGGCGGTCACGGCCATCGTCCTGCACTTCCTCCACCTCACCGACATCAACATTCTTCGCGTCATCACTCTTGTCTTGGTCGCCCTCCTGTTCCTGCGCGACCTGCGTAGCGAAGAGAGATGGAACTCGATGGAGGAGGCATCGAAGCTCTCCGTGCGGCTGTTGGAGGAGATCAAGGAAACGACCCATCCGGCCGAGATCGATCTGATCGGCCCCGCGCGGCTTCGCCAGGCGACCGTCCAGTTCGCCGAACGCGCACAGGGCGAAGTGGTCTGGTTCAACGCCTGCCCGCAAATGT
Source organism: Planctomycetaceae bacterium (assembly GCA_021300535.1). GTDB lineage: Bacteria > Planctomycetota > Planctomycetia > Pirellulales > UBA1268 > QWPN01. The sequence goes on along the minus strand of JAJTED010000003.1, from coordinate 9,985 downwards.
TCGAAAGCCAGGAGATCTGCGACCTGATGTTTCGTCCATTCCTGGCCAATCCGCACGTTACCGGGTTTCGCCTCATTCTCGACAAGTCGCAGCGCGAGCACTGGCACGCACGGGTCGGAGCGACGCTTGCGAGGTACAAGGGGCGGGGAATCGTAATGCCGCCCACTTGGGCTGATCTCGACTCAGGTGTCTCGTTCGTGCTCGCGGAGACCGACACGATTGACGGCAAGGGCGAGGCGCTCGTGAGTTTTTGGGGGGAGCCGTTCATGGCGGTGCACCATGACCGCAGGATCCCTGGCTACATCATCCACGTCCGTGAGCACTCCGAGCTGATCGGCCGCTTCCGGGAAGTGGAACGGTCCTCCCGAATGCCATGACTCGCCCACGCCAGGCGATCGCTGTGCCGAACTGTCCAACAGGCCGCCGCGATCGTCTCGGCATCTTTGCGGCAGGCGGCCCATTTTTGCATGCCAGCCAGATGATGGTCGAGTTGCCGGATCTGCGCACCGAGGTCGGCGGCGGCGATTTGCCAGCTTTCGTCATGAGTCGGGCAACGTGGCTGGAGCAGGCACACGGCCTCGATGGCTTGTCACGCATTCATCACCGGATCGGGCAGGTGTTCCTTGCGCCGCTGATCGCACATCCGCTTCTGATCCTGGCCGCATACGGCCAAGGCGACACGGGTGCGCTGGCCTCAGACGCGGCCACGGTGCTACGCATGCGTCATTGGGGGCCGGAATCTCGAGGCGTATCGCTCACCCAGGTGTCCACCGTCGTCAACGTGTTGTGGTCGGCGGCATGGAAACGAAAAGTGACGACGGTGAGTCTGGTGCGCCGTATAAATGACGGCTGCATGGACGCGGATCACCATCCCTTACCGTGGAGTTCCGTCCATGAAGTCACTCGCCGTCCTTCTTCCGGCGGTTGTCGCCCTGTGTGCCAGCACGGTGCTGGCACAGCCGTCCGCCGACGCAAAAGCTCGTGGGCGGTTCGATTTTCACGGCCGTGGCGCGCGAACCGCCATGCGTGGTGCCCGGGAGTCGACAGCTTCCTTCCAGGAGTTCGTCCGCAGCACGCAGCCCGTGCCAGGGCAGGTCATCGGCGGCGAAGGAGTCGTCAGAGAGTCGCCCGGCGTTGTCGTCGTGAGCCCACAGATCGCGCAGGCCGCGGCTGATGAAATCGGTGATTACATCACGAAGTCAGAGAAGCATCTCGCTTGGATGCGTAGGCAGGCGGAGGCCCAGAAGGACAAAGAGGCGTTGGCCTCGCTGGACAGCATCGACCGCAACCTCGCGGCAGCAAGGCGGAATCATGCGACTCTCTGCAGTTGCTGCATGGAGGACAACGTGGATGCGAAAGCCGCAATGGCGTGCTGCCAGACCATCGACGATTCGCTGGGCAAAGCGATCTCCGAGCACGACGCGCTGATGAAGCGACTGGGCGAGACACGGCCTGGGGCAAAGTGATCCGTGAGTGGGGTGTCTGTGCCGCGGGCGCGGGGGCATCATTCGCGAGGCGTCCCTCGTCGCGAAAGCCGCCGGGTAACACGCATCCACCGTACGGTGTTGCGTCCCGTGATTCCAAAGCACCTCATCACCGGAGTGTGGCACGACCGACAGCGCGGCCGCCAGGCTCAAGGCGATGATTTCCGTCGGCGCGACAGTGATCCGCGGCGGTCAGGCCAGGGACATCCCCATTTCTCGGCTCGTCCCGGGCGACATCGTGGCGTTGGCTGCCGGCGACATGATCCCTGCCGATGTGCGCGTGCTCACGGCGAAGGACCTGTTCGTGAACCAGAGCACTTTGACGGGCGAGAGCTTTCCGGTCGAGAAGTTCGAGGTCGAGAAAAACCCGGCGGCCAGCGCACCCGCGGAATTCACCAGCGTGGCATTCCTGGGCACCAGCGTGGAGAGCGGTTCGGGCACCGCGGTCGTGGTCGCCACCGGCCAGGAGACGTATCTGGGCGGCACGGCGAGCTTCATGACCGAGGCGGAACCGCCCACGTCCTTCGACAAGGGCATCGCACGCTTCACCTGGCTGACCCTGCGGTTTGTGGCGGTCATGGTTCCATTGGTGTTCCTCATCAACGGCTTCACCAAGGGCAATTGGCACGAGGCCTTTCAGGCAGGCCTGAAAAACCTGCTGGACCGCGCGGTCCTCGCGCATCCGCGTCTTGCCGACGCACAAACAACGAATCATTCGGGCGTTGCAGGCACAGGATCACACCGTGGGGTTCATGGGCGACGGCATCAACGATGCCGTGGCTCTCCGGGCAGCCGACGTCGGGATCAGCGTCGACACGGCGGTCGATGTCGCGAAAGCCTCGGCCGACATGATCCTCCTCGAGAAGTCGCTCCTCGTCCTCGAGGCCGGAGTCGTCGAGGGGCGCAGGGTCTTCGCCAACATCCTCAAATACGTCCGCATGGCCGCAAGCAGCAACGTCGGGAACATGTTCAGCGTCTTGGGGGCGAGCGTCTTCGTTCCCTACCTGCCCATGATGCCGATTCAGATCCTCACCAACAATCTGCTCTCCGACATCAGCCAGACGGCCATCCCGACCGACGACGTCGATCCGGAGCAGGTCGCAAGGCCCAGGCCCTGGGATCTGGGCCAACTCACCCGGTTCATCGTCTTCATCGGCCCATGCTCGTCGCTGTTCGACTACACGACGTATTTCATGATGCTGTACGTGTTCAACTGCTGGGACACCGGCACGCCGGAGGCGGCGCGGCGGAGTGCCAGCCTGTTTCAGACGGGCTGGTTCGTCGAGAGCCTGCTCACGCAGACGCTGATCATCTACATCATCCGCACGAACAAGATCCCGTTCCTCCAGAGCCGCCCCTCGTGGCCCTTGATGGTCGTGTCGGCGGTGGTCATGGCCGTCGGCGTCGCCCTCCCATTCTCTTCCATGGGGCAGTACCTCGGGTTCACGCGGCTGCCGCCGCTGTACTGGCCGTTGCTCGGGCTCTCGATCGTGGGCTACGCCGCGCTGACGCAGGGAGTCAAGGCGTGGCTCCTGCGAATCAGATGGATCTGAACGGGAGCACTCGTCAGGCGTCGTGCAACCCGGCCGCATCCGTTGAACTGCGGGAATGGCAGCCGGAGCAAAATGTCCACTGCGTCAGACGCGGAGAAAACGGGGCGTGCATGACCTTTCCTCCACCTTCTCGCCAGCGTTCTTAGTGTTGTCCAGACCGGTTCGGTTTATCCGTTGAACCGACGACCGGTTTTTCCTTCGAGAGGTAACTGACCCATGAAACGTTTTCTGTTGACGTGTGCCCTGGCGACGGTGGCCGCGGAGCCCGGCATCGAGCGGGCGGCTGGAGCCCAGGGAGCGACCAAAGATGTCGTTGCGACTGCAGTCGAGGCCGGCCATTTCAAGACGCTCGTGAAGGCTCTTGAAGCGGCAGGGCTCGTGGAAACGCTGAAGGGAAAGGGGCCGTTTACGATATTTGCCCCATCCGACCAGGCGTTTGCGAAACTCCCATCAGGGGCGTTGGACGACCTGCTCAAGCCGGAAAACAAGGAAAAGTTGAAGGCGATTCTGTTGATGCACGTGGTGCCGGACGATCTTCTGATCGCTGATGTGAAGAAGATCAAAGACCTCCCGACGGTCGGCGGGACAAGGGTCGCCGTGACGCACAACCTGCTGACGGGCGTGCACATCGGCACCGCCAAGGAGATGGCCCATGTCCAGAACTCGGACATCCATGCCACCAATGGTGTCATTCATGTCATCGACAAGGTGATCCTGCCGTAGCGGATCACCGTCGCAGACGTGGGGGACGGAGGCGTACGACACGTGCCCCGTGCGAAAGGAACCCGTCGCCCGGGGCATGTGTGACCGCAGGCGAGAGTCAGTTGGTCTGCCAGTCGGGAATGGAATGCACTCCGAACGTACGGGAGGGACCCCACGAATGCAGGTGTCCTTTTTCTGCGTGAGGAGCAAGCCGTGAGTCCACTCGTACTGATCCTCGTTGTGATTTTGATCCTGTCGCTGCTGGGCGGTGGCTACGGTTTCCGTAGCGGGAACACCGTCCTCGGCGCGGGAGGCGGACTGCTTGGGCTGATCCTGGTCATTCTGCTGATCCTCGCCTTGCTCGGGCGTTTACCGCTGTGAGCGGCCCCGTCGGTCATTACCGCTGGTTCGTTGGCCAGTCCCCGGGCTGCGAGAAAACCTCCGTCACCTGCATCGAGACGTGCCGGGCCGCTTGGCCAGGTGCCGGGGACCGCCCTATGATCGTCCCATCGACCGGCAGACTTCCGAGAGGCGACGCGCCGATGATCCTCGACTCACTGCCGCAGTGGCGGCGATACGCTCCGCTGAACGCCCGGTTGGCCAAGGCCTTCGCCTTTCTGGAGCAGGCCACGCCCGACATCGCCGATGGCCGCCACGAGATAGACGGCGACGCCATCTTCGCGCTCGTGCAGCGGTACCAGACGCGGCCCGCGGCGGGCCCGCTCGAAGCCCACCGCCGCTACGTCGACGTCCAGTACCTCGCGGGCGGCCGCGAGGTGATCCAGTGGGCGCCGCTGGCAAGCCTGTCCACGATCGCGCGGCCCTACGACGAGAAGCAGGACGCCGGGCTGTTCGCAGCCGCCGAGGATGTGGTGCCGGTGCCGGTGGCGGCCGGCCAGTTCATGATTCTCTTTCCTGACGACGCCCATGCCCCGTGCTGCGCCTGGGCCGAGCCGGAACCGGTGGTGAAGATCGTGGTCAAGGTCGCGGTCTGGTAGCCCGCGCGGCCCGGCCGCTGGACCGCCGCAGATGGTGCCCCGGCTCGAGCCGAGGGGGCCCGGCGGCTGCCGCATCACCCCTGTCCTGCGGACAGACATCGGTCAAGGAGATTCCACGGAGCAGGAGTCTTGCCTGCTGGCTCAATCGACCGGCACCACCGCGGAGCCGCAGTCGATGCGCAGTTGCATGAAGACCTCGCTAATGCGGTGAAAGAGCCAGTTACCAAGGGATTCGGCCAGCGGCTCGCCCTGCTGCCTGTGGATCGTCGTGCTCTCGTCGAGTATCCGTCGCCCGCCAGGCACGCCAATGACGGCAGCCTTGCAAACGACACCCTCGTCATTGGCAGGACTCAGCGTGGCATCGCAGAGGTAATCGTAACCCCAGCGGCCGGCGGCGGCCTCGCCGGTCAGCCGTTCCTCGGCGAGGCGACTGCGGAGAAGCGGTCCGGAGGCCCGTACGAATGGGCTCTCAACGAGCCGCACCATGAGCCCCGATGCCACCTCGCGGCCGAGACCCCGTTGCGGGCCCAGACAGCGTTCGTCATCCAGTTCGATCACGACCAAGGTAGCCTTTGCCAGCCGCGCATCGACGAGCCTCACAGAAGACTGGGCGACGGCGTGGCGCGGCCCCTCGAGGCTCGCGCCAGCTGCCGGCAGTGCCTCGGTGACGACGAGCCGGTACGGGCCAGGCGTGATGCTGAAGATGATCGTGTCGTCACGGCCGACCGTCGCGTAGTAGTCACCGAGCGCCTGACGGAGCCGCGTGACATGGGTGCGCACGTAGGCGCTCTTCGTCGGGCGGAAATCGCTGGGCAGGGAGAGGGCATGGGTGGCGATCAGCCGCTGGTTGATGGCGGCACCACCGTTGCGGAGCGATTCCTCGACGAAAAACCGCAGCATCGCCGCCATCCGCGGCCGGACGACGAACAGCCGGCTTTCCAGCATCCTTTCAAGCTGGGCACGTTCACGCTGCGACATGGGTGTGAATCCTTGGGTGTAGACCAAATGTGGGCGGAGAACTCGCGTCGCATAAATCGACTCCGAAACGATCGCATTCCTATTCGATTGACGACGCCACAAGCAGAGGCAACTCGCTCGTTGCCTTTCCTTTTTTCGGAACACGAAAATCAGGCCTCAAGAGCCTTGCAGCCTCACTATTGCAGAAGACGCCGAACCATGCGGCAGCGATGGAGACGAGACTCGGCGGCAGCCTGTCCCGTCGCGACAGCATCCAGCATCAACCCTGACAACATACGCAAACGATCGGCATGTCGATCCCAGCCGCGCGGCGGTTGTGACGATGAAGTGCTGGGCTCACCTATGCGCCGATTCACCAGTAGCAACACTGCTGCTGCTGCGGCATTCCACGCCGGCAACACGCGTGTGACTGGCGTGATTCGCACCGGGCATCAAGCCCGTTACTGGGGTGATTCACCCCACCCGGCGATGGGGCCGCGCTACCGTCCAAGGGGGAAAAGAAATCGGCAAATTACCCTTGATGCTGGAAAACTCTGCTTTTTCTGGGCGACTTGCCCCAGCAATCGGCGAATGCACGCCAATTGGCACGCCGCTTGCTAAACGTGTTGGCAGGTTTCACCTGCCCGCCTGTTTCACCTGCCCGCCTGAAAAGGAACAATTCGTGCGCGTCCTCAATTCCTTTGCCCTCGCCGCCGGGGTCGCCGTGATCTCGCTCTTCGCCATGCTCGCCCAACCGGCCGGGGCGGAAACGATCGCGATCCATTCACCCGACGTGACCAGTCGCTTGGTCTCCAACGTCTCTGATTCCCGGCATGCGATCGGGGATCTGGATAGCGATTCTCGCCTGACCAGGACCGGCGAGTCGGTCAACATCAATGCCGAGATGGGTGAGAGCGTGTTTCTGAACATGAAGAGATATGACCTCGCACTCGCTTTCCTCAACGGCGAAATCGGCACCGATCGCGCATTCACGTCGCCCGTGCTCGGGCAGAGCGGATCATGGATCAGCGCCACTGTCTCGACACCTGCCGGCGACCCAGCGGCACCGATCCTGACACAAGACGTTGGTCTTGCGACGGGAAACCTTGTCGATTACGCGTGGACTCTGATCTTGAAAGCCACGGAACTCAAGGCCTCCACCGGCGGAGAGAACGCAGTCGCTTCGACAGGTAGCGACCTCCATCCCAAAATCGTCGCCGCCTCTGAGCCCAACCATTTGGCCTGCGTGGCGGGAGTGGCTGCGATGGGGAGTGTCTGGCAACTGCGGCGGTTCCGCCGATGCGGTCGTCACGCGGCGGCGTGACCACGGTCGCCTCGTGAGCGCGGGGCTTTCATCCGCCCGCGTCTCCCGTGGGAGTCAAGCGTCGTGGGCAGCTGGTCGTCACAGCGACGTCTCGCTTGCGGTCCCGATCTCCACGCAGCCCCGGACCGGTCTGCGGCGCCGCCTGCCGGGCGGCATGCAGCGTGTTGGACGCACGTCTTGCCGCTTTTCTCCGCTCCTTTCCTTGTTCTTGCACTTTCTTGCACTGAAACGTGCGTGTCCTGCACGCTTACGCCTGCGAAGCAGGATTGCCAAGCCGGCACGCCGGTCGGCGCCAGCATCGCCGCCTTGGTGATCAGCACGTTGATCCTGCGGTAGCGCTGCCGGCAACGTCGGCGTTCTCCCGGCAAATCCCGCGCACCGCAAACAGTCGACGGCCTGGATCAGGCAGCAGCCGGCACCGGAGCGCCGGTCCCGATCACGGCCGCGTCATCCGCGTGGAACTCGGTCGGGTGATCCTCGGGCCGCTCGCCGTAGAGGTCGTGCATGCCTGCGATCGCCGCCAGATACTCGTTGAAGTGGGGGTCCATGATTGAGTCCTCCGTGACTGAAACGCTTACGCCCTTCGTGGCTAGAGAACGATACGCAGCCCGCCGCCAAAGGTTTGGGTTTGCCCAGGCTGCCCCGCTTCGCAGCCGTGGCACGCGCCCCGTGCGGTGCCGCCGCCATGCGCCGCGAGCCCGCCGTCCCGGCCAGGCCAGGCCCGCCCCCGGCCGCCTCATGGCGGGCGGCGATCACTCACACTGCGAGCACTGGCCCTTGAGCAGCACTTCCCGCACCGAGCCGATGCCGCCCGCGGCCGCCGGGGCCGACTTCGAGCCGCCCGGTCGTCGGGTCCGACCCGGCTTCGGCGTGATCGCCACATCGACGCCTTCGAGGCACGACACCTCGCCACAGGTCGTGCAGACGAAGTGCGGATGCTCGTCCTTCTTGCCGTGGCCGGCCTGCGGCCGCCGGATCTCGAACCGCCAGACGTGGTCCCCGAGCTCCATCCGACTCACGAGCCGGGCCTCCGTGAGCTCCGTCAGGTTGCGGTAGATCGTCGCCCGATCGAACCCCCGGTCGGCCAACGCCACGGCAACCTCGGCGTGTGTCTTGGGCCCACGGGCCCGCAGCAGGTGCTGGAGCACCGCCAGACGGGCGGGGGTGCACCGCAGGCCCGCGTCGCGGACGAGGGCCCTGACCGCATCGAGATCTGGGGAGGCGTTCCGACTCACCGCTGCAGTCTACACCACCGCCGCCGCCGCCAAAACGTCCACGATCACCGCCATGAACGCCGGCAGGTCGGCCGGCTTGCGGCTCGACACGAAATGTCGGTCGACGACGACCGGGGTATCTTCCCAGATCGCGCCGGCGTTCATCAGGTCGTCCTTGATCCCCGGGCTCCCGGTCACCCGCACGCCGCGATACACCCCTGCCGAAATGGGAATCCAGCCGCCATGGCAGATCGCCGCCACCAGCTTGCCGTGGGCGGCGAACTCCCGGACCAGGTCGAGCACTTTCTCGTGCCGCCGCAGCTTGTCGGGCATCCAGCCGCCCGGAATCACGATCCCGTGGAAGTCGCCGACCTCCATGTCGCCCAGCGCCGCGTCGCTCGTGCACGGATAGCCATGCTTGCCGGCGTAGGTGCGGCCTTGCATGAAACCGGCCACGGTCACGTGACAACCGGCCTCTTCGAGCCGTAGCTTCGGGTACCAGAGCTCGAGATCCTCGTAGTCTTCGTCCACCAGCATCAAGACGCGAATGCCGTCGAGCGGGCGCTGTAAACCGGGAACGTGGGCCATGGTCAGGGTCTCCTCGAGGGGCGGGGGATGGGCCAGAACACAGCCGGAGTCCGTGGCCGACAAGCGAGTCGTGTCGGCGGCAATTGTCGCCGTCATCCCCGCGAAAGGCGAGCCACGGCCGCCCCCCCCCCTCCCGGACTAACGCGGCCACCAGGCCCGGAGCCGGCTCCGGGGGCGCTCGAACACGGGATTTCCGCCCCGTTTCCATGGCCGAGGAAAAGCCGCTTGACGGCCTTGACGCTCACGCTACATTCACGCCCCGGCCAATAGGAAGTGGTCAACGGGACGTCCGACCCAACATCTTGCGATAGCATGCAGATGGAGCTGCTTTCCGGCGTTCGCGTTTTTCCGCCGCCTCCGGCTGGCTGAGGGATTCAATAGGTTTCTAATCCCCGGCCGATAATCGCTTGTAGACAGACTATACGGAAGTATACTTCCCGGGCTCGACACTTTTCCCCGCAAGGAGCACCGCCCCATGGCCGCTTTCGACGCATCCGCCACCCTCACCGGCCCCCAGGCCTCCAGCGCCGGGGCGAACCCAGCAGCGGAGCGGACAGCGATCGAAATCCGGCCCACCTTCTGCCCGGTCGATGTGGACACTCCCTTCGATACGACCGAGTGGGAGCTGCGGACGGCCGCCATCAAGGGGGAGGACGGCAAGGTGCTCTTCGAGCAGCCGGCCTGCGAGATTCCGGCCGCCTGGAGCCAGCTCGCCACCAATGTCGTCGTCAGCAAGTATTTCTACGGCGAAATCCACACGCCGGAGCGCGAGCACTCGGTCAAGCAGCTCGTGCACCGCGTCGCCCGCACGATCGCCGACTGGGGCACCAAAGATGGCTACTTCAAGACGAAGCAGGACGGCGAGAACTTTTACCGCGACCTGGCCTGGCTGTGCATCCACCAGCACGGCGCCTTCAACTCCCCGGTCTGGTTCAACGTCGGCCTGTTCAACCAGTACGGCGTCAAGGGTGCCCCCTGCAACTGGCGCTGGGACGAGGCGAAACGCGACGTTGTCATGCCGGACAACCCCTATGAGTATCCCCAGGGAAGTGCCTGCTTCATCCAGAGCGTGAAGGACAACATGGAGGACATCATGGACCTCGCCCGCAGCGAGGCCATGCTCTTCAAGTTCGGCTCCGGCACCGGCACCGACCTGTCCACGCTC
>JAJTED010000002.1 GCA_021300535.1 Planctomycetaceae bacterium | reverse complement strand
TGGTTCGAACCCACGCCGCATGGCACGCGGGAAGGTGGGCCACCCGGAGTCCCCCGGCTCCCGCCGGGGGCTTTTTGTGGACGGCGTTACGCGGTTTTTTTGTGGACGGCGTTATGCCCGGCCGGGGGCTTCTTGTGCCCCAAGAAGCCCCGGGTGGCAACCCGGTCGCGCGATGTGCGAGTGAGGCCCGCCGCACGAGTGCGGGTGCGTCAGTCCGGCGTCTGCACGGCCTGCCGGTCCGCGCGGCAGGTGAGCAGAAAATGCACGGCCGGGTCGATCTCGAAAGCGAAGCTGCGCACGCTGCCATCGCACATCGCCGCCATGAACACGCCCGGATGCGGGCCCCCGAAGGCACCCTCGATGCCGTTTTGGATGGGTGCGGAGTCGCTTTCCGGCGGCCGGTGGCCACCGCGGAGGGTATCGGGCGAGTCGCCGACGTAGGCGCACCGTCTGAAGCCCGTTTGACCGCTCGTGGAGTAGGCGGAACGAGGCACATACTTCTCGGCGCACAAATAGGTGCTTGAAGCCCCGTCGCGGACCGCGGCGAGGGGCAGCGAGCTGCCCGCAAAGATCACGCCGCCGGTTGGCACCAAGACGCTGCCCAGGAGCACGGGCTGGGCTGCGTTGAGCGTTTGCGCCACGGTCTGCCAATTGTCGGCAGAGAAGTCTGCGGGCGAGCCGGTCACGCCGCCGACGTTCGCTCCAAAGTCGGTCCTCCTGTTCGCCGCCGCGTTATCGGCGGGCGTCGGCGACGCCCAGGCGCCGCGATTGCCGGCATAGTCGGTCATCACGACGCCGCCCGGACCAAACGAGGAGCCGCGACGGGATGGGCATGCGAACACAGGAACCGACGTCGTCGTGTCCAAGGCGCCCGAGTTCACGGAGTCGTAGACCGCCTGCGCTTCCATGAACGGCAGGATCGTGTAGCACCACCCACCCGGCTGTCTCCAGTCGCTCCCGCCGCCGGCCTGCGGCAGCGAGTTTTCGTCCCAGCCGCCGGTGGGAAAATGTCCGATCAGCGACTTGTGTGCCTCTGTCGCAACGGCCAACTGTTTCAGATGGTTGCCGCATTGGCCGCGACGGGCCGCTTCCCGGGCCGCCTGCACGCCGGGCACCAAGAGCGCGAGCAGCACGGCGATGATGGCGATGACGACGAGCAGTTCGACGAGTGTGAAGGCGGCCGGCCAACCGCAGGAGGGCAGGCGGCCGTTCCGGACCGCGTGTCCCGCAGTCGCCGGTGCGCCGGAGCGGGGGGCAGAGATTTGATGCGTGCGGCGCATGGGGAAGCAAGCCTCCGGTGATGGTGAACGGATCGGCCTTGGCCGCCCGACCGCAGGGGAGCCCAGATGTCACGAACAGGCAGCCGATGAAGAGCGAACCGCACAGGAAAGTTCGGCACGCAATCGAACCGAACCGCAGTCTAGCAGACTGTGGAACAAGTCTGCCCGAGCAGGATGTGAGGCGAACGGAGCCCAGGATGGGCGCAGTGAGCGTCCGGCGACGGGGCACGGGCAGCCCCGACCCTCGCAAGACGTGGCGAGCACCTCCGGCAACCCTCGTGCCGAACGGGATTGCCATGGAGGGCTTTGACCACGGGCAGCGAGTGACGAACCGGCGTCTTCGGCTACGCCGGTCAGCCCCGGCAGGCCGCGTGCCGGGCGGTCGTCACGCGCGACCGGGCTTCCTCGGCCGATGCGGCGACCGCCGTGAGATGACCCATCTTCCGGCCGGGCCGGGGTTCGGTCTTGCCGTAGAGGTGCAGCCGCACGCCGGGCACGGCCAAGGCCGCCGCCCAGTCGGGCTCGCGACCGGCGGCGGTGCCGTCGGTAAACCAGCAGTCGCCGAGCAGGTTCGCCATCGCCGCCGGCGCCACCTGCCGCGTCGAGCCCAGCGGCAGCCCACACACGGCCCGCACCTGCTGCTCGAACTGGCTCGTCTCGCAGGCCTCGATCGTGAGGTGGCCGGAGTTGTGCGTCCGCGGGGCGATCTCGTTGACGAGCACGCGGCCATCCTTGGTCACGAAGAACTCCACGCAGGCCACGCCCACCACGCCGAGGGCGGTGAGAATCCGTTCCGTGGTGCCGGTGGCCGCCGCCAGCACGTCGTCCGGCAGGCCGGCGGGCACGCTCGAGACATCGAGGATGTGATGGGCATGGGCGTTTCGCGCCGGCGCGAAGGCGGCGACGGCGCCGTCGAGGCCGCGGGCCGCGACGACGGAAATCTCGCAGTCGAAGTCGATCCAGCTCTCGAGCACCAGTTCCCGAGGGCCGTCGGGGCCGGCGCTGAGCGTGGCCCAGGCCGGATCGAGGTCGGCGGCCGTGGCGAGCTTGGCCTGTCCCTTGCCGTCGTAGCCGAAGGCGGCCGTCTTCAGCACCGCCGGCAGGCCGAGGTCGCGCATGGCGGCCTGCAGGTCGTCGCGCGACCGCACGATGCGATGGGCCGCGCAGGCGAACCCGTGGGTCACGAGAAAGGCCTTCTCGCGGGCCCGGTCCTGCGTCGTGAACAGCACGTCGGGATGCGGCCGCACCGGCACGACCGCCGCCAGCGCCCGGCCGGCGGCCGCGGGCACATTCTCGAACTCGAACGTCACGACGTCGAGGGTGGCCGCGGCTCGGGCGAGAAACGCCGCATCGGCGTAGCCGCCGACGTGCACGCGATCGCAGACGCGGGCCGCGGGGCAATCGGCCACGTCGGAGATCGCCTCGACCCGGTAGCCCATCCGCTTGGCGGCGACGGCGAACATGGCCCCCAACTGGCCTCCGCCGAGGATGCCGAGCGTGGAACCGGGCAGGATCGGGCTGGCCGAGACAGGCACGGTCACCGCTCCGACGGCCGTTCAGACCAGGCGGTCGATTCGCCGTCGAGGTGCTCGGCGAGGACGCGGGCCGTCTGCTCCGTCCGGTAGGCCACGAGCCTCTGCCGCAGCGCGGCATCCTCCAAGGCGAGGATCGAAATCGCCAGCAGGGCCGCGTTGGCGGCGCCGGCGGGGCCGATCGCCAGGGTGCCGACGGGCACCCCCGCGGGCATCTGCACGATCGAGAGCAGCGAGTCCACGCCGCGGAGCATCGACGACTCGACAGGCACGCCGAGCACGGGGAGGTGCGTGTGGGCGGCGAGCATGCCGGGCAGGTGGGCCGCGCCGCCGGCGCCGGCGATGATCACCTTGAGGCCGCGGTCGGCCGCGGCGTGGGCGTAGTCGGCGAGCTTGACGGGCGTGCGGTGGGCCGAGACGACCTCGCAGGCATGCGGCACCCCGAACTGGTCGAGGATCTGGGCCGCCCGCTGGAGCGTCGGCCAGTCGGAGCGGCTGCCCATGGCGACGCCGACGAGCGGGGCGGGGGAGGCGGGCACGGCTGCGTCCTGCGGGGATCCGCCGCTGGGATCGGGCACCGATCCGGCCGCGGCGGCAGGACGACATCTTGCTCCGCCCCCGGCGGCGTTGCAAGGTTGTCGGCATGGCCCGCACGCTTCCCGACATCCTGCGCTGTGATTGGCCGGTGGAGGAGACGACTCCGCCACCGGCGACGGCCCAGGCGCTGGAGCGGGCCGCGGCGATCCTGCGCCACGGTGGGCTCGTCGCGATTCCGACCGAAACCGTCTACGGGCTGGCGGCTGACGCGCTCGACGCGGAGGCGGTGGCAGGCATCTTTCGCGCCAAGGGCCGGCCCGCCTCGAATCCGCTAATCGTGCACGTGTCCGACGCCGCCATGGCCCGCTCGTTGGCCGCGTCGTGGCCCGCGGCCGCCGCCGCGATCGCCGCCCGGTTCTGGCCTGGGCCGGTGACGGTCGTCGTGCCGCGCGGCCCACGGATTCCCGACATCGTCACGGCGGGCGGGCCGACCGTCGCCCTGCGGTGTCCCGACCACCGGCTCGCCCGGCGGCTGATCGAGACGGCGGGCACGCCTCTCGCGGCCCCCAGTGCCAACCGGTCGGAGGCGGTGTCGCCCACCACCGCCCACCACGTGCTCGCCGGCCTCGGCGACAGGGTCGCGTTGATTCTGGATGGCGGCCCGTGTGGACAGGGCATCGAGTCGACCGTCGTCGACTGCACGACCGTGCCACCGCGGATCCTCCGGCCGGGGCCGCTGTCACGTGCGGCCATCGAGGCGGTCGTCGGCGGTTCCGTGGAGTGGCTCGCTGCGGCCGACTCGGGCACGGATCACGCCGTGCGTTCACCCGGCCAGCAGCCGCGGCACTACGCGCCACGCACACCGCTGGAACTCTCCGCCGAAGCGGCCCGCCGTGGGGCCGAACTGCTCGACTCCGGGAGTCGCGTGGGCCTCGTGACGACGGCCGTCGACGACCCGGCGACGCGGGCGCTCGCGTCCCGTCGCGAGCTCGTCGTCGTGCCGATGCCGAACGATCCGGCGGCGTACGCACGCCTGCTGTATGCGACGCTCCACGCCCTCGACCAGCGGGCGCTCGACCGGATCGTGGTCGCCACGCCGCCCGACACCGAAGCCTGGCAGGCGGTCCGCGACCGCCTGGTCCGCGCCGCGACGCCGCCCCTATAGCGGCGGTCTCTAACCGTCGCATCCTGGCCTGCAGCTCTGCAACCCGCATTCGCAAGCCTGGAGGCTTGCGCCACGGAGAGCGGCGGTCTCCGACCAACGCTGGAGCCGCGGTCTCTGACCGTCGAAAGCGGTAGCCACAGGCACGCAACGCGCACATCGTGCACCGCAGTTTTGCCGGACTGCGTCACGCGCCCGGGGGAATGGGCTGCTGGTTTGTCGGGTTTGGCGGTCCCGTGCCCTGGAAGCCCGAGGCGCGAGCCGAGGGAATGCTGATGGCCGTACGTGACGCACCGAGCATAAGCTCCGCTTGCGTTTTTTGGTGTTGCGCCGAGTGGCTCGAGAGAGCGTCGCCGCTGCAGGAATCCGGTTGCGAACGTCGTTTTGCAGGTCCTTTGCATCGGGAATCGGTCTCGTCATCCGTCCAAGAAGCCCCGGGTGGAAACCCGGGGACACCGGGCACGAATACAACCCCGCCGTCCCTGCCGGATGACGGGACGCAATTTCCCGGTTCAAACCCACGTCGCACGGCACCTGGAAAGGCATGCCACCCGGAGTCCCCCGGCTTCCGCCGGGGGCTTCTTGTGCCGTTCACACGCGTGAAGCCGAGAGCAAGGGCTGAAGAACGCGCACCATCAAAACTTGCGACTCTACTACCCAGCAACGGGGCGCGATGGCCAGAGATCCAGCAGCGTACGCTACGGGCTTTCCGCCAGTGGCCATGGCGTGGCTGCAGCGGCAACGCCGCCGCCCCCATGGCGGCGATCTCTGACCCTCGAAAGCGGGAGCCGCAGCCGATCTCGTGCTCACGCCGCCGCGGCGAGGATCTCGTGGAGCGCGGCGGCGAGTTCCGGATACTGGAACACGAACCCCGTCTCGACCGCCACCCGCGGGATCACCCGCTGCGACGCGAACAGCACCTGGGCGAACTCGCCGAACAGCAGCCGGAGGCCGAAGTAGGGGGCGGGAATGAAGGCCGGGCGGCGCAGGGCCCGGCCCAGGGCCTTCGTGAACTCGAGATTGCGGACGGGATTGGGGGCGACGGCGTTCATCGGGCCCCGGATCGCCTGGCACTCGGCGGCATGCACGTAGAGCCGGGCCAGGTCGGCGACGTGAATCCACGGCATCCACTGCCGGCCGTTGCCCAGCGGTCCGCCGCCGCCGAGTTTGAAGGGCGTGAGCATCTTGGCGAGCGCCCCGCCACCCGCGCCGAGCACGATCCCGGTGCGGGCGGTCACCACGCGCACGCCCGACTTCTCGGCGGCGAGCGCCTCACGCTCCCAGTCGACGCACACCCGGGCCAGGAAGTCGTCGGCCGGCGACGCGGCCTCGGAGAGTTCCTCGTCGCCACGATCGCCGTAGTAGCCGACGGCCGAGGCCGAGACGAGCACGGCCGGCTTGGCCCCCGCCTGCGCGATGCCCTGCACGAGATGCCGCGTGCCCACCACGCGGCTGTCGCGGATCCGCGCCTTTTGCGCCGTCGTCCATCGGCCCTCGGCGACCGACTCTCCCGCCAGGTGCAGCACGGCGTCCACGCCCTCGAAGGCCTCCGGGGGCGGCGGGCCCTCCATGGGATCCCAGCGAACGATGCGGTCGGCGAGGTGTCCGATGGCCGCTCGGGCGCGGTCGGGGTTTCGGGACACGACCGTCGGCCGGTCCAGCAATCGCAGCAGCCGCGGTCCCACGAACCCGGTCGCCCCGGTCACCAATGCCTTCATGAAACTCTCCCTCGCGATGATGGTGGACGGGGCCGGGCGGCTGCGGCGAACGACGGCCGCTGCCTCTGGTTCTCGGACCGCACCGACGGGGAAGTATAAACAGGTGGTCCGCTTCTGGCCGTCGCTCCCCGGCGCCGGCTCACCCGCCCCCCGGCCTCAGCCCGGTCACTTCCGTCCATCGCCTTGTCCCGCCATTCGCTTTTGCAGACGATCCTGCCGCGTGGAGCCCTGCGCCGCGATCTCTGGGTCACCACCGCCGACGCCGCCGCCTACAGCGTGATGGTGGGCTGCGGCGAGACATACCTGCCCGCCTTCACCCTGGCGCTGGGGTTCGGGCCCGTGGCGGCAGGCCTGATGGCGAGCGTGCCGATCCTCGTCGGCGCGCTCGTCCAGCTCGTCACGCCGTACGCCGTCAGGCGGCTCGGCAGCAATCGCGTCTGGGTGATCGGCAGCACGGCGCTCCAGGCCGCCAGCTTCGTGCCCTTGATCTGGTGGGGCCTGCGGGGATCGGCGGCACTCTGGCAATTGCTCCTGGCGGCGAGCGTCTATTGGGCCGCCGGGATGGCGGGAGCGCCCGCCTGGAACGCCTGGATGGGGCGGCTCGTGCCCAGGCACATGCGGACGCCCTATTTCGCCCAGCGGAACCGCCTCGGTCAGTTCGGCGTGTTCTTCGGGTTCGTGATCGGCGGCCTCGTGCTCCAGTTCGGCGAGTCCCGCGGCGCGACGTTGATCGCATTTGCCGCGCTGTTTGCCCTCGCCGGGGTGAGTCGCCTGCTGTCCACGGCCTGTCTCGTGGCCTGCCGCGAGCCGCGACCCCCGGTGGCCGCGGCCGAGGGGCTGCCCGCGCCGCCGGCCAGGCTGCCGGCGAAGCTCGCGGCCGCTCTGCGCGGCATGGCCGCGAAGCCCGCCGGCACGTTGGTCGCGTTTCTGTGCTGCTTCATGTTCGGAGCCCACGTCGCGGGGCCGTACTTCACGCCCTACATGCTCCGCGAACTGGGCTTCTCGTACCATGCGTTCATGCTCGTGTTCGCCACCGCCTTTCTGGCCAAGGCGATCGTGCTGCCGGCGGTCGGCCGACTGGCCGCGCGAACCGGCTCCGTGCGGCTCCTCGGCTGGGCCTGCCTGGCGATCATGCCCCTGACGCTGCTCTGGCTCCCGTTCGCCGAGATCGGCTACCTGATCGGCGTGCAGATCGTCGCCGGCAGCTGCTGGGCGGCCTACGAGCTCGCGGTGGCCCTGCTGTTCTTCGACATGGTGGACGACCGCGATCGCACCGGCGTGATCACGGTCTACAACCTCGGGCTCGCGATCGCCACCGTGGCCGGCGCCGCCTGCGGCGGCCTCCTGCTGCGGGCCCTGGGCGAGGATCGGCGGGCCTACGCGGCCGTGTTCGTCGTCTCCTGCCTGCTGCGGCTGGCGACCCTGCCCCTGCTGCGGCGGCTCCAGAGGCGAACCGCCTGAAGACGCCGATCAGCGTTCGGGGGCGGCGCGGAGCCCGCCGAGCTTGCCCACGACTCGCGGGGCGGCGACGGTGATGGCCTCGGCGCTCGATGCGGCGCCGACATTGCCGGCCGCGTCCGCGACCTCGACCCGGACATAGACCCGCGCCGGCACGGCACGGTCGGGCTGCCAGCGGTGCTCGCCCTGACTGGCGAGGCCGTCGGCGATCGTGGCCCACGGTCCTTCGGCGTGCGGCGAGTAGAGCAGGCGTGCGGCCTGCGGCCCGAGCAGTGGATCACGGGCGGTATACCGGATGATCAGGACTCCCGGTGCCTGGGGATCGCGGGCGACGTCGAGCAGCTCGGCCTGCGGCGGCTCGTCGTCAACGCCCAGCCACGCCTCGGGGACGTCACCGGACCGCGGGCCGTCACCCGCGTCGGGCACGTCGGCCACCATCTCCAGCCGCACCCCGTAGAGTCCCGTGGCGGGCAGCTGCACGTCGATCGGGCTGCGGCCGTCGGTATCGACCGCGGCTCGCTGCCAGGTCACGCCGCCGTCGCGGGTGGTCCACAGTTCCGCCCGCACGCGGGCCGCCCCCGGCATCCGATCCTGGGCCTCGTAGTCCCAGGAAAAGCGCCGCGACTTCGCCATGTGGAGGGGCTTGCCGCGGTACTCCAGCGGCTGGCCGGCCGCCGCCGCCGCCAGCGGGTCGTGGCCGCCGGTGTCGGTTCGCATGGCCGCCTCGGCCCGCGGCAGCAGGCCGGCCGCGGATCCGGTGCGCTTCACGAGCACGCTGCGTCCGCTCGTCGTGCCATCGACTCCCGGCTGCTGCGGCGGCTGGTCCGACCAGCCGCGGGCGGTCTCCGGGGCCCAGGTTTCACCGGTGGTCGGTGCCGCGGAAGCGGTGGCGGGCGCGGCGGCGACGGCGACCGCGGCAGCTTCGGCACCGGCCGTGGGCAGCGGAGGGACGCCGAGTTCGCGGGCCAGCGCCGCCTGGTCGACGTGGGGATCGGTCGGTTCGAGCGAGAATTGTTTGGTCGTGCGGTTGCCGGAGCCATCCGCGACGGTGATCCGCACCGTCAGGGCTGTCACCTTCTCGCCGGCCCACCAGATTTCCTCGCCCACGAGGTGGGCTGGAGACTCGCGGGACAGAATCGGCTCGGTGGCCAGCGGCTTCCAGCCCGGGTCTGCAGGGCCGCGATACTCGAACGTGAACGCCTCCAGCCGAAGCGAGTCATCGACGGCCGCATAGCGGCAGACGATCTCGCCGTCGGCACCCTTCCACACTCGGGCCGCCAGCCGCGGGCCCGCGGCGTCGACGAGGATCCGCATGTCGGGCCCCTCGCCGCCGCGCATCCGGCCCTTGCGGTCGACGGCCCGGAGGCGAAACCAGTATTCGCCGTCGGCGTCCGCCGTGTAGGTGAACGATCCCTTCGCCGGCGCCGCTTCGCCCGCCGGCTGCCAAGTGCCGCCGAGGTCCTTCGAGACGTTGAGAATGATTTTTTCCGGGGCGGCGTCGGCGTCCGGATCCTGCGACTTCGGCAGCTGGAACGGGATGGCGAACGTGCGGTGCTTGGTGCGCACGAGCTCGGGCATGCCCGGTGCGGCCGGCAGACCTTGGCCGGCGGCCAGCGGCACGAAGCCCGCCCCTGCAATCAGCAGCAGGGCCGCCAGCCGGCCGACGGTGCAACGATGGACGACCGAGACACACATGCTCTGTTGAATCGGCCTTCGCCGACCGAAAAGTCACACGTTTTCAGAACAACCGGAAAAATCGGCCGTGTCCGCCGACCGACCGCAAACCGGCGGAAAGCTGCGAAAGATAGGGGATTTTCCGCTGGACCTGGCCGGACGGGGGCTGGCATAATGTGACCGCGGCGCAGGGAAGGGCCGATGCGGGCGGCTCTCGTCCAAGCCGGTTCCTTCCCCTCCTGAAGCCGGATGTCCGTGTCAGCGTATTTTGCCAGTGGCCTGCTCCTGGCACTCGTGGTTGGGGCGGGGATCGTTGCCATCGTCATGATCCGCGGGCGTTGGCTCGCGTCAGGTGACGATCGTGGCGATTGGGAAAGGACGCTCGTGGATTACAAAAATCTCCGCGACCAGGGTGTGCTGACGGAAGAGGAATACCGAAAGATAAGAACACTCGTCGAGCCGCGGATGCGGATCGGCAGTCCCGGCCTCCCGGGGCGGCGCCGGCCGCCGTCGGGCGATCCGCCGGGGCCGGACATCCAGAGGACGTGAATCAATGCCATCCGGGAAAGACGTGGGCGGGCTGGGACGGCGGGGTGCCGGCGGAACGACCAAAAAGAACGCTTTCTGCTCGTTCTGCCGGAAGAGCTACCGCGACGTCGGCCCGCTCGTGGAAGGCCCCGGGGATGTCTACATCTGCGGCGAGTGCATCGACCTCTGCCAGTCGATCCTCGATCAGGAGAAGCGCCGGCGCGGCACCAGCAAGCAGCTGTTCACCACGATCCCCTCGCCACGCGAGATCGTGGCCCATCTCGATCAGTACGTGATCGGCCAGCATCATGCGAAGCGGGTGCTCGCCGTGGCTGTCCACAGCCACTACAAGCGGCTCAATCTCGGCAGCGAGGGAAGCGACGTCGAGGTCGACAAGTCGAACATCCTCCTCCTGGGACCGACCGGGTCGGGCAAAACCCTGCTCGCCCGCACCCTGGCCCGGATCCTCGACGTGCCGTTCGCGATCGGTGACGCCACCACGCTCACCGAGGCGGGCTACGTCGGCGAGGACGTCGAGAACCTGCTCCTCAAACTGCTCAGTGCCGCCGACTTCGACATCGAGGCGGCCCAACGCGGCGTGCTGTACATCGACGAAATCGACAAGATCGGGAAGACGAGTCAGAACGTGTCGATCACCCGCGACGTCTCGGGCGAGGGCGTGCAGCAGGCCCTGCTCAAGATGCTCGAGGGGACCGTCGCCAACGTGCCGCCCCAGGGCGGCCGCAAGCATCCCGAGCAGCAGTACATCCAGCTCGACACCTCGAACATCCTCTTCATCTGTGGCGGGACGTTCGTCGGGATCGACAAGATCATCGGTAAGCGGCTGGGCAAGAAGACGATCGGCTTCGGCCAGCCGTCGGGCGTCCGCCACGACGCCGACCTCGCCGAGCTCCTCCCGCAGGTCGACTCGGACGACATTCTCGAGTTCGGCCTGATCCCGGAGCTCGTCGGCCGGCTGCCGGTGATCTCCTCGCTGCAGCCGCTCGACGTGCCGTCGCTGGTGAAGGTGCTCAAGGAGCCGAAGAACGCGCTCGTCAAGCAGTATCAGAAGATGTTCGGTCTTGAGAGCTGCCAGCTCGAGTTCACCGACGAAGCCTTGGCGGCGATCGCCCGCAAGGCAATGAAGAAGGAGACGGGCGCCCGCGGGCTGCGGTCGATCATGGAGGACGTGATGCTCGACATCATGTTCGACCTGCCCGAGCAGCAGGGGAGCACCTACGTGATCAACGAGCGGAACGTCGAGGGCACCGAGCCCGTCGTGCCGCTCCGCGAGGCCCGGCACAAGAGCGCCTGACGCCGCGTCGGCGGACGGCGGGAAAGGGTCCGACGAGCAGAGCCTCGGGGTCTCCCAGCGGGTTTTTTGTGGCGGCGGCGTGCTGAGCCTAGAGCGGGTCTGGGATCCGTGTAGCGTTTCCCAGGCACATTGGGAGAGGGAGGCGAAGGGGGTCGGCGAACGCTCGACGAGCGTGTGGCCGCTGCGGCCACAGCGAGGAGACTTTTGCCGCCCCCGAAGCCGGTGCTACACCAAAGTCGGATGCGCTCTAGAAGCCCCCGGTGGAAACCCGGGGACACCGGGTTCGAAAACCGCCCCGCCATCCATGCCGCACGACGGCGTGTGATTCCCCGGTTCAAGCCCACATCGCAGGGCACCCGGGAAGGGATGCAACCCGGAGTCCCCCGGCTTCCGCCGGGGGATTCTTGTGAAGCTGTCGCGCGTGTCAAACCGAACGCAAACCTGGAAACCGCGGACCATCGAACCGCACCCTGCGGGCGTCCCGGCGTGTGACGCCCTCGTCAATAGGCCGCGTCGGGGGCCGCCGGTCGGCCGGCAAGAATCCCCGCCGCGTCGCCCACGCCCAGCCGGGTGCAGCCCATGTCGAGGTACCGCACCGCCTCCTCCCAGGTGCGGATGCCACCGGAGGCCTTCACGCCCAGCCGGCCGCCCACCGCGTCGAGCATCGTGCGGACCGCCTCCGGCGTCGCGCCCCGCGCGCCGAACCCGGTGGACGTCTTCACGAAGTCGGCACCGGCTTCCTCTGCCAGCCGGCAGGCCGCGACGATCTGGTCGGACGAAAGGAGGCAGGTCTCGAGGATCACCTTCACGAGCACCCCATGCGGCCGGGCTTCCGCGACGACCGCCGCGATGTCGGCGCGGACGGCCGCCTGATCGCCGGACCGCAGGGCCCCGACGTTGAGCACCATGTCGAGTTCGCGGGCGCCGTCGGCGATCGCCAGCCGGGCCTCCAAGGCCTTGACCTCGGGCCGCTGCGCCCCGTGCGGGAAGCCGATCACCGCGGCGATGACGACCGGCGTGCCCGCCACCAGCCGGGCCGCGGCGGCGACGTCGCACGACCGCACGCACAGGCAGCCCACGCCGCGGTCGATGCACATCCGCGCATGGCGGGCGATGTCGGCGGCCGTGAACTCGGGCTTGAGGACCGCATGGTCGAGCATCCGGGCGACGGATGCCGTGGTGTGGCCGGTCATGATCGGCGGTCTGCGTGCTCGGCCAGCCGCTGCAGGGCGGCGATGCCGCGGTCGAGGGTCTGCTCGTCCACGGTGTAGGCGATGCGAAAGTGGGTGTCGGCGGCGCCAAACACGCTGCCCGGCACCACGAGAAGCTTCTCCGCGGCGACCGCCCGCTCCGCGAACGCCCTACCCGAGCCGCCCGGCGCCTCGGGATAGAGGTAGAAGGCACCTCCGGGCTGCTCGAACCGATAGCGGCCCCGCAGACCGGCCATGAGCTTGTCGCGCTTGCGGCGGCATTCGGCCAGCGGCATGTCCATCGGCGCGTCGACCGCGGCCAAGGCGGCCCACTGGCCGACCTGCGGCGCGCAGACGAACGTGTATTGCTGGAGCATCGTGCAGGCGTTGACGATGTCGGCGGGGCCGTGCACCCAGCCCACCCGCCAGCCCGTCATGGCGTGCGACTTCGAGAACCCGTCGATCACGACCACCCGCTCGGAGTGCAGGGCAGGGGAGTGGAACGGCGCGTCGTAGCAGTAGGAGCGGTACAGCTCGTCGCTGACGAGCGTCACACCGCAGCTTTCGGCGAGCCGGGCCAGGTCGCGGACGACGTCGGCCGCGGCGACGTGGCCCGTGGGGTTGGCGGGCGTGTTGAGGAGGATCGCCCGGGTCCGCGGCGTGATCATGGCCGCCACGCGGTCCACGTCGATGCGGAACGACGGCGCCGTGTCGATCGCCACGACGCGGCCGCCGAGAAACTCCACCAGCGGCCGGTACATCACGAACGCCGGCTCGAAGACGATCACCTCGTCGCCGGGGTCCAGGATCGCCATCAGCGTCAGCACCAGCGCCCCGCTCGATCCGCTGGTCACGCACAGCCGCCGGTGCGGCTGGCCCGTCTCGCGCCGCGTGCGCTCTTCGAGCCGGTCGCGCAGCGCCGGGATGCCCTGCGTGGGCGTGTAGCCGTTCCTGCCGGCGTCGATCGCCGCCTTGGCCGCCGCGCGGGCGGCGTCCGGCATCGCGAAGTCGGGCTGGCCGATCGAGAGGTTGATCGGATCGTCGAGTGTGGCCGCGAGGTCGAAGACCTTGCGGATGCCCGACGAGTCGAACGCGCCGGCCCGCCGGGCGACGGCCGCCCGAGGCGGGGCGACGGGCGGATCACGGTCGGTCATCGGTTCAGCCGGCATCCTTGAACAGTTCGGCAAGCTGCTTGGCCAGGCCCTCGCCCCGGGCGTTGAGCGTGATCACGTTGCCGTCGCGGCCGATCAGGATCAGCTGCGGGATGCCGCTGATGCCATACTTCGTGGCCATTGGATGCTGCCAGCCTGCGCCCCCCGACTGCTCGAAGAGGATCGGCCAGGGGAGCTTCTTCTCGGACACGAACGCCTCGAGGGCGGCGCGATCCTCGTCGAGGCTCACGCCCACCACCTCGAAGCCCTTCGCATGATACTTTTCGTACTGGGCGAGGATGTTCGGCATCTCGGCCACGCACGGCCCACACCAGGTGGCCCAGAAGTCGACCAGCACCACCTTGCCGGCGAGCGCCTTCTGGTTGAAGACGCCGCCGCCGAGGAGCGTGCCGGTGATCTCCATCGGTTTGCCGGGAAGTGACAGGCGGCGCAGGGTGCCGGCGAAACTCTCGGCCAGTTCCCGGATCTGGGCATTGCCGCTCTTGGCGAACAGCGGGCCGAACGTGGCATACGCCGTGGCGGCGTGTGCCTCGCCCCCCTCTGCCTGCTCGAAGGCCTTCGCAAGCTGCATGGCGAGCATCGCCGTCTGGGTGTCGTTGGGGTCGGCGGCGAGCAGCTCGGCCGTCCGCTTCACGAGGCCCGGCGCCGCGTCGAATCCGCCGGTCTCGAAGGTCGACCGGGCGTCGGCCACGATCAGCAGCCGCCGGGCCTCGCGGGCCACGGCCGGCTCGGGGCTGTCGACGAGCGTCCCGGCGAAGGCGACCATGGCGGCCTCGGCCTTTTCATCCCCCATCTGGCCCAGCATCATCAGGCTCTCGAGCTTGAGCTGCGTGGCATCCGCGTGGAACTTGGCGCCCGGTTTGACCTGGCCGAGGATCGCGTCGGCAGCCTGCACTGAGACCGTGGCGACGCCCTTCATATAGGCCAGCATTTCCTCCCGCGACTTGGGCTGCTGGGGGGGATTTCGCAGGGTGCTCACGAACTTCATCAGTTCCTCAGGTGTGCCCTGAGGCAGCGTGGGAACGGTGAGTCTGCCGGCCGCCGGACGCTCCGCCACGCCCACTCCCTGGGCGGCGGCGCGGTGGCCCGTGGCGGCGACGACGAGGCCGAGGATGAGGATCGTCACGATGGTCGGCAGACGATCGCAAAACAGGGGCTGGCGCATGGGGGTTCCTCGCGGAAAGATCTCGGTCGCCGGACGGAAAACGGACCTGGTCAACGGATGGTAACCCCGGTGCGGGGCACGCCGCAACGTCGTCCGCGGCCATTTACCGCACGAGCGTGCGAAACCGCACGAACCCGCTTTCACCGGGCCGCAGCGTGGCCTTCACCCGCCAGCGGAGCACGACCGCCCCGTCGTCACCCTGGTCGATCGTGAAGTCGGCCGGCAGGCTGGAGGCAGGCGAGCCGGGGATCAGCTCGAGCCGTTCCGGGAGGGCGTCGACGAGCACGATGTCGTCGAGCGCGCGGTCGCCGGAGTTGAGCATGAAGATCGTGAAGTCGAGCTCCTCGCCAGTCCGCGCCGTGTCGCTGCCGGCCCGCTTGCAGAGCGTGAGTTCGGCGCGGCCCGGCTCCTCGAAGCGGAGCGTTGCGGTGCCGTCGGCGACCGACACCGTCCGCGGCGTCTGGCCCGCGACGAGGACGTTCGCCCCCTTCACGCAGGTCCAGGCCACGGGCACGTCGAAGCCCACCTGGAGCAGCGGCCGCTGGGAGCGGCGGGCGAGCTCCGGCTGATCCTGGGCGATCCGCTCGGCCGGCCCGGCTACGCCGTCTTCCTCGCGCGGCATGGCGCCCTGGTCGACCGCCAGCGGCCCGAGGTGTTCCTCGACCGCCACGCCGGGCAACGCCTTGCGGGCGGCCTCGACGGCGACGTTCTGCGTGCTGCCCCACACGGGCTCGCGCCGCGTCTGTTCGCCGGCGAGCGTGTCGAGAGCCAGGCCGCGCGGTCCCTCGGGGGCCGAGTCTTCGAGCGGCCGCACCACCTCGCGGACGGAGCCGAAACGCGGCGCGTAGACGCACGCGCAGTTCGACACCGCGATGCACACGTCGGCCGTGTCGGGGCCGGCGTCCGCCGCGCGATAACGGGCGACCGTGTCGCCGGCCGTGAGGTTCGCCAGACCGTCGGCGCCGCGCGGCCGGGCCGGGGCGTGGGCGTCGCCGCCGTCGCAGACGAGGTACGGGCCGACGAGCGGCGCCGGACGGTCGCACGGGACGCAGACCTGGGGCGGGCACATGCCGGATTCGCACCGCCCATCGCGGCAGCCGCTCGCGGCCAAGCGGGGCAGGGGAGGGCAGGGGGCCTCGAGGCCCGTGCGCTGGATGCCGCTGAACGCGGCCGAGCCGTCGGCCCGGCGCACGTCGGCCGCCCAGGCCGTCGGCTTCGCAGACGGACTTGGTACTGGACTCGGTGCCGGACTCGGTGCGGAGGCCGTGGCAGGTTCGACCGTGGCCGATTCCGACTCGGGCAGCATCGTCACCGTGGCGGTCGACACGACCGCCGGCGTCGACAGCGAGCGACACGAGGCGAGGATCACGGCGCCCGTCGCGATCGCGATGAGGCGGAGCCAGCGGAGCGGACGGTCGGCGGTCATGGGCCGGCCCCCGTGGCAGGCAGCCGGTTGCCGATCACGATCTCGGCGACCGGATCGCCGAGCGTGCGGGCGACGTCGAGCGGATCGTCGCCGGGCTTCACGTCGAACCAGCTTGCCGGCACGACGTCGCGGCCCTCGCTTTCGCACGACGCGTAGACGACCCGGCGGACGTGGCCGCCGTCGAGGGCGGCGGCGAGATCATCCTCGTCGATCGTGACCTCGACCGGGAACCGCCAGGCCGTGCCGGGGGGCGTGACGAGTTTGGCGAGCACGCGGATCGAGGGATAGAGTTCCTGCCCCGGGCGGCCCGGGATGCCGGCGACCTTGAGGCGGTAGCCACGGCCCACGACCAATCCCATCCGCAGCGGTGCCGCCTGCAGGGGCGACCAGCCGGCCGCCGTCTCGATGGCGATCCGCATCCCCTTCGGACCGCGGATTTCCACCGGCTGCACGCCGGCGGGGATCACCGATTCCGGACAGGGACCGGGCTGCGGCCGCCGCAGAACGCCAATCGCTCCCGGTCCTGAATACACGGCGAATGTCTCCGCCGCACTCGCCTCGACAGCCGCGTGGGAAAGGCCCACGACGCCTGTCAGGACGAGTACGGCGGTCGCCGGCAGCCAGCGGCCGGTCCGCAGCGCGGTCCCTGTCCGGAAAAGGTCGATCATGCTCCTCGTGTCTGGATGCCACATCCGCGGACGGTGCTCGTCGACGCTCGTGCGGATGGCGGGCATGGTGGCGATGGATGAGAGGGAGAGAGGGGAGATGCGTTCGGTCCTGGTAGCCAGGCGGTGTCCGCCGGGGCGGCTCACTCCATCGGCTCCGGCGGGCAGTCACCGCCGCCGGGGATGATCCGGCCGGGACCGAGGGCGTCGGGGTCGGCGCCACCGTTTTCGACGAACCGCGTGCGGTCTTCCCACGGCTGGCGGAGGCGGACGTTGGGCACGTCGTGCCGCTCGGCGATGTAGGCGTGGCGGGCCGGCTTCGGATAGCTCAAGCCGGGATGCTGCTGCACGTGGAGCCGCAGCTCGCGGGACGGCGGCGGGATGTGCATCTTCGTGTGATTGGTGATCGAGTGCCGCTGCAGGCCGGCCGGCACCCCAAGCGGGATGTGGGCCGGGCCGGGCAGGCCGATTGGCGTGCCAACCCGCGGCATGCCGTACTCGGGGGCCGTCATGCCCGCGACGAAGGCCGGGGGCAGTTGCGCCGGGTCGCCGCCGCAGGGCATCCCCAGCGGTCCGGCGACGCCACAGGCTCCGCCGCCGCCCGCGCCGCCAGGACCGCCGCCCGCGCCGCCAGGACCGCCGCCCGCGCCGCCAGGACCGCCGCCCGAGGCGAGCGGAGTGCCTGCCGCGCCGGCACCGGTCGACTCCAGGTCCTTGTTGCCGATACGGATGATCGCCAGGATCGACCCGCGGCGGTCGGCCTCGACGACCGGATCGCAGCCCGGATCGAGTCGCGTGCTGACGAGCGTCTCCACGCCGGCGACGGCGAGCTCTTGGTAATCGGGATCCGGGAGATAGACGACCTTCGTGACGAAGTTGCCGGTCGTCACCTGATCGAGGTCCTCCTCGGTGATCTGGAACGGGACCGCGTTGTGGGCGAGATACGCCGCGGTCCTGGGTGTCACCGGAGCGACTTCGAGCGACGGGTAAAGCTCGATGCCCTCGCGGCCCGCGATGTCGGTGAGCTTGAGCCGGTAGATGGCTCCCTGCGGGAAGTCGTAGCGGCCCGGCGCGACGAGGGGTGACGAGTCGAAACCGCCGGGCATCGAGGCATCCCAGCGGATCTGCATGCCGTCGGGGCCGATGAAACCGATCTGCGAGGTGGGGGCCATGGCCATCGCACCGCTGCCGCCCGATCCGCCGCCACCGGCGACGCCGGCCGCCTCGAGGGCCGCCTCGTAGGAGGCCGGGGCGATGATGCCGGGGCCAGGCCCTTCCACGCCTGGGCCGGGGTGGTGAAGCATGGCGGCGGGGGGCAGGACGTTCGTATGCGGCGTGGCGACCGGGCGAATCTGGGCGAGGCCGGTGAACGGTGAGTTGGCCGGCATGTGGCACCCGGTCAACGTCGCCGCCAACGAGATTCCGACGAAGCCGTGCAGACGTCGGTTCAGCATCGCATCACCTCCAGGCCGGGAAACGCTGTTCGGTCGGGCATGCGATTCGGGCCCCGCTTCCGGCATGGGCCGAAAGAGTCCGGTTTCCTACACTCGCGGACCGTGACGGAAACCGGGTTCGGCCGCGGGCACTCGAACCACGGTGGGTTCTTCGACGAGCCGGCCTCCGTTTCTTTGGCAAAACCAGCAAACTCGACGTGATCGTGACGACTCGACTCTCCGGCACATCTCCCAGCCTGCGCCTTTCCCCGGGGCCGCTGCTCGCGGCGGCGGTCGTCGCATGGGCCTGTGTTGCGGCGGCCGTGCCGCCGGCGCCCACCAGCGTCTACAGCCGGCGGGCCGCCCACGTCGCCGCGGCCGGAACCGCCGACCAAGCGGCCGCCGCCGCACGGCCGGCGGAAGAGACGGCCCGCGCCGAGCGGATCGTCTCCAGTTCGCTGACGATGCTCGCGCAGGCCGATTCCTTTTCGGCCCGCCTGCGGCAGAAGGCGCGGGTGGGGGACCGCGTGCTCGTCGGCACGGGCCGCTACGTGCAGTCGGGCCGCGGTGAGGATCAGCGGTATCGGTTCGAGTCGACGCTCACGTGCGACACGGAGACCTTCGAACTCGTCGAGGTCTGCGACGGCATCTTCGCCTGGACGTTTCGCCGCTACGGCACCGATCCGCCGCAGCTCGAGCGGCTCGACGTCCGGCGGGTGCGGGAAAAACTCGGCCAGCTCCGGGCGCCCGAGCCGGTGACCGCATCTCCCTATCTGGGCGGCCTGCAGCGTTCGTTCGGCACCTTGCGGCAATGGTTTCGCTTCGTCGCAGCCGAGCCGGCGGAGATCGACGGACTGCCCGTGTGGGTCGTCGAGGGCCGCTGGAATCCTGGCTGGCTCAAGGTGATCCTCCCGGACCTGGCGGAGGCGGCCCTGCGGCCCGGCGGCATCACGCCCGCCGAGTTGCCCGACGGCGTGCCATGGGCCGTGCGGTTTTGCATCGGCCGCGGCGATCTCGTGCCTCACCGCGTGGAGTGGCTGGCGGTGCCGGGGCCGCGGCCGGTGGCCGGCGGTGAGCCGGAGCCGATCGCCGTGCTCGACCTACAGGAGGTGCGGGTCGGCGGTCCGGTGGACGCCGGGGCGTTCGTCTACCGGCCGGCCGCGGAGGGGCTCATCGACATGACCGACGCGCACGTCGCGGGGCTGGGCCTGATGCGGCCATGACCACCGTCAGCCGCACCAGCCGGCGGCGACCAGGCGGACCGCGGCGTCGATCGCCGACAGCATGCTCGTCGGATCGGCGCAACCTTGGCCTACGATGTCGAACGCCGTGCCGTGGGCCACGCTCGTCCGCACGAGTGGCAGCCCGAGAGTGATGTTCACGGCGCGGTGCATGCCGAGCAGCTTGACCGGGATGTGCCCCTGGTCGTGATAGAGGGCGACGACGCCGTCGAACGCGCCGCGGCTCGCCCGCAGGAAGAGGGTGTCGGCCGGGAGCGGCCCGCTGATGGTGAGGCCCGCGGCCGCGAGCCGCTCGACGGCGGGCCGGATCAGCCGGGGCTCCTCGTCACCGAACAGCCCGCCCTCGCCGCCGTGCGGGTTGAGTGCGGCCACCGCGATCCGCGGCGGTCGGTGGAGCAGCGCTGTGAGCAGCGCGGCCAGCCGCTGTCCCGCGGCTGCGATCCGCTCGGTCGAGAGGTCGGCGACGGCCGACCGCAGCGACTGGTGGAGCGTGGCGTGGACCACACCGAGCCCGTCCGGGCCGTTCGTGGCCGGCAGCCAGAGCATCATCGAGGCCGCGTCGTCCGGCAGGCCGCAGCCGCGGGCCAAAAGTTCGGTGTGTCCGGGAACTTCGTGGCCGGCCGCATGCAGGGCCGCCTTATGGAGGGGCCCGGTCACGATGGCCTGGGCCGTGCCGCCGCGGACGAGCGTCAACGCGGTGGTCACGGCGGCGGCCGCCTGCCGCCCGCCGGCGGCGGTCGCGACGCCAGGAACGACGGCTTCCGCGGTCAGGTTCGCCGGCGCGACGACGAGCAACTCGGCGGCGGTCGAAGGCCGCGGGTCGGTGGCGGAGACGGTCGTGATCCGCACCGCGGGCATGCTGCGGCGGGTCGCGAGCGTCGCGGCGATCAGCGCCGGATCGGCGACGAGCCGCAGGCGGGCCCGCGCGTGCGCCGCCGTCGCCGCCCATGCCAGTGCCGCCACCTCGGGGCCGATGCCGGCCGGGTCGCCGCAGGTGAGCAGCACGACGGGCGGGAGGAGTTGGGTCACGACGGGGCTCGTCTGGAGGCCGATCGGGCGGGCCGCATGGCGTCGCCTCCGCAGGCCAGCCTATAACGATTCGGACGGCAGTGGAACCGGTGACCGGGCGCGTGGAGGCAGTGATGACGCGGATGTTCACGCAGGCGGCGATCTTCGCCGTCGCCCTGATGGTGGCGACGGCCGGTCTGGGACTGTGGCTCGGCGACCTGCATGGCCAGACCGATCCGGCCGTGCTCCGCTGGGGCACCGTCCATCGCCTCTCCGGCGTGCTGGCGGCCCTGGTCGTCGTGCTCGTCAACAGCATGGCCGTCACGTATTTCGTGGGCACGAGCCGCTGGGTGCGGGAGGTGGTGGAGACCTACGGACTCGACGGCGGGCTCATCGAACGCAGCCGCAGGCTGAAGCGGGCCACGTTTCCGCTGGCCGTGGCCGGCATGCTGGCGGTCGTCGGCATCGTGGCCCTCGGCGGCGCCGCGGATCCGGCCACCGGCCGCAAGGGGAGCCGCGATTGGGTGGCCCCGCATCTCGTGGGCGCTCTCGGGCTGATGGGCGTCATCGCCTGGTGCTTTCAGACCCAGGTGCCGCAGATCCGTCGCCAGCACGAACTGATCGACGACGTGATGGTGGCGGTGCGGCAGGAGCGGCAGCGGCGCGGCCTCGACGTGCCGGGCGAACTCATCACGGCCGGCGATCAGTGAGGGCGGCCGGCGGCCGGTGCCGCGGCGCCGTGCATGGCGTGGGCGTGTGACGACCGCTCGAGGACCGTGATCCCCCAGGCGATCGCCAGGCCGAGCGCCAATGACGCCGTGAGCAGCACACGGTCGTGACTGTGGAACTGCACCTCCGGGAGGAGGTCGGCGGCCGCGATGCACAGGAAGGCGCCCGCGGCCATGGCCAGTGCCACCCCGAGAATGGCGTCCTGCTGGCCGCCGAAGAGCCGCAGGCTGGCGAGGAAGGCGGCGGCGCCGCAGGGCACCATCAGGGCGTAGCACAGATTGACGATCGTCCGCGTGCGGCCCGTGGTTCGCCCGCCGATCATGAGCGTGGCGATGATGCCCGCGTCAAACGGCTTGTGGAGCAGGATCGCCAGAAACGTGGCCAGGCCGGCGAGCACGCCGGTGCCGTGGCGGGCGTCGGCATCGACCGACGCGGCCAGCGCCGCGCCGTCGGCGAGACTGTGGAGAGCCAGACCCGCGAACGCGCCGCACCAGGCCCACCGTCCCGTCGGGCCCGGCGGCGTACGGTGATGAGCATGACCGCTGTGGTCACAGCCGTCGTGGTGGGCGTGCGCGTGACCGTCGGGGCCGCCGTCGGCGGTGTGGTGGGCGTGGCCGTGAAAGGCCCGCTCCAGGAGGAACATCAGAAAGAACCCCAGCAGCACCCAGCCCATCGTCGTCTCCAGGTCGCGGTCGAGCTGGAGCCAGGCGTGCGGCAGGAGGTGGAGGAGGCCGACGCCCAGGAGCACGCCGCCGGTGAGCGACAGGGCGACCTGCATCTGGCGGTGCGTGAGCGAGAGGAACGCCACGGACGACCCGCCCGCGAAGGCGGCCGCCGCGATCAGCGCGAGGTACACGCCGAGCATGGCGAGCGCGGGGACGTCCGCAAGGGATAGCAGGAACGGCATCAGGCAACCTTCCGGAGGCGGACGGCCGCCATGATCTATCGCCCGGCGTCGCCCCGCAAGCGGATCACCGCCGATACTGCCACTGATAGGGAATCTGCTGGATGTTTCGCGACGCCTGCTCCATCCGCTGCCGCATCGCGGCCCGGCCCTCGGTCAGCGCCGCGTCGCCCGCCGCCAGCGCGCCGAGGATCAGGGCCAGCACGTAAGTGACGAGGTTCGGCCAGACGACGGGGCCGTAGAACTTCAGGGCCGTGCCGAACGACTTCTTGAACTTCGGCCCGAACATGCCGAGCTTCACGCTCCAGATCTCGTCCAGCACGAGGTGGGTGAGGAACCCGAGCACCACCGCGCTGGCGACAAAATACCGCCGTAGCGGCTCCTCCGCCGCAAAGGCGAGGAAGGTCGTCTGGCCGGCGATCGCGGCCGCAGGCAGGCTGTGAAACATGCCGCGGTGGTGGGAGTAGTTCTTCAGCAGCCAGGAGAGGCCGAAGCGAATCACCAGGTAGATGGCGGCGCCCGCCAGGATCATCGCCTCCAGGGGCAACTGCATCTGGTGGAAGCGGTGGATCATCATCATCGGCACGACGGCGGCCGCGAATGCCACGCTCTCCTTGAGCGGGATGCCGGGGCCGCTGTCGAGGTCGGGCAGCATGCCGGCCACCGAGCACAGCCCGCCCGCGAGCACGCAGGTGATGGGGGGCATGTCGCCCAACGCCCACGCGGCGGTGCCGTAGCCGGCGCCGATGATCGTCGAGCCGGTGATGTGCACGCGGAAGCCGGGCACTGCGAATCGTCCCCCAGGGTGACCGCACCCGCCCCGGAACCGGTGCGGATGCTGACGGAGCCACTCCGCCCCTGATCGGGCGGGCAGGCGCAGTCAACCTGGTTATCGACAGCCATTTCGGCGGGCGCCAGGGAAGCCGCCGCCCCCTCCCTGCACTTCCCCAGCCGGAAACGTCATCCGACCGGAGAGAATCATCACGGGGGTGCGAGTGCGGCGGAACGGGGCTGGGTAGTCTGCGGCAATTGGGTGAAATGAAATGCGTGGGGTGTTTGTGGCGAATAGGGCGATTGCTTTGGTCGCCGAGAGAGTGACTGCACAATTGGCCTTTTTGAACATCTTGGCAGGCGCCTAGACTCCGCCGCTCCCCTGAGCAAGCGGGGGCGTGGAGCGGCACATGGCGATCGAAGGATACGACCTGGTCATGCTCGGCATCCTGGCCGCGGCCGCGGTGCTGGGCTACTTCAAGGGGCTGGTCTGGCAGATCGCATGGATCGCCGGAATCGCCGCCAGCAGTTACGTGGCGCTGCGGTTTGGCGGCCCCCTCTCCCCCTTCTTCGGGCAGCAGGCGCCCTGGAACAAGCTGATCGCGATGCTGGCTCTGTACGTCGCCACATCGCTCGCGGTGTGGCTGGTTTTTCGGGTCATTTCCGGGGCCATCAACGCGATCCACCTCTCCGCCTTCGATCACCAGTTGGGGCTGCTGCTCGGTCTCGCCAAGGGCGTGTTGCTGTGCGTCGTGATCACCTTCTTCGCGGTCACGCTCGCGCCCGGCTACCGGGACCAGATCGTCGCCAGCCGCAGCGGCAGAATCGTGGCTGAAATCATCGTGCGGGCAGATCAGTATCTGCCCCAGGACATCGTCGAGACCGTCGATCCGTTCGTGAAGCAGTTCGAAGATCAGCTGCACAGGCCGCCGGGAGCTCCGCCGGCCGCCGCCGCGGCCGCCGGTCCGTCGCCCCTGCAAGCCATCTGGGAGGGGGTGACTTCAGCCGCCGCCTGGACGGGTACGGAGCAGGGGGGGCAGCGAGGGCAGGGGGCCGGGCCGATCGGCGGTGTGGTTCCGGCCGCGGGCGGCTGGGGAACGCCGGCCCCGGCGGCACCGGTATGGCCCGCCATGCCGCCACGACCGCCTGCGAGTGGTTTCAGCCCGCCGGCGCAACCGGAACGCTATCCCCAGATGCAGCCGGGTGGGCAGCCGCCACCGCAGCGGTTTCCCGTCGGTGCCCAGACGCCATTGCCCATCCGTTGACGCAGGCCCGGCCATCCGCGCCGCCATGTGGTGCGGGCTGTGCGTGGCGGGGGCACGTGGGGCCCAGCGCGGCTTCGAGCGGAGCCCGAACGCTCTGCCGGAAGGCGGAGGAGCAGGGGATCGCAGCGCCGGTTTGCTGCAGGAATCACGCCCGAAACGCACGAAGCCCGAACCGGACATAAGAGACATTATCGGACGTTGGGGAGAGGGGCGATTTCCTGGCCGAAGCGATCCTCGCGGGTGTTTTCCGGTACCCTGCCGTGGCGTGGTCGGGGTTGCCCGTGCCGCCTCGCCCGGACGTTCACTCCGCCCATCCTGGGCTGCGCTCACTCGATGCCGTCTGCGCTTCGCCATCCATGGCTCCGCCGGCCGGCAACGCCGGCTCGACGGCACGGGCAACCCCTCCCGGAGTCATGCGACGATGAAAAAGCCAGCCCAGCAATCCGGATCCCAGCCGCGTGTCCGGGTTGACATGGCAGACCTCGTGGACGCCGTCCGCCGGTTTCGGGATGACCGCGACTGGGCGCAGTTTCACACGCCGAAGAACCTGGCCGCGGCCATCTCCATTGAGGCCGCCGAGCTCCAGGAGCGGTTTCTCTGGAAGACCGATGCCGAGGTCGATCGGGATCTGGCCGACGCGGCCAAACGGGCTGGCGTGGCCGAGGAGATCGCCGACGTCGTCATGTTCGCGATGCTCCTCGCCGACCGGCTCGGCCTCGACCTGGCCGAGGCGATCACCGCCAAACTCGCGGCCAACGCCGCCAAATACCCGGTCGAGCTCGCCCGCGGGTCCGCCCGCAAGTACACGGAACTGCAGGACTGACGACCGGCGGCACGCGTGGTCTCCGCGGTGGTGCGGCCGGTCACTGGCCGGGCCGGGCCCGACGGCCAAGTGTCCGCGCTGCCGCGGCGCCGTCGTCAGTGGGTTTTTTCGTGCCGCTGGCCCGCGGCGCGGGGCGGTCATAGGGTTTTCCGGTCACCCGTGCCCCTCGGGAAAGGTTTCCGAAAGGTGAGGCATGCGTTCCACCGGCTCGCCGGTTGGGCCGTGCGACTTCTCCACCTTCGGAGGCCCCCATGTCTCTCTGCTTGCTCGCCGCGGCCGACGCTGCCGGCGTGTCGATGGACTTTTTGCAGGCCCAGGCCGGCGGCACGTTCCTCCAGACCCTGACGCTCTACCTGTTTTTCGCAGGCACCGTCGCCATGGGGGCGGGCGCGCTGTACTTCTTCCTGCTGCGCGACGACGTCGAGCCCGAGTACCGCAGCACGATGGTGGTGGCGGGGCTCGTCTGTGCGATCGCCTGCTTCCACTACTTCAAGATGACCGGCGTCTACCAGTCTGGTCAGGGCTTTCCGACGGCCCTCCGGTACGTGGACTGGCTGTTCACCACGCCGCTGCTGCTGCTGAAGTTTCCGCTCCTGTTGCGCCTGGGCGATCGGGGGGCGAAGTTCTTCTGGCAACTGGTGATTCTCGACGTCGCGATGATCGTGACGGCGTTCATTGCGGAGACGGCGGCGGTCGATTCGCAGCGCTGGTGGACGTTCTTCCTCGTCTCCTGCGGCTTCGAGCTGCTGATCGTGGGCGTGCTGTTCGTGTCGCTGGGCCATGCGATAGCCGCGGCGCCGCCGCCGCTGGCCAAGGCCCTGGGCATCATGCGGCTGTTCGTGCTCATCGGCTGGGCGATCTATCCGATCGGATTCCTGATGGCCCGGGCCGGAGCCGGTGAGTATCGTGAGATCATTTACAACGTGGCCGACGTCATCAACAAGGTCGGCTTCGGCCTCGTGGCGTATCACGGCATCAAGGCGATGCGTTACCGCGGACGTTCCGCTGGCTGACTTCTGGAGACAAAGCCCTCCATGGCAAGCCGCCCGTTCGGCACGACATGCGGCAGCGTCGCCGATCCCGCCTCTCCCGCGGGGAAGAGGGAGAGGGCGCAACCCTCGGGCCGAACAGGATTGCCTCCATGGCCTTTGTCCACTTGGTCGACCGATGGAAACGCCGAGGGCACGCCGGGCTGCGGTTTCGGGAAGTCGCCTTCCGCCGGCTGCCGGTGGCGGTCATGGCGGGAGCGGCCCTCGCGGGTGCCACGGGGGGGCCGCAGTGGTCGGCCGCTCTGGGGCCGCTGCCGTGGCTCATCGCCCTGGGCTGCGTCGGACTGCCGCACGGCGCCGCCGACTTTGCCGTCAGCCATCGCGTCTGGCAGGGTTGGCCGCTGGCCATCGTGTGGCTGACCTACACGGCCGTCATGGCCGCGGTGTTGGCGGGCTTCGCCGCCGCGCCGGTGCCGACGATCGTGGCGTTTGCGGCGCTCAGTTGCTGGCACTTTGGGGCCGCACACTTCGACACAGCCATCGCATCCTGCTCGGACGGACATGTGTCACGGTCTGCGCAGCGGATGGTCGCCGCGCTGGCTCGGGGCTGCCTCGTGCTGGCCATGCCGCTGGCCGCATGGCCAGCGGCGACCGCCGCCGTGGCCGCCGACCTGGCCGCGCTTTCCGTCGGCCGTGGCTCGACGGCCGATTTGTTTCCGCCCGCGGCGGTTCGCGCGGCCGGCTTGGGGCTGGCCGCGGTGAGCATGGCGGCTGCAGCGGCCGAGGGCCTGGTCGCGATCCGACGGCCCCGCAGTCGGCGGGCGTGGCTGAACGGGCTCGGCGAACTTGCCGTGATCGCGAGCCTGGGCTGGTGTACCGATCCGCTGTTTTCCGTCGGCCTTTATTTCCTGGTCTGGCATGGCTGGCGGCAGATGGAGCCGCTCGCAGTCTCGCTGACCGGCGCACAGCCGCGGTCTTGGGCGGACCTGGGTCGTGCGGTCGTGTGGATTCACCGCGCCGCCCTGCCCCTGCTCGTTCCCGCCTGGCTGGCGATCGGCGCAGCCTGGTGCCTGTGGTCTCCGGACCACACGCCGCGGGCTCTCGCGATCGTCTCGATCGCGGCCTATCTCGTCGTCACGCCGGCGCATGAACTGCTGGGCAGCCTGCTGCGGCAGATGGCTGGCCAGCGGCTCCAGCCGCCGCTGGCACTCCCGTGCCGCAAGCCTTCAGGCTTGCGAATGCGAGTTGTGGAGGCACAGCCCGGATTCGATGGTCAGAGACCGCAGGGGAGAGCATCGTCGTTTCTCCGTGGTACCGACCCCGTGCCCTTGAAGCCCGAGGCGTGAGCCAAGGGAATGCGGTCCGCTTGCCGGTCGGCCACGCGGACCCCCTCGGCTCGCGCTTTTTGATGGTGCGCGTTTCCCAGTCTTGCTCTCGGCTTAACACGCGCGAGCGGCACAAAAAGCCCCCGGCGGAAGCCGGAGAAAGGTGCACGCGAACCTGCGGCATCGTGCCGCAGTTCACTTGGCGGGCCTCCGCCCGCTCATTGGCAACCCGGCCCTTCGGTCCTGTCGCTCTCACAAAAAGCCCCCGGCGGAAGCCGGGGGACTCCGGGTGGCATGCTTTCTCGGGTGCCATGCGCTGCGGGTTCAAACCAGGAAATCACGCGCGGTCGTGCGGCATGGACGGCGGGATGGTTGTCGTGCCCGGAGTCCCCGGGTTTCCACCCGGGGCTTCTTGGGACGGGAACGGTCCCCAGTTCACCGTTCGTCAAAATACGATTCACCGCTGGAGATCAACGCACACGCCGCGAGCGGCGGGTTGCGGCTTCAGGCTACGCCGGCATCGATGAACGTGCCCATCACGCGGAACTTCTCGTAGCGGGCCGCCACGAGCTCGTCGCCGGGCTTGCCCACCAGTTCACGGAGCGTGCGCACGAGGTAGGTCTTGAGCCGCGTCGCCATCTGCCGCGGATGCCGATGGGCGCCGCCGGCCGGCTCCTCGATCACCGCGTCGATGACGCCGAACTCCTTCAGGTCGCGGGACCGGATCCGCAGGGCCCGGGCGGCGTCGGCCTTGTATTCGACGCTCTTCCACAGGATGCCGGCGCAGCCCTCCGGGCTGATCACGCTGTAGTAGGCGTGCTCGAGCACCGCCACGCGGTCACCCACGCCGATCCCGAGCGCCCCGCCCGACCCCCCTTCCCCGATCACCACGCACACGATCGGCACCGGGAGCGTGGCCATGAGGAACATGCTCTCGGCGATCACCTGGGCCTGGCCCCGCTCCTCGGCCCCCACGCCCGGATAGGCGCCGGGCGTGTCGATCAGGCAGATCACCGGCAGGCCGTATTTCGCCGCCAGCCGCATCTTGCCCATCGCCTTGCGGTAGCCCTCGGGGTGGGCGCAGCCGAAGTGGCAGGCCTGCCGCTCGGCGAGTGTCTTGCCCTTCTGATGGCCGATCACCAGCACCTTGTGCTGGTCGAGCTTTGCGAAGCCGGTGAGCATGGCGCGGTCGTCGCCGAAGGCCTTGTCGCCGTGGAGCTCCACGAACTCGTCGAACACCAGCGACAGGTAATCGCTCGTCTTGGGCCGGTCGGGATGCCGGGAGACCTCGATCGTCTGCCAGGGGTCGAGGCCGGCGAAGACCTGCTTCTGCACCTCGACGAGTTCCCGCTTCAGCCGCCGCAGCTCCTCCTGCTGGTGCGCGCCCAGCGGCGCGGCCTCGAGGGCCGCGATCCGGTCCTCGATCTCGTAGATCGGCTTTTCCAGCGGGAGTCGGTGCAGGCCGGCGGCCATCGGGGCGTCTCGCGGGGGGCTGACTGGGAGGCTGACGATGAAGGCGGATTGTCCCCGCGTGACGCGGCGGGAGTCAATTCCGGTTGCCGCGGCCGCGTCAGGCCCCGGCCCGCTCCAGGAGGCGGACTGTTCGCAGCTGCCGAAGCACCTCCTGCATCGAGGCCGGCCGGTCGGCGGGCTTCTTCGCCAGCAGCGTGCGCACGAAGGCGGAGCCGCCGGTCGTGGCATTGCGATTGAACTGGTCCACGGCCGGTGCCGGCGTCGAGACGTGCTTGTTGAGCAGGTCGTTGGGATTGGCGGCGGTGAACGGCGGCTTCCCGGCGAGCAGTTCGAAGAGCATGCAGCCGAAGGAGTAGATGTCGGACCGCGCGTCGAGGGCCGCGCCGCGGATCTGCTCGGGTGACATGTAGCTCGGCGAGCCCTGGGCCGTCGTCTTGCCGCCGAGAAGTTTGCCGAGGAAGCCCGACGCCTTCGCGGCGATCGCGAAGTCGATGAGCTTCACCTGGCCGTCGGGGGCCGCGAGCACGTTGTCGGGCTTGAGGTCGCGGTGCACCCAGCCGCGGGCGTGCATGTGGTCGACCGCCAGCGCGATCTCCGTCACGATCCGCTGCAGCCGCGGCGCCAGGGCGTCGACGCCGGCGGCGATCTGCTTCTTGAGGTTGGGGTGCGGATAGAGCTCCATCACGAGGTGCGGCGGGCCGTCCTTGGTGACGAGCCGGTCGATCTTGATGATCGTGGGATGCTCGAGCGACGTGGCGACCTTCAGCTCGTGCTCGAGCAGCTTCCGCTGGGCCGGGTCGTTGGCCATCGCCGGCACGATGATCTTCACGGCCACCTTCCGCCCCGCCGGCGCCTCCACCGCCTCCCAGATCTGGCAGTGCCGGCCGACGCCGATCTGCTGCACGAGCGTCAGGGGGCCGAGGGTGTCGGAGGGGCGGGCCATGCGAGCGGATCCAGTTGGGTGGCGACGAGCACGAGGCCCTGTGGCGGCGCGGTCGGCCCGGCGGCGGCCCGGCTGCGGGCCGCCAGCGCCGCTGCCGTCCAGTCGGGAGTCCGGCGGCCGGCGCCCACCATCACCAGCGTGCCGGCGATGATCCGCACCATGTTGTGCAGGAACCCGTTGCCCTCGACCTCGATCCACACCTCGGCTCCGGCGACGTCGTCGGGCCCGGTGTGGCGGCAGACCGAAAGCGCATGGATTGTGCGCACTTTCGAGAGGCGTGTGGAGGGGGTGGTTTCGAAACTTGTGAAATCGTGCTCGCCCACGAGGGCCGCGGCGGCCGCCGCCATCGCCGCCACGTCGAGCCGGCCGCGCCACCGCCACACGAGATGCCGGGCGAGCACCGGCCGCCAGGCGGCGTCGTGGATCCGGTAGCGATACCGCTTGGCGACCGCCGCGGCCACGGGGTCGAAGTCGGCGGCGAGCTCGCGGGCGGCAACGACCGTCACGTCGGCGGGCAGCTTGGCGTTCAGGGCCCGCATCCAGACGTCGGCGGCGAGGTCCCGCTGGGTCGTGAAGGCGGCGATCTGATCGAGGGCGTGGACGCCGGCATCGGTGCGGCTCGAGCCGCGAACGAGCACCCCCTCGCCCGACACCGCGCGGACCGCCTCCGCGACCACCCCCTGCACCGTCGTCCGGCCCGGCTGCACCTGCCAGCCGGAGTAGCGGGTGCCCTCGTAGGCCAGCCGCAGGCCGATGCGGCGCGGCGGTGGCGGTGTCACTTCAGCCGGATCGCCGGCGGCCGTCACGCCCGCACCGTCTTCGCTGCCGTTCCCCGCGTGGCCAAGAAACGGAGAACCGCGTGCCAGGAGCCGGCCGGAACGAACGCCAGGTTAGCCGTGATCATCGCCAGGCCGAACTCCATCATGCCCATCGCCAGGCCGATGCCCAGATGCACCGCGACGGCCATCGCGATCCACAGCCGACGGGTGAGCCGGGGCCAGACGAGCGCCGGGTAGGACACCTCCCAGAACAGCGTGCCCAGCGTGAGCGCGTTGGTCACGAGCGGGTGCCGGGCCAGCCCGGTGAGGTCGAGCGTGCGGTACTGGACGTTGGCCGCCGCGCCCCACAGGGCCGTGCCCTCCCACCAGCTCGCGCCCAGCATCTTGCCGCAGCCGGAGAAGAAGTAGACGACGCACAAGTGCACCTGGATCAGCCGCAGGGCCACGTTCGCGGCTACCGACCATTTTCCGTCGCCCCCCCCTGCCCCGAGCAGCCGGTCGAGCGACAGCCGGGCGCCCGCCGGCCCGATCGCCAGCGGGATGAGCAGCATGCCGAGCGTGTCGTCGAGGCCGAAGGTGTTCAGCGGCGCCCGGTTGGCCGCGCTCAAGAAGCCGACCAGTGCCACCGCCGCCGCCAGAGGCGTGGCCAGGCCGAGCGTGAGCAGGATCGCGGCGATCAGCGTGAGCCCCGCGATCACGCGGATGCCGTTGGCATCCGCCGCGGCGAAGTAGCCGCTCCACTGCCAGGGCTGGTCGTTCATTCGCCACACGTGCTCCGGTGGCATCCAGCCGGTCGTGCCGAAGAAGGCGTCGACGTCGGCGAGCCACACGAAGCTCGACCAGGCGAGGATCAGCCCCGTGGCGATGCGGACGACCGCCAGCGGCAGCGGGTCGGCCGGCGTGAACCAGAACGTGTTCCAGGCATGGGCCCAGCCGCCGATCCACGACGCCTCTCCCCTGCCCTGCTCCGCCGGCGCGTCGGGTCGCGGCCTGACGGTCACGATTCGCGTGTCGCTCATCGTGCGGCCTCCTTCGGCCAGGCGAACGTGCCCAGCGGCGTGACGATATCGGTGCCGGTGGTGCCCGCGACGACCTCGTCCGGTGCGGGTAGATAGTGCTCGACCATCTCGAGCCGCACGCTCGTGCCGCCGGTCTGCCGCAGCACATTGCCGGCCACGCCCTTCACCAGCGGCAGCCACTCAGGTCTCGCCCGGGCCCGCACCTCCGGCGGCGCTTCGGCGGTAGGCACCTGCGCGGCGATCTTCTCTGCGATCATGAACCGGCGGTGGTAGAGGAGCCGAGGCCGGTCTGCGTCGCGGTCTGGTATTTTGCCGCTGCGGGTCGAGCCGTCGGGCATGGCGGCCGTCCAGCGGATCGTGTGACCGGGGCCGGGGTCGGGGGCGAAGAAGCGGTAGCCGTGGTCGAGATAGAGCGCGCCGATCAGCGGCCGCAGCGGCCGCCGCAGGGTGCCGGCGAGTTCGCTCGCCGGTGGCGGCCCGGCCAGCGGCGGCACGATCACGGCAGCCAGATAGCCGGCGATGAGCAGCGACGCCAGCCAGCGTGCGGGTCGCGACCAGGCGAGAGCGACGGTAACGGGGGGAGCGTTCACGGGCACAACGATCGGGTGAGGCGGCTCGATCAGCCGTCCGCAAAGTGAGATCGGAAGGACCGTGCATCACGGTCCACTTCCCAACGGTAGGTCATGCCTGCCGGCGCGGGGCAAGGCCGTGTGTGACGGCTGGCGCCGGTCGCAACGGTCGTAGGGCCGTGCGGCCGTCGCCGGCCGACCACGCTGAAACATGCCAGCGGTGCCCGTCTCGGGCTCGTCTCTGCTCATAATCCTTTCGCCATATGTTCAAATCACACCCGCCTGACGGACGTGGCCGCCGCTTGCGTCGCGGTGGTCCGCCAGCCCGGCCCCCTGCCCTGCTGCCAACGCCATGACGCCGCACGCCCTCGGTGATCTCGCCGACGAACATCGCTTGCCTCTGCCGGCCTCGGCAGAGCCGTGGTGGGATTATCTGGCCGTCGCCTTCAAGGACTGGGAGCAGGCTTCGCTCTGCCTTCCGGACTCGATCACGCACCTCCTCATTCCCTTGCTGCTGGATGCCGCGGTGCAATTTCGGGACGCCGACTTCACGTCCACGCCCAACGGCCGTGCGGTCCGCAAGCGGCTGACTGGGGAGCGGATTCCGAAATCCCCGCGCGGGATCGTCGACCAGACGGTGCTGACCGTGGTTCGCACCTGGGCCGGCGGCCCGCCGTTGAAACTCGTCCCCGATCCGCGTGACCCCTACGTGCCCCTTGCCGACTTCGTCACGTCGGCCCTCCACGAGGGTCGCCCGGTGACGCTGCTTTCGACCCCGACGCATCGCTTTGGCTGGATCGACCCGGTCGTTTTCGTGGAGCGGCTGCTCGCTTGCACCGCGATCGAGTCCGAGGTCTGCGACATGGATTGGGCCCTCGCCCTGCTCCGGCTCAGTTTCCACCGGCGTGAGGAGGCGCTCGCGCTCTGGAACAGCTCCCACCAGGCCGACCAGGCGATCGACAGCTACGTCCAGGTCGCCCTGAATCCCGACTTTCAGCCCGCGCATGCGACGGGCGATCCCCGGCTCCTCGTGGCGGCGATGCGGGCGCGGTCGCCCAATGATGTGATTTCGAAGGTGTGGCCCTGGGCCCGCGGCCTGGAGGGGCACGGAACCCACGACCCGGTCGACTTCTGGTGGACGTTTCCCGCCGCGCTCAAGCCCGGGTTTCCCGAGGTGAAGCTGACGATCGTCGATCATGCCGGCCTGTCGGGAAAAGTCGTGCCCGAAGCCCTCCGCCACTTCGACGAGGAAGTGCAGCCCGACGACGAGAGCTGGGGGGAGTTGAGCTCATTCATCGACATCGCACGCCGTGTCGTGGCGAAACAGGCACTGGCCATCGAAAAACGCATGCCCGCCGATGCCTTGCCTCCAGTGAGCCTCTATCGTGAGCTCGCGGCGTACTGGGAACTGTGCTGCGACGGCCCCGGTGTGCCACCCCAGTCCGGATCCATCATGTCGCTCTGGCCCGCCTGCCCAGACATCTTCTGGACTCGCTGGGCGATGGAGGCCATTCGCCGTGATGAGAATCGGTTTGGAAACATGACCCTGACCGAATATTGCCTCCTGCCGCTCGACCAGCCCGATCAGCCGGTGACCCGCACCGCCATCCGCTGGCTCTGGATCGGCTGGAACAACCGCGAGCAGCGGCTGCACACGGCGGTCCTCCGCCGCACGGTCGACCTGATCCGTCAGTCCCGCCTCGAGTCCGACGCGGTCGTCGACGTCTTCGAGTCGATGAATCCCTGCGACTGGTGGCATCCGCCGCGGCTGCGGAAGGCGTTCACGTCCATGGTCGAGATGGCCCCCGAGTCGGCTTCATTCTTTGGGAACGTGATCGGTGGCTGCGTGGCGGTGTTTCCCCCGGAACTCCGCGGCGTGCGGCAGCTCGCGCAGCTCGGCGCCGCCTGGCGACAGGCGCCGTAGGCCCCGCTCGCGGCGGGCGGTGGTCTCTGCCTCAACCTGTAGCGGCGGTCTCTGACCGTCGTGCCCTGCTCCGCTGTAGCGGCGGTCTCCGACCGTCGAATGCGTTCCCCGGATGGGTGCTGGATCATGCCTGTCCGTTTGGCCTCTGCTTCTAGCGCTCGGGTGTGTCCCGCCCGGGAAGCAGCACCTTATCAAGGCGCCCGAAAATCGGGGTCCACCTCAAAGAACGGTTCCTCGTGGAAGATTGTGGGGGCGCTAGCCCAAGTTACGCACCTTGGATCGTAAAGCCCGGGGTTTACGCGAATGTGGGGTCAAAGTCTTCACTACATTTGTTCGGGGCTGTCGAGCCGCTTGAGCCGCCTGGGAAGAATCAGCCCGAGTCGCTGGAGCAGCGTCTTCTGCTCGGCCTCTGGCTCCGTCACGTGCCGCCTCGACGCCGCGGCCGCCACCGACATGCTCGCCTGGGAGAACAGCGGGTTTTCGGTCGATGCGAGCGTCAGGATCACGCTCATCGACCGCGACGTGCCAAGCTATTTTCAGAGTCTCGAGCATCTTCTCCGATACTGCGCCCGGCCCCCCTTCGCGCTCGAGCGGCTCTCCGTGATCCGCGGTGCAGACGGCCGGATCGCCCGCATACGTTACGTGCTGCCGAGACACAAAGCCGCCACCTGGGTCGGACCCGGCCGCGGTCGGAAGTCCACGCGGCCCGGCGCCAACGGCGTCGTC
Organism: Planctomycetaceae bacterium; assembly: GCA_021300535.1. Classification (GTDB taxonomy): domain Bacteria; phylum Planctomycetota; class Planctomycetia; order Pirellulales; family UBA1268; genus QWPN01. Next base: position 6,757 of record JAJTED010000002.1, on the reverse strand, counting down.
GAACTCTCGCCGTTTGAGTTCCTCGACCGGCTCGCCGCTCTCGTGCCGCCGCCGCGGAAGCACCGGCATCGGTATCACGGGGTGTTTGCACCGAACCACACGCTCAGGCGGGCCGTCACGGCGCTCGCGATCGGGAACGTCGGCAAGCAACGCGAGGCCACGGCCGGCGGGCATGAAAACGACGGTCACGGCTCCAGAGGCTGCTGCGACGCGAATCAAAAGCCCCGCTCGCACGACACGTCGCGAATTGCCTGGGCGAAACTCCTGGCCCGGGTGGGCGAGGAGTTTCCGCTCGAGTGCCCGAACTGCGGTGGCGACATCCGGCTCATTGCCTTCATCACGGAGCCAGGGCCGATCCGGAAGATTCTCACACACCTTGGCGAACCGCTCGAGCCGCCTCCAGTCTCGCCGGCCCGGGGACCGCCCACCGACTGGGGCGAGCTTGTCCAGGCTGATGACGACCGCGAAGCGGTTCAGGTGTCGCCCGACGAGCTGTCCGTGATCGACATCCACAGCCTCTGACCGGTGCCGGTCGCGACTCGCGCATGTTGGGAAACTGCGAACTGGGACGCGGCCTGCGCAGACGCGAGAACAAGGCCACCGAAGCGGGTGCGGGGCGTTTCGAGAAACCCGCTCCGGCAGCCCGGGCCGCCTCTCCCGAGGTCCACGAGTCGCTCATCAGCCCGAAAACCGTTCCGGAAGTGCCGTTCCGGAAGTGCCATTGACCGGGCTATTCTCTTGCGCCTCCAGATCGAGCCTCTGCTTCTCAACGGCGAGTTGCTTTGCTTTCAGCCGCCGGTCTGCCGCCTCACGGGAAGCCTTGCCGATGTTCTCGATGGTCTACGAGATCAGCTTTCCCAGTTCTTTGTGAAGCCCCACCGCAACAAGTGCAAGCCCGGTGAGCGTCAGGGCAAAGGCGAGTGTCGAATGCTTGATCGCGGTGAGTGTCATGCCAAGAGCGGCTAACGCGCCTCCGCCCATCGCTAGCAGGTGCCTTGCCTGAAGCTCACCCAGATCAAGTCGCCGGGAGACTGGAGTGTCCACGACCCGCCTCCAGAACTGCGACGTCGTCGCCGCATCGAAATGGAACTGGAATGAGTGGGCCGACCACTGGTCCGCATATCGCGCTGGCAGACCCAAATCGTTGATGTTGATGTTCGTGCCGTTGTTCCTGACGAAGAAGTCGACCACCTTCGTCCCGATCGGCCTTGCATTCGCCTTTGCCATGAAGGCCATGATCTCGTAGGCGGCCAGGCCGGGCAACTGCTGCTGGCCGGGCGCTACGAGCCACGGCTTCAAATTCAGCACCCCTTCGTTTACGGGCACTCCGGTCGGCGTGGCGTAACTCCGCAGCAGCCACGCCGCTTCCGCCGATTGAGAAGGTCGCATTGAGTGAGTTCGTGAACGTGTCGGGGCGTGTGTTCGTGAACGAGAACGTGAACGGCTCTATCGTGCCGCTTTTCCAAATGCGATCGACTTGTTTCTGCGGCGGGGCGCTGGTGTTGCTCGTAAGCCCGAGCTCCCAGTCGCCGTTGAGGGCGTTGTTGCCGTAGCGGCCGTGGACGGTGACGGTGCTGGCGGTTTTCCCGGCGAGGTCCTGCGGCAGGCTGGCGATGAATGGCGCGAAGTTTAGCCGCGGCGTTGTGCCGCATAGATGGCGGGATGGTTTTCAATCCCGGAGTCCCCGGGTTTCCACCCGGGGCTTCTTGCTGCGCCGTCCCCAAAAAGCCCCCGGCGGAAGCCGGGGGACTCCGGGTCGCCCGCCGTCCCGGATGCCATGCGCTGCGAGCCCGAACCGGGAATCGCAAGACGTCCTTGCCCTACAGCATCTCGACGGGATCGACGTCCACGATCCAGGCCACGGTGTCGGGCGTCTTCAGGTCGGCCGTCGCGCGGCGGACGAGATCGCGGAGGGCCGGGCCGTCGGGGCCGTGCACCTGCACGTGCCAGCGGAAGCGGTCGCGGAGCCGGGCGATCGGCGCCGGGGCGGGACCGAGCACGCGGATGCCGGCCGCGGCGCCGGCCGCCTGTCGCAGCCGGTCGGCGATCGCACCGGCCCACGTGGCGGCGGCCTGGTCGTCGAGGCTGCGGACCACGAACCGGATCACGTGGCCGAAGGGGGGATAGAGCAGCGCCTCGCGAATCGGCAGTTCGCTGCGGACGAAGGCCTCGTAGTCGTGGACGGCCGCGGCCCGGATCGCAGGATGGTCGGGCGTGCTCGTCTGCACCACCACCCGGCCGCCGAGCGGCCCACGGCCGCTGCGGCCCGCCACCTGCGTGACGAGCTGGCACGTCCGCTCCGCCGCGCGGAAGTCGGCGAGGTGCAAGGCCGCGTCGGCGTTCACCACGCCCACGAGCATCACGCTGGGGAAGTCGAGCCCCTTGGCGATCATCTGCGTGCCGACGAGGATGTCGATCTGCTTGGCGCGGAAGGCGTCGAGCGTCTTCTCGTGGCTGCCGCGGGCCCGCATCGTGTCGGTGTCCATGCGGGCCACGGCGGCGTCGGGAAACCCGCGGCGGACCTGCTCCTCGAGCCGCTGCGTGCCCGTGCCGCGCTGCACGAGGCCGGGGGCGTGGCACTCCGGGCAGTCGGCCGGCAGGCGGTTCACGAGGCCGCAGCCGTGGCAGATGCCGCGGTTGCCCGGCTGGTGGAGTGTGAGCGCGAGATCGCACTGCGGGCAGCGGGCCGTGTGGCCGCAGGCGCCGCACTGCACGTGCGTGGCGAAACCGCGACGGTTTAAGAGCAGCATCACCTGCCCGCCGGCGTCGAGCGCCCAGCGGATGCCGGCCGTGAGCCGGGCCGTCATCGCGCCCCGGGGCCGGCCCGTCTTGTCCCGCAGGTCCACCGTGATCACCGCGGGTAATTGCGAGCCCCCCACCCGCTCGGCCAGCCGGCACATCGTCCAGTCACCGGCCAGGCAGCGGGCGAAGGTCTCGAGCGACGGCGTCGCCGAGCCGAGCACGAGCGGCACCTTCTCCTCCCGCGCGATCCACTCGGCCACGTCGCGGGCGTGATACCGCGGCGCCGTCCCCTGTTTGAAGGAGTTTTCGTGTTCCTCGTCGATGACGATCAGACCGAGCCGCGGCGCGGGGGCGAAGACGGCGCTGCGGGCGCCCACGATCACGTTCACGCGGCCGGCCGCGATCTCCCGCCACTGGGCGTGCCGCTCGGCGGGCGTGAGATGACTGTGGAGCACGGCCACGGTGCCGAACCGGGCCCGGAAGCGATCGCAGGTCTGCGGGGTGAGGCTGATCTCGGGCACGAGCACGATCGCCTGGCGGCCGTAGGCGATCGTCTCCTCCACGGCCTGTAGGTAGACCTCCGTCTTGCCGCTGCCGGTGACGCCGAAGAGCACGATCGTCTCGTGCCGCGCCTCGCGCATCGGGTGACGGATCGCCTCCAGGGCCGCGGTCTGCGCGGGCGACAGTGCGGTGGGCTTGTCGTGGCGGATCTTCTCGCGGCCCTCCTCCCCGCGGCCCCGTGGCCGCTCGACCGCGCCGGTCTCGGCGAGCAGGCCGAGCTTCACGAGCCGGCTGATCACGGCCCGGCTCGCCCCCGAAGCTTGGGCCAACGCCGCCGCGGTCTGCGGGCCGGCGGCGGCCGCGGCGAGCACGCGGGCCTGGGGCGGCGTGGGCTGCCGCGCCGGCGCGGCGCCGGTGGCGGCGAGCAGCGGATCCATCCGCACCCGCGTCCGGGCCCGCACGCCGGCGGGCAGAACCGCCTCGAGCACCTCGCCCCACCGGGCCATCCACCGCTCGGCCATCCACTTCGTCAGTTCGAGCATCCGCCGCGACAGCAACGGCCGTGGATCCTCGACGCCGATCACGCTCTTGAGCGGCGCCTGCGGCAGGTCGCCAGTGCGCACGGCCACGCAGTAGGCGAGTCGCTCGCGGTTGGCCCGCCCCAGCGGCACGAGCACGCGGCGGCCCGGCTCGACGTCGGCCGCCAGCCGCTCCGGCACGAGGTAGTCGAGCGGCTTGTCCACGCCGTCGGGAAGGACGACGGTGGCGATCGTGCCCCGGCGCACGTCGTCCTCGTCCCACTGCGGACGGTGCTCGAAGAGCTCGCGCTGGCTTGTGCTGTCGGCGGGCATGGGGATGATTAGAGCGTATTCGGCGTGCGGAGAGACGTCCCCGCTGACCCGGCTTGGGGACGGCATGAGTGTCGCTATGCGGTCCTTCGGGATGCGTCGCTGGCGAAGGTCCGTGCCTGAGCCTTGCGTTCCTCGGCCCAGGCAGTCCGCATCCTCACGCCGATTCCCGCGCGGCGCCGTTGGGTGCTCCAGCTCTGGCGGCCGTTTCGGGGGTGATCTGTGGAATCCGATATGTTCGGGAGACGATGATGCGAATCGGGGTGTTTGGCGGAAGTTTCGATCCGGTGCACGTCGGGCACTTGCTGCTCGCCGAGTGTTGCCGCGAGCAGGCGGGGCTCGATCGCGTGCTCTTCGTGCCGGCGGCGACGCAGCCGCACAAGCAGGATCGGCGGCTCGCGGCCCCCGAACACCGCATCGAGATGCTGCGGCTGGCGACGGGCGGCCATCCCGCCTTCGCCGTCGCGACGCTGGAAATCGAACGGGGTGGCGTGAGCTATACAGTAGACACGCTCACCGCGCTCGCGGCGGCGCACCCCGATGCCGAGCTCTGCCTTTTGCTGGGGCCCGACGCGCTCGCCGGGCTGCCGACGTGGCGGGAGCCGGAGCGGATCGCCGAGCTCGCCACGCTCGTGGGCGTGGAGCGCGAGGTGCTCGACGACCTGCGCGGCGCGGCCACGGCTGCGGGGCTGGCCACGTTGCTCGGTGCGGAACGGTTGGCGGCGGTGCTCGAGAGCCGCGTGCAGATGCCGGCGATCGGCATCCGGGCCAGCGACATCCGGGCCGCCGTCGCCGCCGGCCGCAGCATTCGCTACCGCACGCCACGGGCCGTCGAGGCCTACATCGCGGCGCACGGGCTCTATCGGTCAGCCTGATGCGCATCGCACGGCTTTCACGCGCGCCGATCGGCAAGCCGCGGTGCTCCGGTTTATCCCTGCTTCGCATGGCACTCGGGACGGTTTACAACCCGGAGTCCCCCGGCTTCCGCCGGGGGCTTCTTGTGGGACCGACGTGCTGACCCAAGAAGCCCCGGGTGGCAACCCGGGGACCCCGGGCACAAAAACCACCTCGCCATCCATGCCGGATGACGGCAGGCAATCTCCGGTTCAAACCCGCGCCGCATGGCACACGGGAAGGTACGCCACCCGGAGTCCCCCGGCTTCCGCCGGGGCTTCTTGTGGGACCGACGTGCTGACCCAAGAAGCCCCGGGTGGCAACCCGGGGACACCGGGCACAAAAACCACCTCGCCATCCATGCAAAAAACAGGCGAACTCCCTCAGCCCGGCGTCACGATCGCTGCGAGCCGGGCGGCGAGGAGTCGGCTCTTGGGCTCCGCCGCGAGCCGCGGGTCGGCGGCGAGTGCCCGGAGGAGCACGTCGAGCCGGTTTGCCACGGAGTGTTCGAGATTCAGCAACACATGCCGCGCGTCGCCCACGGTGCACGCCCCGCCGGGGAGATCGCCGAGCGGCTCTTCTCGGACGCGATAGCCGAGGTCCTGCGCGAGCTGCAACGCCTCCTGGAGGAGGCCGAGCGTGTCGGCCATGCGGTCACCTGCCCCACGGGCTCGGTGGCATGCCCCGCTTCTCGCGGCGTTCCGCCACCGCCCGCCAGTATTCGACATAGCGGGCCCGCTCGGACGGTGACGTGCGGTCGATGATGCCCTTGCGAAACTTGTTCCGCTCTTCTTCGTTCGTGCTGCGCGGAGGGCCGCCGAAGGGGGGTGTGGCGGATGGTGCCGAAACGCCGCCGCCGCCGAACGCAGCCGTCACCTTCTCGGCCGCCTCGAACGCCTGCCGCATCACCTCCATCTCGTCGATCTGCCGATCGAGCACCGCATCTCGCTGCGCGGGTGGGGCGTTGAAGTAGGCGTTGATGCGGGCCCGCATGGCGGTGCGGACCATGCTGCCACCCCCCTGCTCCGCCTGCGGCCGGAGGTGCTCGGGCAGGGCTTCGATCTTCTGGCGGATGCTGGCCATCTCGGTCGCCATCGCGGTCGCCGCGCCGAGGTCGGTGGGGGCGGCGCCGTTGGAGTACTTCGCCGCGAGTTCCTCCCGCTGCTTGCGGATCTCCGCGACCCGCGGGTCTACCGCAGCACCGAACGAGCCGAGCCACCAGGCGCCGAGCAGGGCGAGCGCCGCGAGGACCGCCAGCGCGGCCAGCCAGCGGCCGACGCCGGCAGGGCGATCGGCAGCGGCCGCGGACGAGCGGGCGGAGAGCGATGCGGAAGCCATGGATTACCTCGCTGGAATCGAGAGCCGGAAGCGGTGGCCGTCAGAGATTGTCCACGTGGCCGTCGAAGTAGAGGAAGTTGCGGGCGCCGTCCTGCGGCGGCGGCCGGTTCGGGTCGGGATCGTTGAAGTCGTCGGCCGCCGACGGGAAGAGCGTGAAGCCGCCGTGGAAGGCTTCGAACTCATAGAGCACCCAGAGCCTCGACGTCGCTCCCTGGTTGCCGCGGTACACGAGCGCCTGCTCCCGGGTCTTGTTGGCCAGGCGGCGGGCCGGGTACTCATAGCTCGTGCCCTCGTAGGGCAGGTTTTCGTACTCCGGCGGCCGGGCGGCGGCCGGCAGTGAAGCGAACTGCTGCTTCACCGCGTCTACGTAGCTCTGGGGCGTGGGGTAGGTGTCCGACACCATGTAGGTGCCGTTTTGGACGAAGTAGCCGGTA